>JAIRYD010000082.1 GCA_031267935.1 Tannerella sp.
GGTTAAATGCACGACTTTTTCGCTCTATTCGCATATTTCTTTGCACTTTTTCCCGCAAAGATACGGCTTTTTATCTTATTATCAAACTCTTAATAATTTAACAGCAGACCCTAAATACAGCAGCAAAACGGCGACAATCGCTACGATGTCCGGACAAATCCATTTCATCCTTTGATTTCTATGCGAAGCTGTATGACAGCAATTTAGCAGGATAGAAACTTCCCGTTTCGAAAAAATAACAGTAAGTATTTGGTCGGTCTATACTTTCGCCTTACCTTTGTAGCGATTACAAAATTGATATAGTTATAAAGGAATGACATCGACGCAACAATATCTTACGGAGCACGGTATTAAGCCGTCTGTACAGCGACTGGCGATCATGCAGTATCTGTTGAATAACAGGACGCATCCGACAGCCGACGAGGTATATCAGCACCTGTTGCCGAACATCCCGACGCTTTCGAAGACTACGGTGTACAACACGATGAGGCTCTTCGTCGAGCAGGGCGTCGCCCTGCAGGTCGATGTCGATGAGCGGAATGCACGCTTCGACGGTGTCGTGGAGGCGCACGCTCATTTTTACTGCAGAAAATGCGGTTGCATCAAAGACCTGCCCCTGCCGCAGATCCGGGGCGTCGATCCGGAAGCGTCCGGGTTCACTGTCGAAGAAACCAGCATCAATCTCAAGGGGATCTGCGAAAATTGTAGAAACGCGATCTGAGTATCAACTCAATATTTTAGTGATAATTTAAAAACAAAAAGCGATGAAAAAGAAATTTATTTGTACAGTATGTGGTTACGTGCATGAAGGCGACGAAGCGCCCGAGTTTTGTCCGATGTGTAAACAGCCCAAAAGCAAGTTCAAGGAAATCACCGAAGGCGGAAAATTGCAGTTTGCCGACGAGCACGTGATTGGCGTAGCCAAAGGTATCGACCCGGTGATCCTCGAAGGATTGAAGGCGCATTTCATGGGTGAATGTACGGAAGTGGGGATGTATATCGCGATGAGCCGTCAAGCCGACCGTGAAGGCTATCCCGAAGTTGCGGAAGCATTCAAACGCTACGCGCTGGAGGAGGCCGACCATGCCGCACGCTTTGCCGAGCTGCTCGGCGAAGTAGTCTGGGATACGAAAACCAATCTGCAAAAACGTATGATGGCCGAACAAAGCGCATGCGAAGACAAAAAACGCATCGCCACACTGGCCAAACAGCAGAATCTGGATGCAATCCACGACACCGTACACGAAATGTGCAAGGACGAAGCGCGTCACGGCAAGGGCTTCGAAGGATTGTATAATCGCTATTTCGGGAAATAATTCCCGCAGAATGGTATGCGGAGAAGAGGCTGTCCGGATTGCCGGGCAGCCTTTTCCATGCTTTGTGCGGAATGGATTTGCGGATCGACACAACAACTTTTTGCTGACGACTTCTCCAAAAGTCCTCATTCCTCACTATCTTTGCGCCGAAAAACGAAAAAATCGAAATTTATGTCAGTTGCAATAACATCCGACAATACGTCCCGCAAAGTGACGACCCACCGTTTGATGGAGATGAAACGGCGCGGCGAAAAGATTTCCATGCTCACCGCCTACGACTATTCGATGGCGCAAATTATTGATCGTGCGGGCATGGACGTGATTTTGGTCGGCGACTCGGCCTCGAATGTGATGGCAGGAAACGTGACCACGCTTCCCATCACGCTCGACCAGATGATCTATCATGGCAAGTCCGTCGTGAAAGCCGTCCGTCGCGCCCTCGTCGTCGTAGACCTGCCGTTCGGCACCTATCAGGGCAATTCGAAGGAAGCGCTCAGTTCCGCCATCCGCGTGATGAAGGAAACACATGCCGACTGCATCAAGATGGAAGGCGGCGCCGAAATACGCGAATCCATCGAGCGCGTGTTCTGCGCAGGCATTCCCATCATGGGACACCTGGGGCTTACGCCGCAGTCCATCAATAAATTCGGTACATACGCCGTGCGTGCCCGCGAAGAAACCGAAGCAAAAAAACTGCTCGAAGACGCGCATCTGCTCGAAGAACTCGGCTGTTTCGGCATCGTGCTCGAGAAGATCCCCGCGCTGCTGACAAAGCTGGTTTCCGAAGAACTGAAAATTCCCACCATCAGCATCGGTGCAGGACGGTATGCCGACGGACAGGTGCTTGTGATGCACGACATGCTGGGCATCAATCAGGAATTTTCGCCCCGTTTCCTGCGACGCTATGCCGACTTGAACGTTGTGATTACCAAAGCTGTACAAGCCTATATCGAGGACGTCAAAAACCGCGACTTCCCCAACGACATGGAACAGTACTGAAACCCATTCACCGACTGTTTAAATCAATCTTGAATGTGGAATATTGAATTGAAATTTTGAATGAAAACATATATGGCAAAAGAACTTAAAGAACTCACGCCGAGAGGCGAAAACTACTCGCAATGGTATCAGGATCTGGTGATCAAGGCCGACCTGGCCGAAAACTCCGCCGTACGCGGATGCATGGTCATCAAACCTTACGGCTATGCCATCTGGGAAAAAATACAGCGCACACTGGACGACATGTTCAAGGAAACCGGGCACCAGAACGCATACTTCCCGTTGCTGATACCCAAATCGTTTCTAAGTCGCGAAGCCGACCATGTAGAAGGTTTTGCGAAAGAATGTGCCGTAGTGACCCACTACCGGCTGAAGAACGCCGCGGATGGAAGCGGCGTGGTAGTCGATCCGGCCGCCAAACTGGAGGAAGAACTCGTCATCCGTCCGACATCGGAAACCATCATCTGGAACACGTATCGCAACTGGATTCATTCCTATCGCGACCTGCCTGTGCTGGTCAACCAGTGGGCCAACGTGATGCGCTGGGAGATGCGTACGCGGCTCTTTCTGCGCACGGCCGAATTTCTCTGGCAGGAAGGGCATACCGCCCATGCCACGCGCGCCGAAGCCGAAGAAGAAACGCGCAGGATACTGGACATATATGCCACCTTTGCCGAGAAATACATGGCGCTGCCCGTCGTCAGGGGCCTCAAAACGGCAAGCGAACGCTTCGCCGGCGCGCTGGAGACATATTGCATCGAAGCCATGATGCAGGACGGTAAGGCGTTGCAGGCCGGCACGTCGCACTTCCTCGGGCAAAACTTCGGCAAGGCGTTCGACGTGACGTTCATCGACCGCGAAGGAAAAACCGACTACGCCTGGGCCACGTCGTGGGGCGTCTCCACCCGTCTGATCGGAGCGCTCATCATGGCC
Organism: Tannerella sp.; assembly: GCA_031267935.1. Lineage (GTDB taxonomy): Bacteria > Bacteroidota > Bacteroidia > Bacteroidales > Tannerellaceae > Tannerella. The sequence continues at coordinate 3,249 of JAIRYD010000082.1, forward strand.
CATTCCGACGACAACGGTCTGGTTCTTCCGCCATTACTCGCACCCATGCAAGTAGTGATCATTCCCATTTACCGTTCCGAAGCACAACTGGCGCAGATCAGCGAAAAAGCCGTCGCCATTGCCGCGAACCTGAAAGCGCTCGGTATCACCGTGAAATACGACGATGCCGACAACCGCAAACCCGGCTGGAAATTTGCCGAATACGAACTGAAGGGCATCCCCGTCCGGCTGGCGATGGGCGGACGCGACCTCGAAAACAACACGATCGAAGTGATGCGTCGCGATACGCTTGAAAAAGAAACGGTGACGTGCGACGGCATCGAGAAGTACGTACAGACGCTACTCGACGAAATACAGCAAAACATTTTCCGGAAAGCGTTCGATGCGCGCGAAACCCGCACGATCACGGTGGATTCGTACGACGAATTTAAGGCGAAAATCGAAGAAGGCCACTTTATTCTGGCGCACTGGGACGGCACGGAGGAAACGGAAGAACGCGTCAAGCACGAAACGAAAGCGACCATCCGCTGCATCCCGCTGGAGGGCGACCGGACGCCGGGCGAATGTATGGTGACCGGCAGGCCGTCGCCGCAACGCGTATTGTTTGCAAGAGCCTATTAATAAATAATGAATATGTTACGAATAGCGATACAGTCAAAAGGCCGTCTGTACGACGAAACCGTGGCGCTGCTCGAAGAATCGGGTATCCGGCTGAGCAAGGCCAAGCGCACGCTATTGCTCTCTGCCGTGGATTTCCCGGTCGAAGCGCTGTTTTTGCGCGACGACGACATTCCGCCATCGGTCGCCAACGGCGTGGCGGATGCAGGCATTGTGGGCGAAAACGAGTATGTGGAGAAAGGCGAAGAAGCGGAACTGATTAAACGGCTTGGATTCAGCAAATGCCGTCTTTCTCTGGCCATCCCGAAAGATGCGGTATACGAAGGATTGGAGTGGTTCGAAGGAAAAACGATAGCAACTTCCTATCCGGTGATTATGAATCGCTTTCTGAAAAAAAAAGGCATCAACGCCGCGCTGCATGAGATTTCCGGTTCGGTCGAAATTGCGCCGGGCATCGGACTGGCGGATGCGATTTTCGATATTGTCAGTTCGGGCAGCACGCTCGTCAGCAACCAGTTGAAAGAAGTGGAAGTCGTGATGAAAAGCGAGGCGCTGCTGATTGCAAACAAATCGCTGTCGGCCGAAAAGCGGGACGTGCTGAACGAAATACTGTTTCGTTTTGCCGCCGTACAGGAAGCCTCGGACAAGAAATATGTGCTGCTGAACGCGCCCAGAACGCAGTTGACGGAAATCACAAAACTGTTGCCCGGCATGAAAAGTCCTACGGTCACGCCGTTGGCCGACGACGGCTGGGTTTCGGTACAGTCCGTGATTACGGAAAAACATTTCTGGAAAATCATCGGCAAACTGAAAAATCTTGGTGCAGAGGGTATTTTGGTGATTCCCATTGAAAAGATGATTTTATAGAATTCTAATGAGGATAAAAATTATAAAATATCCGGCGAAAACGGAGTGGGAGGCGTTGCAACGGCGTCCGGCGCTGGATATGACAGCCCTGTTCGGCGTCGTGCAGACGGTGTTCGACGAGGTGCAGGCGGATGGCGATGCAGCGGTCAAACGATATGGCGAGAAATTCGACGGTGTGTCAATAAGTGCATTGGAGGCAACACCCGAAGAAATACGTGAAGCCGGTTCACTCCTGCCGGACGATTTGAAACAAGCGATCCGCACGGCACACGACCACATTGCCGCCTTTCATGCCGCACAGCGTTTCGCGGGGGTGACGGTCGCAATCATGCCGGGCGTCACATGCTGGCAAAAAGCCGTTCCTATCGAAAAAACCGGACTGTATATTCCGGGAGGTACGGCGCCGTTGTTTTCGACCGTGCTGATGCTTGCCGTTCCGGCGCGTATCGCAGGATGCGGAGAGATTACGCTCTGTACGCCACCGGGGAAGGACGGCAAAATACATCCGGCCATTTTGTTTTCCGCGCAACTTGCCGGAGTGGACAAAATATTCAAGGTTGGCGGCATACAGGCGATTGCAGCCATGACTTATGGTACTGAAAGCATTTCGAAAGTGTACAAGATTTTCGGACCGGGCAATCAGTATGTGATGGCGGCCAAGCAGTTGGCAGGGATGAAAGATGTGGCGATCGATATGCCGGCCGGTCCTTCGGAAGTGGCGATTATCGCAGACGGGTCAGCCCGTCCGGCATTTATTGCCTCCGATTTTCTTTCGCAGGCGGAGCATGGCGTCGACAGCCAGTCGCTCCTGCTGACTACTTCCGAAAAACTGGCGGATGCCGTCGCAGAAGAAATCGAACGGCAACTGTCGCGCCTGTCGCGCAGGGAACTGATTATAAAATCGCTGACAAACAGCAGGATTATCATCCTCGGTGATGTGGAGGAAATGATTGCTTTCAGTAACCGGTATGCACCCGAACATCTGATCATACAAACGGCCGACACGGCGTATGTGAAAGACAGGATTCTGAACGCAGGCAGCGTGTTTCTGGGAGCATATACTCCCGAGAGTGCAGGCGATTACGCTTCGGGTACGAATCATACGTTGCCGACGAACGGATATGCGCGGGCATACAGTGGCGTGAATCTGGACAGTTTTGTCAAAAAAATTACATTTCAAGAGATTACGAAAGAAGGGCTGACGGCTTTGGGCGCAACCGTCGAAGTGATGGCCGCTCACGAACAGCTGGATGCGCATAAAAATGCCATCGCTGTCCGGCTTAAAAAAGAAAATTTTGAATAATATGGATATTAACAAGTTAGTTCGCACGAACATCCGGCGGTTGAAACCTTATTCATGCGCGCGCAACGAATTTACGGGCGAAGCGTCCTGCTATCTGGACGCCAACGAAAATCCGATGAATTCGAATTCGCCCTACAACCGTTATCCGGATCCGTTGCAGAAAGCCTTGAAGGCCAAGATTGCGAAGATAAAGCATGTACGTCCTTCGCAGATCATGCTGGGTGTAGGCAGCGACGAACCGATCGACCTTGTGATGCGCATTTTCTGTGAGCCGCAACAGGATAATATCGTGGCCATCGACCCGACTTACGGTATTTATCGGGTATGTGCCGACATCAACAATGTGGAATACCGGAAAGTCCTTTTGAATGAAGATTATGCACTCGATGCCGAACGCCTGCTGGCAGCTGCGGACGGCCGCAGCAAACTGATCTTCCTCTGTTCGCCCAACAATCCGACCGGCAATTTATTGAATCGCGGCGAGATGACGAAAGTGGTGGAAAGTTTCGGCGGCATTGTGGTGATTGACGAGGCGTATATTGATTTTTCGCCGGAAACGTCGTGGCTGGGCATGCTTGACAGGTATCCGAATATCGTTGTATTTCAAACTTTTTCGAAAGCCTGGGGCATAGCCGGCGTACGTTGCGGCATGGCATTTGCTTCCGAAGAAATCATCGGCTATTTTAACCGGGTGAAGTATCCGTACAATCTCAATCTGCTGACACAGAATTTCGTGAACGAACATATTGAAAATGAATCACGCAAGAATGAATGGGTGGCGGCGCTGCTTGCACAGCGCGCATGGCTTGCCTCGCAACTGGCCGCCATTCCGCGGGTGTTGAAAATATATCCTTCGGATGCCAATTTTCTGCTTGTCAAAATGCACGACGCCAACGGCATTTATCAATATCTGGTTGACAGGGGTATCATTGTGCGCAACCGTAATACCGTATCGCAATGTGAGGGCTGTCTGCGTATTACTGTCGGCTTGCCGGAAGAAAACGCGGCGCTGATACGGGCATTGAAAGAATTTAGTCTGTAACAGGTAACAATATATAGTGCATATCGTTATGAAGAAGAGAGCATTGTTCATCGACCGCGACGGGACGCTTATCGCAGAGCCGCCCGTGACGTATCAGGTCGACAGTCTGGAGCAGCTCGCATTGCTGCCCGGCGTGATCCGCAACTTGTATTTTATCCGTCGGCATCTTGATTTTGAATTTGTGATGGTGAGCAATCAGGACGGTCTGGGTACGCCGGTCTATCCGCAGGCGCATTTCGATCTCGTACAGGGAAAACTGCTTCAGATACTTGAAAACGAAAACATAATATTTGACGACATACGTATCGACCCGTCTCTTCCCGAAGCCGGCTCGCCCGGCCGCAAGCCGGCAACGGGCATGCTGACGGATTATATGAATGGAGATTACGATCTCGGCTCATCCGTCGTCATCGGCGACCGCCGGACGGATGTGGAACTGGCCGCGAACCTCGGCTGCAGGGCGATTCTACTCAGTCCGCAGGGTGAGCGCGCCCTGTCGGACGACGGTTTTTTGTTTACGGCGACCTGCTGGGACGAGATTGCCGAATATCTCTTTGCAGGCGAACGTACCGCCACCGTGCAACGTGTCACAAAGGAAACGGATATCTTCGTCCGCCTGAATCTGGACGGTGCAGGCCGGACCGACATCTCCACCGGTCTCGGTTTCTTCGACCACATGCTTGAGCAGATCGGCAAACATTCGGGAATGGATTTGACCGTCAGAGTGAAGGGTGACCTTCGGGTAGACGAGCACCATACGATTGAGGATACGGCGCTGGCGCTGGGCGAAGCATTGCACAAGGCGCTGGGCGACAAGCGGGGACTGGAGCGGTACGGGTTCTGTCTGCCGATGGACGACTGTCTGTGCCGGGTGGCGCTCGACTTTGGCGGACGTGCATGGCTGGTCTATGACGCGACATTCCGGCGCGAAAAGATAGGCGATATGCCCACGGAGATGTTTCCGCATTTCTTCAAATCCCTCAGCGATGCTGCCCGTATAAATCTGCATATCAAAGCCGAAGGTCAAAACGAACACCACAAGGCCGAAGGCATCTTCAAAGCCCTGGCCAAAGCCATCAAAATGGCCGTCAGGCGCGATATCTACAAATACGAATTGCCGAGCACGAAAGGGATGCTTTGAAAATGTTTCCGTTTCGCGATAGCGGCGAAGGAAGCAATCCTGATTCGATTCCGAACATTTCAGACTGAAACGGACGGAACCGGACCTGATTCTAAACATTTCAGACTGAAATGTTCGGAACCGGACTCGATTCTAAACATTTCAGACTGAAACGGACGGAACCGGATCCGATTCTGAACATTTCAGACTGACCTTTTCAGTATACCGAAAAACCTTTTTAGAAATGCGAAATAAGTAACATATAAAGGTTTTCCGCACCGTAAGGTGCATCTCCGTGTCCTTTCCCGTTTATTTTCAACACGGAGTGCACGGAGCACACAAAGAAGATATATCATTCCGTTTTCCGGTACGCGGGGATGCTTTTCCGCATCCCGTGCGCT
>JAIRYD010000174.1 GCA_031267935.1 Tannerella sp.
TTTAGGGAACCTCTAAAAAAACCGACTTCTGCGTTACGCTTCGTCGCTAAAATGCTCATTTACGACATGTAAACTCCGCTTTTAGCTCCTCGCAAGCCTTGAATTCGGAGTTTTTAGAAGTCCCCTTTAGTGATTCATTAAAAACGGATGCCCGGAAACGGGTGTCCGTTTTTTTTCGCCGTCATCGGCCCGGACTGTGATTTGTCTGATAATGCACTGTTTTATTTTTCGGGTAGTCCGTAACCTGAGTTCGACATAAGATTTCCTTGTCCCGGCGGGACAAAATGTCGGTAGAAAATTGACCGCAATCGATTTTCCGCGTGCCGTAAGGTACGCGATGTGACGGTCACCACATTCCGTACCTTACGGCACGGGGCCGGACGGGCATCCGGCGTTTTCTACCGACATTTTGTCCCTCACGGGACAAGTCGTGTACTTCAATTTGCTTATAACCATCATACAATCCGGGTTCGACATAAGCATAATCCTTACCGGCGGAAAGGTGCGAGGATTTCTTCGCCCGCCTTTTCGACTTTGAAGAAGCTGTTTATTTTGTGTACGGTCGAGCAGGGCGTACAGGCGTCGTGGTAATGGACGATCACCTGTTTTTCGGCGGCGGCTTCGTCGAGCATGCGCAGTTTTTCGTAGTAGGATGTCAGCGGATGCGTGTCGTATGCCGAGATCCACAGGGGTGAGACCTGTGCGGCGAGGGGTATCACGTCGCCGGCAAAGACGGCCGTTCGGCTGCCGTTCCTGACGTATGTCGCTATCTGTCCGCAGGTATGCCCGTCGTAGAGTCGCAGGCGTACGCTTTCGCACAGGTCGGTATCGGTTTCGATCAGACGCAGCCGGCCCGTCGTGGCGACGGCTTCGATGTTTTCGTGGAAATACGAGTCTGCTTCCAGCGGAGTGGGATGGAGGCTGTTTTCCCACTGCGCACGGCTTGCCCAGCAGGTTGCTTTGGGGAAGGAAGGTATCACGCGGCCGTGTTCGCAGCGCGTCGTGTAGCCGCAGTGGTCGAAATGCAGGTGCGACAGCACGACGTCGGTCACCTGTCCGGGTGCAATGCCCCGCTTCGCCAGCGCCTGTCCGACATCCGCCAGGTCGAAGAAACGGTAGGATGTGTGCTTCAGTTTTTCGAGTTGTTTGTCGCCGATGCCGTTATCGATCAGAACGACACGTCCGCAGCCGGTTGTCACCAGTCCGGCGCGCATGGCAAGCATACAGCGGTTCTGCACGTCGGCCGGATAGCGCCGGCTCCACGCCCGGCGCGGCGTCGCCCCGAACATTGCCCCTCCGTCGGCATAAAAGAAACCCGTATTGATCAGTTGAATCGTCGTTCCGTCCATCGTTCAGTCATTGATCAGCGGTATGATTCCTTCCTCGAAGCGGGTGATTTTCTCCACGCCCGTATCCGTCACCAGGAAACTGTTTTCCACGCCGACGGCGCCCGTCTGCGGGATCACGAACTTGGGTTCGAGCGCGATCGTCATGCCTGCCTGCAGTTCGTCTTTCGAGCGCGGGGTGAGCACGGGCGGTTCGTTGATTTGCAATCCGATGCCATGTCCTACGAATTTGGCCTGCTGCTTCGCGCCCATGAAACAGTCTTCCAGTCCGGCTTTGGCCGTGATAGCCATCGCCCGGTCGTAGAGCGCGGCGCACGACACGCCCGGACGCGCGGCGCCGACGAAAGCCTCCTGTATCTCCAGCGACACGTCGTGCGCCCGGTAAGCCCGTTCGGATAGCCGGCCGACGGCAAACACACGGGTCATGTCCGTCAGGTATGCCGAATAGTTGCCTGCCATGTCGACCATCACGGCCATGCCTTCGCGCAACACCGTTCCGTTGGCGCCGATCGGACAGAGCGGCGTCTGTCCGCCACCTCCGAGGGCAAAGTCGAACGGGGAAGGTGTTCCGGCATTGTCGCCTGTCAGCACGCTGCCCATGAAGATGTGCATGTTTGTCCCGTAGGCGCTGAAAAAACCTACCGAGCCGTTCAGCCGCATGTGCCGCTCGATCTCGGCCTGAAAGGCGAGGTCCGTCATGCCGGGACGGAAACACGACACGATTTTCGAATAGGTCTCCGCATGTCGCGCAGCCGAGAAACGTATCTGTTCCAGTTCCCACGGTGTCTTGCACATGCGCAGCCGGCGCATCAGCGAGGAGGCGTTGCCGAGCTGCGGCGAGCGGAACACGCGCTGCAGGCGCAGACATTCGTTGTAGGGCATCTCGTCGGTTTCGAGCAGCAGCTGCCGGGGAAACGGCCGCCGGCTGTCGACAAACATCGCCTCCATGTCTTCCGGCTTGCGGATGCAGGCGACGTTCGCCCCGTCGAAGGCGATCGGACGCCTGACGAAAAGCAGCGGTTCGCCGTCGGCCGGCAGGTAACAGTATCCGTTGAAGACTTTGCCGGTGAGGTAAAACAGGTTGGCGTTCATGCCGAGCAGGCAGGCGTCCGCATTCGTCTGCCGCAGGGCTTCGCGGACACGTTCGCGCCTGAGTTCAATATCTTTATCCGTATTCATTCTTTGTTTGTCTTGTGAAACAGGCTCCAAAGATAGCGATTTTGGGGAATATGGATTCATCGTTCGCGAAACCGCTCCGGGTGAAGTATAATTTATGTATTTTTGCCGCATGATTGCAGCCGAACAGAAAAGAAGGGAAAATATTGTGGAATATCTGCGATAAATGATATTTCCGATATTTTTTTTGTGCAAATATTTGCACTTATAACCAAAATAGCTATCTTTGCCCGCGAAAACAAAGCAATGACGGATATATCGGGTCTATTGTCGCGATGCTTTGAGTGCAGATGGATGGACATTTATTAATATTTTAAGTATAATATCGTGATGTATTCGTATTCAAAATTACAAACATTTTGGCTGGTAGCGCTACGTATGGTGATCGGCTGGCATTTCCTTTACGAAGGAATTGTCAAGGTGCTGAATCCCAAATGGACGTCGCTGGGCTACCTGATGGACTCTCAGGGCTGGTTTGCCTCCTTCTTTCATTCGATGGCAGGCAATGAAAACACCCTGAACGTGATTAACCTGTTAAATGAGTGGGGCCTTGTCCTTATCGGACTGGGACTGATTGCGGGCTGTTTTGCACGGCCGGCCTCTATCGGCGGAATCCTTATTCTGCTGCTCTACTACCTCTCGCACCCGCCGTTTGTCGGTTCCGAAAATCTGTTCATGCTCCCGCGCGAAGGCGCCTACCTGTGGATAGACCGTAACCTGATCGAAATCGCGGCGCTCGCTCTGCTGTATGTATTCCCCACATCCCGCATCTTCGGGCTGGACGGATACATTACCCGATTTATTAAAACAAAACATTTATAAACATTATGGCAGAAGAAAAAAACACTCCGCAGGAACAGCCCGAATCGTCCGGTCGCAGAGACGCGCTGAAGAAGATTGCCTCGGTACCCGTATTGGGCGCCATGGCTTACGGGATATACAAAAAAGTACAGTACGACCATTCGAGGCGCAGTCTGGGCGATCTCGTCCAGCTCGACCCGGAAACGCTCCCCTCCGCCAGAAACGCCGGAGGGGACGACAAGCCCCTTCGCCTGGGCATCATCGGATACGGCATACGCGGCAAGCAGCTCCTCCGTGGCGCGGGATTCGCCGAACCGGCGCTGATCGATGCCTGGAAAGAGGCGGCCCGTCTCAACTCCAAGGATGTCCGCTATCGCGACTACATGGAGCAGGAAAGCCTCAACGTGACCGTCACGGGCGTGTGCGACATCTTTGACACCTACGCCGAAGCCGCCGTACTCTCCGGCTCGAACATCCACCGCGAAGGCGCGAACGGCACGTTCGGCACGCCGCCCAAACGCTACCGCTACTACAAGGAACTGCTTGCCGCCGACGACATCGACGCCGTCATCATCGCCGCGCCCGACCACTGGCACGGCACGATGGCCATGGACGCCGCCAGAGCGGGCAAACATGTGTATCTCGAAAAACCCATGTCGTGGACCGTTCCCGAAACCTACATGATACGCGACGTCGTCAAGAAGAGCGGCGTCACCTTCCAGTTCGGACACCAGGGACGCCAGACGGACAGCTATATCAAGGCGCGGCAAATCATCGACAAGGACATCCTCGGCCACGTCTCGCTCATCGAAGTATGCACCAACCGCAACGACCCCAACGGCGCATGGGTATATCCCATTCACGAAACGGCCAGCCCCGAAACAATCGACTGGAAACAGTTCGAAGGCAACGACGACCGCATTGCGGAATATATGGACTACATGCTCACCAACGGTCTGGCACGCTATGTCGGCCCCGATGAACGCAGCCGGTTCAGCCTCGAACGGTTCTTCCGCTGGCGCTGCTGGTGGGACTACAGTACCGGGCTGAGCGGCGACCTGCTTACGCACGAGTTCGACGCCATCAACCAGATTATGGGAGTAGGCATCCCGTATTCGGCCGCCTCGTCGGGCGGCGTCTATTTCTTCAAGGACGGACGCACCGTGCCCGACGTGCTCCAGACGACGTTCGAATTTCCCGACCGCAGCCTGAGCATGCTCTACAGCGCCACGCTCGCCAGCCAGCGGCCGCGCGGCAAGGTCTTTATGGGCCACGACGGCTCCATGGAACTCTCCAATACCCTTACCGTCAAAGCCGACCCGCGCTCGACGCGCTACGCCGAACAGATCGCGCAGGGACGCATCAAGCCCGACACGCCCTTCATCACCTACATCCCCGGACAGGATCAGGTCGATGCCGTCACGTCCGCCACCGAACTGTATTTCGCACAGCGCGGACTGCTTTACGCCTACGTCAACGGCAAACGCTACGACACGACCTACCTCCACATACGCGAATGGCTGCAGTGCATACGTCACGGCGGCGTTCCGAGCTGCCACATCGACGCCGCCTTCGAAGAAGCCATCACCGCCCACATGGGCACGAGGGCCTATCTCGAAGGACGCACGATGTACTGGGACAGGGAGAAAGAAGAAATCGTCAGAGGATAGACACCTTTTGCCCGTCTTTGACGGCAAACGCACACATGGGGCAAAGCCGCTTCCCGATACCGCGGGGGCGGCTTTGCCGTTTTATTTTCAACACGGAGGGAACGGAGGGAACGATGAACGTCATTAACGATGAACGATGAACTATGAACGATGAACGATGAACGATGAATGGGGAACGATGAACGGGGGGGCGGCGTTTGTATCCCGTGCCGTCAGGTACGGCATGTCGGTAGAAAAGGCCGGATGCACATTCTAATTCTTAGGTCGAACTCAGGTTAAATGAATACTCGATGTTGCGCCTGACAACGGCTGAAAGCCGGAATTTTCATAACCGCCGGTCATCGACCGGCGGAAAGAAAGACTCCTTCACCTCTCTGCCTGAAAGGCAGGACTTCATTCCCCACAGTCCTGCCTTTCAGGCAGAGAAAC
>JAIRYD010000183.1 GCA_031267935.1 Tannerella sp.
TTGAACACCTGCGGCGTTCTTTTTATGTACGTGAACCGTTTTCTATTGATATGAAAGCCCTGACGGGCTTATCCTTATCCCGAACTCAGGTTATGAACGATGAACGGCGCTGTTCGGCAGTACGCGATTTGTCCCTGACGGGACAAGGCTCGCATGTTCCCCGTCCCGTGAGCGGACGGAATGTCGGTAGAATTGAAATTGCCCCCCCCCGATCCCCCGTCCCGTCAGGGACGGAATGTGAAAGAAAATGGAAGGGTTATTTTTATACAGCGCCTTAGCGACGAAGCGTCACGCCGAAGTAGGAGTTTTCAGAGGTTCCCCCGCGTATTTTTCAGGCAACCTCGTCATACATACTATTCTCCGGCAGCCTGCACGGCCGTCATCACCCGCAGGAAATTGCCTCCCCAAATCCGGGCAAGGTCTTCTTCGGAATATCCTTTTTCGAGCAGTTTGACGGTGATCTGTATCAGGTCGTTGTCGGCCTGGCAACCGAGGATGCCGCCGCCGCCGTCGAAGTCGGAGCCGATACCTACGTGATCGATACCTGCCACTTTCACCATGTGGTCGATATGCTCGACGGCATGCACGATAGATGCCTTATTGCGCGCTTCGTGGATATACATGTCGAGCAGACAAACCTGCGCCACGCCGCCGTTCTGCGCCAGCGCACGCAACTGTTCGTCCGTCAGGTTGCGATCATGGTCGCACAATGCACGCGCCGAGGAATGTGAACAGATCACGGGGACGGTCGTCAGTTTCAGCACGTCCCAAAACGTGCTTTCGCCCGCATGCGAGAGGTCGACCATCATGCCCAGGCGGTTCATCTCGCGCACGACTTCCTCGCCGAAGGGGCTGAGCCCATTCCATTCTTTCAGGGTGCGTGTGGACGTGTCGCAGATATCGTTGTCGTACGAATGGCACAGCGTCATGTAAAGCACGCCCATTGCCCTGTACTTCGCCAGATTGGTAATGTCTTTGCCGATGCCGTAGCCATTCTCGATACCGATGAAGACCGTCTTTTTCCCTTCCTTTTTAATACGGGCAAAATCGTCGGCCGTACGCGCGACGGCGCACAGATCGCCATGCGTTTCGACTTCCCGGTATATGTTTTCGATGATTTCCGTGACGCGCGCCACGGCTTTCTGCAGCGAGGCGTCGTCGCGCTCACCCTGTCCGATATATGCCGCGAGGAAAACGCCGTCGAGCTTGCCTTCCTCCATTTTCGGCAGGTTGACACGGTTGCGTTCGCGGTCGGCAAAACTGTATCCCGGCCGGCCGAACCAGAACGGCGTGTCCGTATGCGTATCGACCGAGAGTATGCGCCCGTGTATCGCCTTGGCATGGCGAAAAGTATTGGCTTTGTCCGTCAGGAAACGAAATAGTTTCAGCATCGTCGTGTCGCCGCCTGCAACCATCGCCTCCGGATGCCATTGTACAGCCAGAATGGGATATTCGGGCCAGGCTTCGATGGCTTCCACGACGCTGTCCGGCGAAAAGGCCACGGGCCGAAATCCCGGCGCTACGTCCTTGACAGCCTGATGATGAAAAGTATTCACACCATGTTCGCCGGCGCCGATAATTGCGGCCAGCTGCGAGCGGTCGACAACGGAGGCCTTGTGCGAGGCATACTCGCCCGGCATCTTCTGCACGTGCTTTATCAGCGTCCTGCCGTCGCGCTGCGAAGGAATATCCTGATAAAGTGTTCCGCCGAAAGCCACGTTGATAAGCTGTTCTCCACGACAAATACCCAGAATGGGGACATTGCGGTCGGCAGCGAACTTGACTAATTTGAGGTCGTATTCGTCGCGTACGGGGTCGACCGCACCCAGTTGCTGATGGGGATTCTCACCGTACCACTGCGGATTCACATCTTCGCCGCCCGTCATCACCAGCCCGTCGAGTCCGGCGACGATGTCGCGCAACACGGCTCCGTCCGTCGTGACGGGAATCAGCACCGGCGCACCGCCCGCTTTCAGAATAGCATTGATATACGTAGTTTTCAGCGCGGAAGACGTTTCGTTACTGCCCACCGACAATCCGATAAGCGGCCGTCCGACACGCATGTCCACCTCGCACGAATCGACCTTGGCCTTAAATCGGTCCAGTTCGGTTTCCGGAACGACTTCCCTGCTCCGGCTCTGTGTCTGAGACGTCTGTGTTTGCCTGTTCTGCATCTGACGTGTTTGTGCCTGCGTGAATTGAAGCAGAAAACAGGCACATGCGAAATAAATAAAAGTTCTCATAAGTTATAATCAAAAAATAGTTGGTAAAACGGAAAGCACGAAAGCATATTGCACCATTTCCAGCCCGACAGCTTTCTTCGTGCGCAAAAGTATGCAATTAATCCGACACGACAATGCTTTGAGAATATTTTTTTTAGAAAACGGGTGTTGACATCTTCTTCTTCGATGCCGAAGATTACGGGACGCCTGAGTATGTCAGTGAACATAAGAAACATACCTGGTGTCTGGAGTCACCGTTCCGGACTGAAAATCCCCCTGTACCCGGCTGTAGGGAGAATTTCGGCATCCTCCCGGATATATCTCTTGATTTATTAAATCTTTGGTTTACGTGTGAACCGGAAGTTTCTGATCTCCTTTACCCGGCGTTGCGAGGTTTTGAATACAATCCTTTTCACGCGGATGGATTCCGAGCGAATATCGTGTATGTCGAGAGCCGGTCGGATCGCTTCGGCGCTCAACGAAAATGTCCCGAAATCGTCCAGACATACGTTGTTGCCTTCACTCAGCTGATTGACAATCTCATCAATCAGCAGCCGCCCGATACATTCCGCTTCAACCGCATTGAACGTTGTCCCTTCAACCGCCGCCCGGGATAATTCACGCAGCGAAACCGTTTTCTTACTGATGATGCGCGGATACCGCCCCCGCTTCCTGCTTTCTTCCGGATGCATATTGTCCGTCTGTTCGTCTAAACGATAATAAATACTCATAGCTCCTTATCTTTTATGTTTGTTGTCAGCTTCCATTATCCCGGCAGTCGGCTTCATTTGATTCAATCCTGCCTGCGTTGTATAAGTGCAACCTGCATCCCGTCATATCGTGACCTACATCACATAGCCATGCAATCTATGTCATATTATCGTATGATGTAGGTCGCAAAGATAATACATTATTTCCTTTCTGTGAGAAGACGGTATCTTTTTAACTAAAATAATGCCGTCTTTCAATTACACTGTGCGCGGCATAGTTTTGTGAACTATGAACGATGAACGATGAATCCGCACTTTGTTTATCGTTAAACTCACAATTTTCGACCGCGTGAAGTATAAAACACGGGGGGGGGAGAAATCTCTAAAAACGGCTAATTCTTTATGGATTGCTTCACTGCGTTCGCAATGACGTCGTATGCGCTTTGCCGTAATGTCAACGGGACAAGCCGCAAAGGCGAGATTCGTACCGTCTTTGCGAGGCACGAAGCAATCCATACATCGTACAGCCCGGATTGCTTCCTGCGTTCGCAATGACGTCGTATATGCTTTGTTGTAATATTAGCGGGACAGACCGAAAAGGCGAGGCTCGCCCCGTCATTGCGCGGCGCGCGTATTTTATCGTTCATCGTTCATCGTTCATCGTTAATGAAGGCTCGCCCCGTCATTGCGCGGCAGGCGTATCCTCTCCCTGATTACGGGCACCTTGTAATTGTCTTTCCTTTATTTCCCGCACCAATCACCTGAGTTTGATATAAGCATAGTCCGTGAGGACTTGCATGTCAATAGAAAACAATGCGGCCTCTCCACGTCAAAACCTCGTGGAGGTTTCACCCGTTCCATCGTGCATCCCCGACGGGAAAAAGAAAGGGGTATACCGTGACGTTTTCTATTGATATGAATGCCCTCCGGGCAAGTAGGGGCGAGTTTCAAACCCGCCCTTACATATTGCGAGACACATCGTTCATCGTTCATCGTTCTATTACGAATGCCCTCCGGGCAAGCGACCGTGCATCTTCAGACATTTATTGTAATTCTCAGGTCGAACTCAGGTCAATAGCATCTCAGAAAAAGAATGCACCTGTTTTCAGGCACTGTCATTTTTAGACAACCTCTAAGTTTTCTTACGTTACGCTGTTACGGCTTGTAATCTTTCCGCATGGAGATTTGCGTCTCCGTCGGGAAGTCGGAAGGGATTTTCTGGGTCACTTTGCCGGTGGCCGCCCATTCGGCGCCGCGGAGCAGCAATACCTGAAAACCCGTACACTGCATCGCCGGATTTTCTTCGGCCGTCGGGCCGGCATGTCCCAGCATGGTATGGAAGATACGCCCTTTGCCGAACTTGACCGTGAAGACCAGCGGTTCTTCGCGATCGGAGCCGTTTGTCGAAGGGTCGGAATAGGCCGTGCAGAGCAGGGCGTCGATGTCGCCCGGCCCGCGCATACGGTCGTACAGTTCATCCTGCGCATGACGCCACTTGGCCGGTAATCCTTTCGTAATCGGATGATCCTGGCTGCGACCGTTCAGCACGTATTCATGCTGTCTTCCGTGCGAGCCGCCTCTGCCGGGCGATGTGTCCCGGACCAGTCCGCCGTCTTTCCAGTAGACCCACGGGCCGGCATTTTCGTCGCGACCTTCCCATCCGCCCAGCGCGCAGATCTGATTAAACTCGACCCATTTGGCAAACGAGTTATCTGCCGCGTGGTAAATGATGACGCCGCCGCCGTCGCGGACAAAGTCGAGAAACCGTTTGTTCGTCTCTTCCGGCCACGAATTGCCGTTATAGTCGACGACGACCAGCTCGTAAGGTTTGAAATCAAGTACGAAACCGGACATGTCTTCGCCCTTGGCCGGAGAAATGGCAAAGTCTACGGCAAAAAGCGCCGAGTTTTCCAGAATCTGCTTGATTACTACATGACTGACCTGCCAGTTGTGATTGTTCTGACCGGTTATTAACAACGTTTTTATCGGCTGTTTTGCCGACATGTACGGGATAAACAGTACTGCCGCGAGCAGCACAAGAATTTTGTTTGACAATCGTTTCATAGGTATATAATTTAACTTTTGAAGCAAAGGTACCGGTTTTTATCAAAAAAACAATAACTTTGCACGTTTATTTACGTACAATGACATATTTTTTTAGCAGAGCAATATATATCATTATTATATTCAGCCAGATAGCGACATGCGTATTTGCACAGGACTGGAGAGAAACGACAAAGGAATTAATCTACGCGCCGCGATATTTCGGGCCGAATGCCTTCCCGCTGCCCGAGTTGCAAAGCGACGGTGTGCCGTCACGCTGGGAAGCGGAAATCAGGGGAGAGGCGCACATATATTCGGGCGACAAGGTGAAAGACCTGTATACGCGCCTGTTCATTCCGGTGGTCAAGGGGCGCGTCGGCATTGAACTGTGCGGCGTCGTCGTGGAAGATTACAGGATGACGCGCGCGACGGCGGACGAACGGCATGCCTACGCGACGGAATCGCCCATCACGTGTTACGGCGACCTGATAATCAACACCTATTTCCAGTTGCTCAGGAGTGACAGGTGGCTCGACATCACACTGGATACGCATCTCAAGACGGCAAGCGGGGGGCGGCTCTGCGACGCACGGTATATCGATGCGGCGGGATACGGTTTCAACCTGACGCTCGGCAAGACGCTTTACCGCAATGCGACACGAACGTTCGCGCTGCGCGCACAGGGTATCGCGGGCTTTTATTGCTGGATGACGAACGACATGGTACACCGGCAGAACGATGCCCTCTTCTACGCCGCCGGCAGCAGTATCACATACCGCAACGCCTCACTGTCTGCCGATTATGCCAGGTTAAAAGGATATGAAAACAATGGCGACCGGCCTGCAATGCTGCGTACGAAATTCAATTTCGAATACAGGCGAAACATTCTTTCGCTACGCTATCGTCACGGGATGAAGGACGCGCTGTACGACACATATTCCATTGCGTATATCCGCTGTTTTTGAGAATATTCACATTCATAATTGATAGATAGTCGAGAGATGAAAAAGTTAGTTTATCTGGCATCGTTCGCCCTGATGTTTCCGTGCAGAGCGTTCTCTTCCGGACAGGACAGTCTGAAGGAAATTGCCCGGCACGATTCGACACGGATCGTCGACGTGCGTACCCCGGAAGAGTTTGAGAGCGGACATATCGAGCGCTCGGTGAACATCCCGCTCGACGTGATTTCCGAACATGCGGAACAATTAAAACCGTACGCCCACGTGATTGTCGTATGCCGCAGCGGCAGACGAAGCGCACAGGCGAAGAAAATCCTTGAAGACATGGGATTCAATGTGTACGACGGGGGCGGCTGGGAGGCGGTTGAGAAGATGCTGCAAGACGCGGAAGACAATATTCAGGATTGAGCCTAAACGCTGCTCCTCCGGCACGCAGAGGCGGATTGTTGGATGAAGGCGGAAAATCCGCGTAAATCCGTGTCATCCGCATACATTTGAAACAGCCTCATCTGCGGCAAATAACGAAGTGAGGTACAACAATTAATATTTTACAGTCAATGGTTTGTCGAGATTTTCCGCAAACCGTTCGATGTATGCTTCAAAATCGTCGGCCGACGGAAAACCGTACTTGCTCCACCCGTAGCCCGTATAATAGGATATGGGCGCGCCTGGCCGGCAGGACATGACCGCCAGCCAGTGCTTGTGCGTTTCTTCCTTTCCGGTTATCGCGTGAACAACGGTGTACGTATCGACTTTCGTTTCGTCTATTCCGTCGGGAAATACCATGCCGACATATACCTTGCCGACCGTTTCGCTTGCCGGCTCGGCATAGACGAGCATGGCCATGCCGCTTTTCTTCCTGTTTCGAAGGGCGTCATCGCCATCCCGCTTGACGATACCGGCTGCGACGGGGATGACTTTGTCCGTACCGTACGTCTGCGTCACTTTCGTCAGTTGCGACCCGGCGTCGATCGAAAACGTCCGACGCTCGGTCAGCGTCCTTCCTTCCACACTGAGGTCGCCATATATTAATGTAAACGTTGTACGCAGCGGACCGTTCTCGTGTATTTCCTGTCCGATGAAGTTTTTGTTCAGCCAAAGCTTGCCGGCCACATAGGGCGCCATCATGCCTCCACCCAGCGTACGCCCGACTTTATAGTCGTCCTGCCCTTCGCCGTGGTCTTCGTGATACGAGCGTATGCCCGCCAGATCATCCCTGTACCACTTGTCGACAATCAGTTCGCTCGTGCGTTTGTACCAAAGGTCGAGTCCGTTGCTCGGGCCGTCAACCGGCATCAGAGCAGAGCCGTAGATACGGAAAGCCACACGGTCGTTCTCCCACGCGAAATCATCCTTGCGTTCGGCAACAAACCGTCCGTAAGTCCGGGGAGCAAACGTCTGCGGTTCACCGGCCGAGATGGTGTAAGATGCTGTTTCTCCGGCTTCGACGTCCGCCAGAAAGATAAGTTTGCCGTCATACGTAAGTTGGGAAGCAACGACTTCACCATGTCTGTTTTTCACGACGCAGGTTTGTCCGTTTTCGAATATAATCCGGCTTTGCAGGGCCTCCAGCGGGATTTCGACAAGTTCGTCCGTGCGGTCGTAATCGCACGGGTTGTCCACGGTGACGCGCAATGCGACGTCCCGCGCACACGACACGAGCCATGCAGCGATGGTTATCAGCATGATCACCTTTTTCATGCCATCACGTTATTTGAGTTTGTCTGCCGTAAAAGTATCCATATCGTCGTATGCAAGATTTTCGCCGCACATGGCCCAGATGAACGTGTAGTTACTGGTTCCCGCAGCAGAATGTATTGACCATGATGGAGATATAACAGCCTGCTCGTTTTGTATGAAGATATGGCGCGTTTCCTGCGGCTCGCCCATAAAATGGCAGACGGATTGCTCTGCGGGCACTTTGAAATAGAAATACGCCTCCATTCTTCGCGAATGTGTATGTGGCGGCATGGTGTTCCAGACGCTGCCTGTCTGAAGTTCCGTCAGTCCCATCTGCAACTGGCAGCAGGGCACGATTTCGCTCAAAATAATCTGATTCAGAATACGTTCGTTCGACGTAGCCTGTGCTCCCAGATTACGTGTGCGGCGCATCTCTTTCGTGACCGGCGTTGTCGGGTAGCCCGTATGCGCCGGCGACGAGGCAAAATAGAATCTGGCCGGCCGGGCTGCGTCCCTGCTCCTGAAAAAGACTTCTCTGGCGCCTCGTCCGACGTAAACGGCATCTTTGTAGGCCAGTTCGTAGTCTGTGCCGTCGACCGACACTGTTCCTTCATTCTCAATACAAATAATCCCCAGTTCGCGCCGTTCGCAGAAATATTCCGAGCGAATCAGCGGTACGGTTTCCAGTTTGATGACTTCGTGCACAGGCAGCGCCCCGCCGATAATCAGGCGGTCGTTATGCGTATAGGTCATCCGCACGGCTTCGGGTTCGAAAATTTTTTCAACAAGAAACTCTTTACGCAGTTGCGCCGTGTCGTAATGTTTCACATCACCGGGGTGCGTCCCCCAGCGTTCTTCGATAACTGTTTTCATAGCTAACCCATTATGTATTATATATTAATTTGAATACCTTATGATAAAAAAATTTCTTTCGCGCGACTAAAGTATAAAATAAATCCGAAAGAAACGGCGTTATCGAGCAAATAAAGAATATTTTTTCATACATTTGCCATGTGATAGCACGCAACGCAAAAATGAACAGGAAGTAACGCAATGAAAGGAATAGTATTGGCCGGAGGCTCCGGCACACGTCTTTATCCCATCACGAAAGGGATATCCAAACAACTGATACCCGTATACGACAAACCGATGATATACTACCCCATCTCGGTGTTGATGCTTGCCGGTATCCGCGAGATATTGATTATCTCCACGCCCGACGATTTGCCCGCATTCCGCCGTCTGCTTGGCGACGGTTCCGACCTGGGCCTCCGTTTCGAATATGCCGAGCAGCCCAGTCCCGACGGACTGGCGCAGGCCTTTATCATCGGCAAGGCGTTTATCGGCAGCGACCCGGCCTGTTTAATCCTGGGCGACAATATTTTTTACGGCCAAAGCTTCACGAAGATGCTGGGCGACGCCGTCGCCCTCGTGGAAAACGAACGGAAGGCCACCATTTTCGGCTATTATGTCAATGATCCGGAGCGATATGGCGTAGCGGCGATCGACGAACAGGGCAATGTGTTGAGTATCGAGGAAAAACCGGCTGTTCCCAAATCGAATTATGCGGTGGTAGGCCTTTATTTTTACCCGAACAAAGTCGTCGACGTGGCCGGATCGATCCAACCTTCGGCGCGGGGCGAACTGGAAATAACGAGCGTGAATCAGATATTTCTAGCCGAAAAAGAATTGAAGATGCAGATACTGGGTCGCGGATTTGCATGGCTGGATACGGGTACGCACGATTCGCTGTCCGAAGCGTCTACCTTTGTGGAAGTAATCGAACGGCGGCAAGGTTTGAAAATAGCCTGTCTCGAGGAAATCGCGTTCAGAAATGGCTGGATCGATGCCGAATGTCTGAAAAAAAGTGCAGCGACCATGCGCAACAACCCTTACGGACAATACCTGTCGAAACTTTTATACAATTAAATAATGTGAAATGTTTGGCTGTAAGAAAATAAAAGCAGAACTTCGCATGATGTTTTGCAAAGCTGCGACAGGTGAAAACAGGTAAATTAGAGATTTTATAGATAATTTTTTTGACAAATCACGTTCTTTATTTTGCCTGTAGTTGAAAAAGAACTATCTTTGTAGCGAGATAAAAGTATAGTGTTTTTGATTGAGAGTTATAAAAATTCTCTTGAAATGGAGATTATATGTTTAATAATAAATTGTGTAAGTTATGAAGACTAAAGTATTACTTTTAATGATTTTATTTGGTGCTGCAATGTACCTCTCCGCGCAGGAATTTCAGCCGCAGGTAGGTTTCAGTACAGAAAACGGTTCGAAAACGAACTTTAAGAAGAACAAGGCATCGGATAACGTGTTTATTTCGATTGCCGGAGGTGGAAACATTCTGCTGGCCGATCACAATGGTGATGCAAACTTTAGCGATCGTATCGCTCCGTCGGGTGCTATTTCCGTCGGGAAGTGGTATAATCCCTATCTCGCATTCCGTCTGCAAGTGAACGGCGGTCTGATGAAAAACTTCAGTAACCAGAGCAGCCAGGATTTTTCCTGGATCAATCCCCATCTCGATCTTTTATGGGACGTGACTAACTTTTGGGCGCCTTATAATGAGGCTAAAGTATTCCATTTCATACCTTTTGCAGGTATCGGATATGCTTTGCGCCCGGGTATCACGGAAAACAGTATCAGCTACAGAAGAGCCGAATCCGTTTCGACCCATCTGGGTGCACAACTGCTGTTCCGCCTGAGCAAACGCGTGGATCTGTTCGTGGAAGGACAATACACGCTGCTGGGCGAACACTGGAATGACGATTATCATGCACGCCCGCGCTTCGACCGGCCGGTACAAGCCATGCTGGGTTTGAATTTCAACCTCGGACGGAAAGAATTTGAAGTCATCGAGCCGATGGACTACGGCCTGCTGAACGATCTTAATTCGCAGATTAATGCATTACGCGCTGAAAATTCGGATCTGGCTAAACGTCCCGAATTCTGTCCGGAATGTCCGCCGCCGACTGTTGTGACCGAATCCACCGAGTCGATGAGCAATGTCGTCTACTTCCGCCTGAACAGCGCAAAAATTGACAAACATCAGGAAATTAACATCTTCAATACTGCCGAATATGCGAAGAAACACCATCTCCCGATTAAGTTGATTGGTTATGCCGACCGTTTGACCGGTAATCCCGACTACAACAAGGGTATTTCCGAAAGACGCGCAAGAGCGGTTGCGAAACAGCTGATTGACAACTATGGTATTCCGTCGAACAACATCTCCATCGAATGGAAGGGTGACGAAATACAGCCGTACGGCGAAAATGCATGGAACCGTGTGGTGATCATGGATGCAAACAAAGAATAGTGTAAATTGAATTTTCATGACTGTGGAGAGGCTGTCCTAAAAAAATTAGGCAGCCTCTTTTTTTGCAATGTGTTGTTTCCGGCACTTCGCACATTCATTTTTTTGTTACCTTTGGCTCGGAAATGTGAAGCATTTTTCCGGACTGCCGAAATTGCCGGTTTTTCCGGAAAGTGAGATGCATTACCGCTTAAAAAACAATACAATGGGACAATTTAAAAATATTTTTTCTTCGTATGTGACGATGATCGTATTGCTGGGACTTTTTGCCACGGGACTGGCCGCAGCCACTTTCATCGAGAATGCGTATGGTACGACGCTGGCCAAGGTGTTGATATACTATTCGCCATTATTCTTCTTCATACAGGTATTGCTGGTAATTAACTTTATCACTGTTGTGATCACGCGCGGTTTATGGAAATTGAAAAAATGGGGATTCATGGTTTTTCATTTTTCGTTTATCGTAATTTTATCGGGGGCGCTGATTTCGCATTTCTTCAGTAAGGAAGGCGTACTGCATTTGCGCGAAGGCGAGATCAGCGACCGCGTGAGGATTCAAACCAATCGCGGCGAAACGGTGCATGTCCTGCCATTTCAGATTGAGCTGGTGAAGTTTACGCTGAAACGTTATCCCGGCTCGGCAAGCCCGTCTTCTTTCGAAAGCGAACTGATTGTCCATGTGGACGGTCGTGCACAAAAAGCGCTGGTTTACATGAATAATGTACTGGATATGAAAGGCTATCGTTTTTTTCAGGCTTCGTTTGATTCGGACGAGAGAGGTACGGTGCTGTCGGTCAACAGGGACGTGGCGGGGCGGAATGTAACCTATACGGGATATTTGCTGCTGCTTGTCGGCGGAATCCTTTGCCTCACAGGAAAAAACGGGCGAATAAGAACGCTCTTCAGACTGATGCGGAAACCCAAAGTGGCCGGCGTGGCATTGATGCTCGGCGCTTCCGTCTGGTTGCAGGCGCAGACGGAAATACCCTCGGCCGCTGCACTGAACATCGAAATCGATGCGACCCATGCCGCACGTTTCGGCGCATTGCCGGTGCAGTCTGCCAACGGCCGCATCATTCCGGTCAACACGTTTTCGTCCGAAATCCTGCGGAAACTGTATAAAAAAACGCGAATAGGCAACCTGGACTCCGACCGTTTTTTGCTGAGCGTATTTGCCATGCCCGAAATGTGGTCGTACGTGCCGTTTATTGCCGGTTCGAACGACGAAATAGCAGCTACTTTTGGATTGACGAAAAAATATTGTGCTTATTCGGAGGTATTTAACGAGGACGGTTCCTATAAATTACAGGAGAAATTAGATGCCGCCTATCGAAAAATGCCGGCCGAACGGAGCACATTCGACAAGGAGCTTCTCAAACTGGACGAGAAAATCAATATCTTTCATCAGCTTGTTAATTATCAGCTAATAAATATATTTCCCGATGTCGCCGACCCACAGCAGAAATGGTATGCGCCGGGCGATGATCTGTCGGAATTTTCGGGGCAGGATTCTTCGTTCGTTTCGCATATTTTTTTCAGTTATATTTCCGAAATACGTCGCGCACTGGCATCGGGGAGTTGGGACGGTGCGGACGAAATGCTGACAATGATTTCGACATACCAGCACAAACGAAATCAAGGTGTTGAATTGGATGATGAAAAAATCGCGCGGGAGTTGATGTATAACAGGCTGGCGCCGTTTCAATGGTGCAAAATCGGTTACCTGTCGTTGGGCGGGCTGATGCTGGTGTTTTCTTTTATCCTGTTTTTCAGAGATAAGCGCGGGCTTCGACGGATTGTCCGAACATTGGGATTTGTTGTTCCGGCAGTATTCGCACTGCACATGTTCGGGATGGCAATGCGCTGGCAAATTGGCGGATATGCCCCATGGAGCAATTCGTACGAGACGATGGTTTACGTAGCCTGGGCGGTGGTTTTCGCCGGATTGCTGTTTTCGAAACGCAGCCCGATTACGTTTGCACTGGCCACCTTGTTTGCCGGAATCATTCTGTTCGTTTCGAGTTTGAGCTGGATGGATCCGCAAATCAATCCGTTACCGCCTGTGCTGAAATCGCCGTGGCTGATGTTTCATGTGGCCGTATTGATGGCGGCATACGGTTTTTTCGGTATCAGTTTCCTGATAGGATTAATCAATATGATGATGATGAGTGTAATACAAAAAAAACGATTGGAAAGCCACGCATCGTCGCTGCGCGAACTGAGCGTGATCAACGAGTTGTCGTTGTGGATAGGACTGATACTGATGGCTATCGGCACATTTATGGGCGCCGTATGGGCAAACGAGTCGTGGGGACGCTACTGGGGATGGGATCCGAAAGAAACGTGGGCGCTGGTCACAATCGTTGTGTATGTGATGGTTACGCATCTTCATCTGCTTAAAAAATATTACAGTCTGTGGCTGTTCAATCTTTGTTCGGTCGTGGCATTTTCGTCCGTCCTGATGACTTATTTCGGCGTAAACTATTTTTTGAGCGGATTACATTCATACGGGCAAAACGAGCACGTAAATGGAATATTTGTGTATCTTTACGCGGTCGCGTTTGCGATTGCAGCGCTGGCGCTGCTGGCTCGAAAGGGAAAAGTATTGAAATAGAAATGATAAAATTATAGCCATGGGAAAGAATTTTTGTTTTTTGCTGACGTTTTGTTGCGCGGCTGCTTTTGCGCAGGATATCAATTTGACGAAGTTGTACGGAACCGTTCCGCTGGAAATCATTGCACCTGTCGAGGTGGATACGGTGAATGCGGACGGAACGAAAATGTCTGCCGAAGATTTGCTGAAACTTCGGTTGAATATTCCGTCGCAAACGATTTTTATAAAAGAATATGAGGCGGATACGACCGGATTCTTCCAGACGGAAACGATAGAAGGAAAAACGTCCGTGCAACTTTTTTCGTTTTACGTGCATGCCGACGCATACGGCGGCGCGAAGGTGGAAGCGACTTCGCCCGGAATGTTGGAAATCTATGTGAATGACAAACTTGCTTCGTCAAAAAAGACAACGGAAGAATCACTGTCCCATGCCGGGGACATATCGACTGCGCTCAATCCCTATCCCGGGGCAAGTCGAGTAGTTATCAAATTATTAGCTAAAAACAAACAGGAAGCTGCATTAAAAATAAAAATCACGGACGAGAAAACGGGGTCGACACGGAATCTTTCAGTAACGGAATCGCCCGAACGCCGCATGGTTCTGGACGACGCCATCAAGGGAAAACGCGTTTCGGATATATCTGTATCATCCAAAGGAAATTATATTCTCATTTCGTATACGGACAATCAAGGCGAGCGGTCGTACAGTTCGACCGAACTTTATTACGCGAAAAACGGACGGCGCGTATGGATAGACAAAAACCGTCAGAAACAGCAGCTTCAATGGTTGCCCGTGTCCGAGCAGCTCTGTTATGTTTCGAAGGAAGACGCGAAAACAAGCCTCGTGTCCATCCACCCCGAAACGCTTGAAGAAACGGTGATTGCGCACGATATTCCCGACGAGCGCATCACTTTTTCGCCCGATGAAAAAGCGTTCTACTACACCCGAACATCCCAGCCGCGTGCGGAAAAGGATGGCGACGTCTTCCGGCTGCAGACCCTCACGGATCGCAGTGGCGGGAAACCGGCGCACGCCTTCATCTATCGCTACGATCTGGCAACAGGGCAGACGCGTCAGCTGACGTTCGGCTCACATTCGACCCGGCTGAATGACGCAAGTCGCGACGGCCGGTTTATATTGTTCTCTATCTCGGACGAAATCATCACGGAACGACCTTTTTCAAAACGTGCGATGTTCCGGCTGAACATCGAAACCATGCAGGTCGATACGCTGTGGAAAGATGAAAAATACGCTTCGGGCGCCGTTTTTTCGCCCGACGGAAAAAAGATTCTGATAAGCGGGTCGGCTGACGCCTTTGGAGGAATCGGTCTGGACATCGAAGAGGGGCAGATTGCAAACCTTTATGATACGCAGGCGTTTATAATGAATCTGGAAACAAAGCGAATCGATCCTGTTACGAAAAAGTTCAACCCGAACGTACAGCAGGGCCGCTGGTATGATAACGAACTGATATATTTCAAGGTAGAGGATGAAGACCGCGTAAGGATCTATTCATACCGACTTTCGGACGGGAAATTTACCGCGCTGCCGGTGCAGGAAGACGTAGTCGAGCAGTTCGACGTGGCACGGTATGCCCCCGTCATGACTTATTACGGTGTAAGCATCTCCAATTCAACGCGCGCCTATCTTGTACCGTTGAAATCGGGCCTTTCCGCCCGGATTGCCGATCCGTATGACGCGCATCTGGCAAACCTGACGCTGGGCGAAGTCAAAGACTGGCATTTTGTCAATTCGGAAGGTGCGGAGATCAAAGGCTATTATTTTTTGCCGCCCGGCTTCGATGCGAACAGACAGTATCCGATGATTGTCAACTATTACGGTGGTACATCGCCCATCGAAAGACGCTTCGAGAGCCGCTATCCGATGCACGTGTATGCCGCACTGGGCTATGTGGTGTATGTGCTTCAGCCAAGCGGCGCTACAGGTTTCGGACAGAAATTTTCCGCCTTGCACGTGAATACGTGGGGCATCCGTTCTTCCGACGATATCATCGAAGGCACGAAGAAATTCATTGACGCCCATCCGTTTGTAGACCGGACAAAGATTGGTTGCATCGGCGCGTCATACGGCGGATTCATGACGATGTATCTGCAGACGCGCACCGATTTGTTTGCAGCAGCCGTTTCGCACGCCGGCATCAGTTCCATAAGCAGTTACTGGGGCGAAGGATACTGGGGCTACTCGTACAGCGCGGCAGCCAGCGCCGGCAGTTACCCGTGGAATAACCGGGAACTGTATGTAGAACAAAGCCCTCTTTTTCATGCAGATAAAATAAACACGCCGATACTGCTTGTCCACGGCACGGTCGATACCAATGTCCCGCCCGGCGAGAGTATTCAGATGTATACGGCGCTGAAAATCCTTGGCAAAACGGCAGAACTGATACAGGTCGAGGGCGAGAATCACCATATCCTCAGCTACGAAAAACGGCTGAAATGGAACGAATCCATTTTTGCCTGGTTCGAACGATGGCTCAAGGATGATGCATCCTGGTGGAATGATTTGTACAGGTGACGAGGGGGTCGCCCACCGGCTGCCTGCTGCGATGCTGAAACTGCCGCTCGTAGAGACGTAGCATGCTACGTCTCTACGGTGTTACCTGTTTTACATATTTCGTACACAAAACTTACCTTTGCAGAAAAACAAACATCGGTATGAAGAAAATCGTTATTTTTCTTTGCCTCACTGCAACCTTGTTTGCAATACCGGCGCTTGCGCAGGCGGGGAGAGATACGCTTCGCATGCCCGCCTACACCGACCTGATGCGATCTGCCCCGATGAAAGTAAACCCCGATACCGTTTTCCATCATATCGCCACCCGCACGTATGCCGAAAACCTTGAAGAATTGTTTTGTTACTACGAAGAGCGCGTGCTTAACCTTTCTCCGGAAGAATTGGAACAGGAAATCGAGCGTATGAAACAGGCTGCTCTCCGCTACCGCAGCGAAAAACCGGAAGCCGAAGCGGAATACCTTGCCGCCTATTCCGAAGAAACCGACCCGATTGCAGCCATGCAGCCGGTGCTGAGCCATGCAGAGGCGCGCGGAGATTTGTATATGACCCTTCGCGCCCGCGAGTTCATCATTGTGAGAGCTTACCGGGCACAGTATTTCCATGTTCTTTTCCCGCACATCCTGAAGCAGTTGGCTGATTTGGAAAAAGTTTCCCCGCAGGATTTCCCCGACAAACAATACTGCTATCATCATATCGGCAGAATCTATCTCGACTTCGGCGACTACGACCGCGCCATTCCTCTTTTTCGGAAAGCCCTGCTCAGCAACCCTGCATGGCGTACCTTTTACGACCAGGGAAATCTCCGGTCACGCCATTCGCTATGGAGCTATTTTGCCTCCGTCAATCAGTTGGACAGCGCCGAATATTATTTCCGCTCCATACTCGACAGCTCCGACCCGGTAAAATTTCGTCCCATATACGACTGTCGGGCGGTCATCCAACTGGGACATATTGCCGTCCGCCGCAGGCAATACGACGAAGCCCTGCGCCTCTACCGGAAAGCCGTTCCGGTGTTGACCGCCTATAATGACGACCGTTTGACCGTCGATATGCTTATCGGAACAGGAAATGTCTGTCTGGGGAAAGGTGACCTGAAGCAAACCAAAGCAATCATCGACTCCGTTTATATCCTGCTCGACCATTTTTCGCCCGCCGGTCAGGACCGCCACCTGACAGCTTTCTATCCGCTGCTGAGCAAGTATCATGCCCACACCGGCAACGAGCGGGCGGCATCGGCTTACCTTGACTCGACCCTCGCCGTCAATAAGCGAATGGAAAATCAATACAGCGTCATGCTCCTGCTGCGCGCCGAACAGGACGATTTTCTGGCGCGGCAGCAACAGAAAGAACATCAGATACGCCTGCGGGAACAAACGATTATCGCCGTTTCAGGCATTGTGCTGCTGCTTGCCGTCGCGCTGAGCATCATACTCTACCTCTATCGCAAACGGCAAATTGCTTACCGCGAATTCGTCCGTAAAAACCTGCAATGGGCCGACGCCGATATGCCGCAGGAGGTCGAAATACCGGACGAAACGCCCGCAAGTGAAAGTTCCGATACGGACAAAAACGGCAAAATATCAACGCCTTCCATTATAGACACCACGTTGATGGCAGAGATACGGAAGCGGATGATAAACGGCAAAATATACACCAATCCCGAACTGACGCTGGAATATTTCGCACGGGAACTGGGCGTAAATGTAGCCTACATCTCTACGGCAATCAACCATTGCGAACAAAAGCATTTCAACGTCTATATCAACGAGTTTCGCGTAAAGGAAGCCATTCATCTGCTCTCGCAGCAGTCAGCCG
>JAIRYD010000222.1 GCA_031267935.1 Tannerella sp.
CCTCTCTGACTGCCGTTGTCACGCCGTCCGGCAAAATGGCCTATAAAGAAGCATTTATGATTATCGAATGTCAGCTGGCGCAAACGCATACGGTGAATCCCGAAGAGGTTTATGCCGAACACAACCGCAATTTTTTTGAGGACGCCTACAAAGAGGTCGGCAGTTATCACAAAATCGTTTTCGGAGACATTACGAATGTCTGGGTCAGACAATTCTGATTATGGACGATAACGGTAGAGTAATCAATTACTCAACTGTTTTCCTGTCGCGTCGCGGCAACGTTTGTGCCGTGCAAGCTTACGGGGAAATTCTCCGAAGACCTGATTCAGCCGGTTTTTATCCGGATGACGGTGAATGAATATGCGGGCATTTCGCACGTGAAATTTTCCATCGCAGAGCATTTCCGGCGCCCGGCAGTTGCGCGCTTCCGCGAGTCCCGACATGACGGGAATGTAAGACTGCCGTCCCCGGTGGATGAGGTCTCCGGAGGAGGCGTATCCGATTTTGCCGGATTCCCGGTTCAGCGTCCGGACGCAGCGCCAAGTCCCGTCCGGGCCCTGCAGGATGAACGGGTCGCGTATTTTCTTTTCCGTTCCCCGGTTGCCGCAGTCACATTTCAGGAAACTGTGTTCCTGGCCTGTCGCCGTTCATTTGTAACCGTCTTCGCTGTATGCGAAAAGAAGTCCGTTCCTGTTGCCGTTCCTGTTGGTAAAATAAGCAAAAAGGTACGCATCCCCGGCCATAACCGGAAGATATGAAGCCAGAAGCAGACAGATTGAAATTATTTTTTGCGTTTTCATCGGTAAATATTACATTTAATGAAATCGTCTACAATGCAGAAAATTTCAGTAATTTTATCCGAGGTAAGTATGCGCATGTCTTCTTTGTTATTTTGTTGATATTCAAATACAAAGATAATAAAAATCAGGCATACTTACCGCTTTTTCTCTCTTTTTTATCCCGAACTCAGGTTATTACGAATCGCCGGGCAGGAAAACCCCGCGCCTGCAGCGTCGGAACAATGTCCGGGTATGCAACAAACTGAATGGCATCCGAATTCTATAAGAGGAGTCTCTAAAAAAACATATTGTAGTGTCCGAAGAACGGATCGTCCGGATCGCTGATATCGTCCGCTTCCGGGTCATGTTCATCTGCCGTGTTGACGATTTCCATGTCGTGCTCGATATTCGGATGTTCCTGCCATTCGCCGAAGCAGTCGCATTCCGGATAACGTATTCCCGGTGTCTTCCTGTTTGCAATATTTTTTGAAAAAAATGGTTTCATAACGTAATTGAGTTGTAAATAACGACGTATTTTTTCTAACAAAGATAGCCGATTATTTCCGAAAAGAACGGTCGGTTTAACAAAAAAAGTATTTTTTATATCCCGTTATCGTTCCGCAGAGTCCCGAGCCTTGAATCCCGAATCGAGCAGGACGCCTTCCCCTTCCGGTCCCATGTTGAAGAGCAGGTCGACGATACTCATATTGGGCAGGAATCCGTGCCGGGCGGCAAAGACCTGGTGATAGGGGCAGGGATGGAACGTGTCGTCGCGGACGGGACGTCCGGGGCGGATGATTTCGCGGAAGTCGTGCGGGACGGACGCTTCGTAATGCGTGCTGTGCCGTACGGCGGGACGGATGTCGAGCAGCGCGCAGACCGTTTCGCGCAGCGCTTCGTTGAAGTCGAGCAGAAACACGTATTTGCGGCGGTAGAACGGCGCAAGGTCGTCCCGGTAATATTCGAAAAACGGACTCGCGCCGTAAGCCGAGACGAGCGCCTGCCAGTGCTGATGTCGCCAGTGGCCATGCTCCGAGATGCGGATGTCTTTTGTCGGGCATTTGCCGGACGGCTTCTCCACGGGTACCGAGAGCAGCTGTATCCCGTTTGCCGACGCGATGAGGCAGCGGTTGCGGTACGTTTGTTTCGGATAATTCTCGTATGCCTCGACGACGACCGAATCGAAGGCGCACAACTTGCAGTAGTATTGCACGGGCGCCAGGTAGGCCGTCGAAAGATAGACCGTCGACATCAGTTTATACGCTTAAACGGATGACTTCTGTTTTTACCGTACCAGCACAGCCAGACGTTTCCGGCTACGTGCGTACGCGGAATCAGTCCCAGATGCCGCGAGTCGACGGCCTCCCCGTCGTCGGACAGCATCCAGTAGTAATCGCGGGCAAAGCGGTACACCGTCAGCGCCTCTCCGTCCACAAACAGTTTCCCGCCGTCGGCCTGCACACGTCCGCCCGTTTCCTGCGTGATGACGTGGCTGTAGAGAAACAGCGATGCGGAGTCGGGGCGGTAGTTCCATCCTGCGGAAGGAATGACGAACGTGAAGCTCCGCTGCACCGCGGGCGCCGGCTCGACGGGTAATACCTGATGCAGGTTTTCGCGCAGCAGCGATTCTTCGCGCGCCGACAGGCGTATCGTGATGTACAGCGAATCTTCGGCCACGCTCCGTAGCGGTATGTCCAGTCGGTCAAGGGTCTCGAGCAGCGCCGGCCGGATGTTTTTGCGTATGCAGAACGTTTTTTCGGATGCGATGCGTATCAGGCGACCGTTCACGGTGTAGCCGTCGGCCGTGATTTGCAGCGTGTCGCCGGGCATTCCCACGCAGCGACCGAGAAACAGCGACGACGATCCGGCCGCCTGCCCGGACGGGTCGCCGAACACGGCGATGCGGTTGCGACCGGGATTGGACGATCCGTGCCATTTGTTCACCAGCACGCAATCGCCTTCCTGCAGGACGGGCTTCATTGCGCCGGTCGAGATGCGGTACGAACCGATGCAAAACACGCGCACTCCCGCTACAGCCAGGATTGCAACACCGATACTCACCATATATCGTAACGGACGGCGCATGGATTAATTTTCATCCTTTGTTTGCCATCCGAAACATCCTGTGCCAGCGTATTCCGCCGTTGAACAGTTTCCGGTCCTTGTCTATCGAAAGCCATATCATGACGGGTTTACCGACGACATGGTCTTCGGGCACGAAACCCCACATGCGGCTGTCGGCGCTGTTGTGACGGTTGTCGCCCATCATGAAGTAGTAGTCATACTTGAAAGTATACGTCGTTGCCGCTTTGCCGTTGATGAGGATGCTGCCGTCGGGAAGCGTCTGGAGCGTGTTGTGTTCGTAATTGACGATGCAGCGTGTGTAGATCGCCAGGTTGAGCGGGTTCAGTTCGACCGTCGCTCCTTTTTTCGGGATCCATATCGGACCGTAGTTATCGCGCTGCCAGCCTGTTTCGTATTCAATCGGATAGACGTCGCTCCATATATCCTGCTCGACCTTGATTTGTTTGACGAAAGACATCTTCTGCGCGAGCGCGAGCGACTTTTCCGTCAGCGGAAGATGGTATATCAGATTGAAACGGCCTGTTTCGTTCGGCTTAAAACCCATATATGTCAGCATGTTATAATTACCTGTTTCTGCAGAATAGAGGATGCGGTCGGCCTTGCTCACGTCGAGCGCGCGAAACTGTTCTTCCGTGATGGGCGTCCCGTCGGTTTCGACGTAATAGTTCAGCTGCATGTTTTCGGGATTGGTCATCTTTTCACCGTTGATGTACAGCTGGTTTTCGCGAAGCAGAAGCGAGTCGCCCGGGATGCCCACGCAGCGTTTGACGTAGTTTTCGCGCTTGTCGACGGGGCGGTAGATGATTTCGCCGAAGATTTCGGGATGCGAATACACCGCCTCCCGGCCGTATTGGTGCACGTGCGTGTGGAAATCGGGATTCTGCATGCGGAGGGCAACCGTATCTCCGGCCGGAAAGTTAAATACGACGATGTCGTTGCGTGCAACCGTGCCGAAACCTTTCAATCGCTTGTAGCCCCACTGCGGCCAGTCTAAATACGATTTGCAGTTCAGCAGCGGCAGCGTGTGCTGCACGAGCGGAAACGAGAGTGGTGTGTTCGGTACGCGCGGCCCGAAGCTCAGTTTGCTCACATACAGGTAGTCGCCTACCAGCAACGTCTTTTCCAGCGATGAACTGGGAATCTGGTAATTCTGGAACACGAACAAGTTGATCAGGTATACGGCAATCAGTGCAAACAGAATGTCATCCACCCATTCGAGCATCTCGTACACGCGCCTGTTTTTGGATTTTTTCCATATACGCCAGGGAATAAATCGGGTAAAGTAGATGTCTGCAAGCACAATCAGGCCGAACAGCAGCCAGAGATTTTCCATCCAGACGGAAAACAAAGTGTAGAGCACAGCCCAGATACTGAAACTGATCCATTGTTTTTTCGTAATCTTTTTCATTGATATGTTTTTTATAGTTCAATAACCTTGTTCCGTACCGTTTCGTCAGCCGAGGTGCAGCAGGTCGTCCATACCCAGGAAGCCTTTTTGTCCTGCCGTAAATTCGGCGGCCAGCACGGCGCCCAGTGCAAACCCGGTACGATTTTTCGCACTGTGCCTGATCTGTATGCTGTCGACCTCCGACTCGTACACCACTTCGTGAATCCCCGGCTCTTCGCCTTCGCGGACGGCCTCGATGACAAGGCTCGACTCCTCGTCCACCTCGTCAAGCGTCCACTGCGTTTTGCGGTCGAGCCGCGTGATGAGGTCTTCCGCCAGTTTGATGGCCGTACCGCTCGGCGCATCCAGTTTGTGGATATGATGCGTTTCGGACATGCGCACGTCGTACGGCGGAAAATCGTTCATCAGCTTTGCCAGATATTTGTTGAGCGCAAAAAAGATGTTCACCCCCACGCTGTAGTTCGATGCGTAGAAGAACGTTTTCCCCTCGTTACGGCAGATCTCCCGTATCTCGTCGAGACGATCATGCCATCCGGTTGTTCCCGACACGACCGGCACGTCTGCGGCAAAACAGTGCATGCAATTGTCAAACGCCACCGAAGGAATGGAAAACTCGATGGCTACATCGGCGCCCTCGAACGCCGGCGAACGGAAATCTTCCCGGTTGTCTACATCAATAACCGACACCACCTGGTGCCCGCGCTCAAGCGCTATCATCTCGATGGTCTTACCCATTTTACCATACCCTACCAATGCTATTTTCATTTGTCCGACGGAATAATATTCTTTGTTTTTATTATTAATTCTACTATTAAGGTGCAAATATAAGAATATGTATTAAATTTGAATGCCAAAATCGAAACATATATACAAAAAAATGGAACGTTTATTGCAGTACATCTGGAAATACAGACTTTATACCGACACGGAATTGTTTACGACAGAAGGCTTTCCGGTCAGCGTCATCGATCCCGGCATACAGAATACGGATGCGGGTCCCGACTTCTTCAACGCAAAAATCCGCATCGCCGGCGACGTCTGGGCGGGCAACGTGGAGATACACCTGAAAGCGTCGGACTGGCGTCTTCACGGGCACGACAGGAATCCGGCATACGACTCGGTGATTCTGCACGTCGTTGCGGAATGTGACGAGCCGGCGCACCGCACGAACGGGGAAATGATTCCGCACGCAGTGATCCGTGTTCCGCCCGTCATGCAGCAGCAGATGGCATGGCTCCTTTCGCGCGACACGCCCCTGCCCTGCGCCGAACGGATCGGCGAAATAGACCCGCTGCATGTCTCCGCATGGATAAACGCCCTGCTGACCGAGCGGCTGGAACGGAAAATGCAGGATGTCTTCGCTTTGCTGGAACAATATGCGAACGACTGGCACGAAGTGTTTTATGTCACGCTGGCACGCACTTTCGGATTCGGCGTCAACAGCGATGCCTTCGAATGGCTGGCCAGAAGCCTTCCGTTCAAATATATCCTCAAGCAACGTGGCAACGGACTGCAAATCGAGGCGCTGCTTTTCGGCCAGGCAGGACTTCTGGAAGAGGCGCATCCCGACCCCTACTACCGGTCGCTGCAGCGTGAATACGTTTTTCTGCGAAAAAAGTACGGTCTGCAGCCCCGGGAAAGCCATCTGGTCAGATGCATGCGAACGCGTCCGGTCAACTTCCCCCATCTGCGGCTGGCACAGCTCGCCGCCGTGTGGACAAACAACGATATGCTTTTCTCGAAAGCGCTGGAATGCGACGACTGCCACGCGTTGCGCGACGATTTCAACGTGTCGCTGCCCGAATACTGGGACACGCACTATCATTTTCAGTCCGCTTCGCCGGCAAGAAAAAAGAAAATAGGCGTCCATGCGGCATATATCATCATGATCAATACGGTGGTACCCGTTCTTTTTGCCTACGGCCGGAAAAACAGGATGCCTGCATACGGCGCACGCGCACTGCAGATCCTGGAAAAAATTCCACCCGAACGCAACAGCGTGGTTTCCACATTTGCGAAAGCCGGCATCGAAGCGCATAACGCCTTCGATACGCAGGCGCTTATTCAATTGCGCCGCGAATACTGCGAGAAGAAGAAATGCCTCTATTGCCGCATCGGTTTCCGCCTCCTCAAATCGTCCACGCCAGGCGAGCCGTGAAAGAATTTTGCGCATATATGCCCGGGTTTCGCCGGATTTTCTTACTTTTGCGGGAAAGAATGAGATGAGGTATACGACACAAAATATGGTTCACCGTTTAATCCTCTGGATGGCGACAGGTATTTCCGCATGGTTTTTCGCCGCATGCGCCAACATGGCGTCGCCCAATGGCGGCCCTTACGACGAACAGCCGCCGCAGATGCTCTTCAGCACACCCGTAAACGGCGAAACGCACGTCACCGGGCGGAAAATCGAGATTGTCTTCGACGAACTGATACAAGTCGAACAGCCGTCCGAGAACGTGATTATCACGCCGCCACAAAAAAATATGCCCGAAATACTTGCGGTCGGAAAAAAAATACGGATCGAACTGAAAGACTCGCTTGTCCCCGATGTCACCTACACGATCGACTTCACCAATTCGGTATCGGACAACAACGAAAAAAACGTCCTCGAGAATTTCAGCTTTGCCTTTTCGACGGGCGAGATGCTCGATTCGCTTCAAGTGTCGGGTATCGTGCTGAATGCCGCCGATCTGGAACCTGTGCCGAACATCATGGTCGGGCTGCATCGCGACCTGGCCGATTCGGCATTCACGACGACGCCGTTTTTTCGTACCTCGAAAACGAATGACAGAGGCCGTTTCACCATCCGCAACATTGCCGAAGGACGCTACCGCGTGTTTGCACTCCACGACGTCAACCGCGACTACCTGTTCGACCAGCCGGGCGAAGATATCGCTTTTCACGATTCCATCGTGGCGCCCTCCTTCGAACTGCGGGCACGCCAGGATACCGTCTGGCGAGACAGCCTCACCGTCGACACGATCCGTACGGTCGAATATACGCACTTCATGCCCGACGACGTGACGCTGTTCCTCTTCAAGGAAGCATTCCAGCGCCAGTACATGCTCCGCCCCGAACGCGCGGAAAAACACCTGTTTACGCTCAACTTCAATACCCCGACGGATACGATGCCGTCCCTGGCGCTGACGGACGATCCGCTCCGGGACGACTGGTATCTCGTCCAGCAGGGCGAAAGCGCCGCCTCGCTCCGTTACTGGATCACCGATTCGCTGGTCTACAACCGCGATACGCTACACCTGCAGGTGACTTACCTGCGAAGCGATTCACTCAATATCCTGCGGCCGCAGACCGACACGCTGCACCTGACCATGCGCCGGCAGCCTGCCGCAAGGTCGCGAAGGGCCAGGGCGAACGAACCGGAACCGGTATCGTTTCTCTCCATGCAGATCAATATGTCCGGCCAGGCGGAAGTGTCGGACACGCTCTCCTTGACCTTCGCCGAGCCGGTCATGCCGCTCGACTCGTCCGTGTTCGTACTCGAACAGAAACTGGACACGCTCTGGTCTGCCGCCACCTTCACGCTACGGCAGGATAGCGTCAATTTCCTGAAATACTATCTGATGCGACCGTTCCGTTACGACGAACAGTTCCGCCTGACAATCGACTCGGCGCAAATCTTCAGCATCTACGACAAATGGAACAACACCTCGCAGACGACGTTTCAAATCAAGCCGCGCGACAACTACGGCGACCTGTATCTCAACATCGAAGGAATAGAAGGCACATCGTTCGTCGAATTGCTGAATGCCGGCGACGAACCGGTGCGGAAATCGAAAGTGCGGGAAGGCTGGGCGATTTTTACCGACCTGAAACCGGACAAGTATTACGTCCGGCTGGTAGAGGATGCGAACGACAACGGCGTTTGGGATACCGGCAATTATGCGGAAAAAAAACAGCCCGAAGCAGTATGGTACGCGCCGCGTTTCTACGAAGTGCCGGCCAATTTCGAAATCGAGGAAAGCTGGTCGCCGCGTTCCACACCCGTCGAACATCAGAAATTATTGGATATCACAAAAAATAAACCCAAAAATGTCACGACGAAAAAACGCGATTACAGAGAGGAGGGCAGGTCACAGTCCGGTCAGCAAAGCAATCCGTTTGGCGGGATTGGTTTCTGAGTGGACACTGCGACTGGCGATATGCGGCTGCCTGCTCTTTCCGGTGACGGGCGCGGCGCAGGGCTACCGTCCCGAAGTCATGTCGCTGAATCGTGGCGAAGAAACGACTTACGAGGTGTTTTTCAAGTGGGGCATCCTGATGCCGCGCGCCGGCGAAGCCCGTCTGTCGTTCGATGCAAACAGCGACGGATCGGACGGTCTGCACTACCGGCTGTGCTTCGCAACGACGCGCGTCTTCGATGCCATCTACAAGATGCGGGATACGCTGAACTGTTATTATGCATCCGACCTGTCGCTTCTTTCCGCCGTGAAATATTCGGACGAAGGAGATTATTTGCTGACGGACGAACTGACCTTTTCGTATTCGGGCAACCGTACCGTCATCCATTCGCACCGCTATACGCCGACGAACACGAAGATTGACACGTCGCTGGTCTCGCCGTCCGGCTATGTGTTCGACATGTTCGGCATGGTGTTCTATCTGCGGACGCTGGACTGGAACAAACTCAAGAAGGACGACAGCATGACGGCCCGGGTGGCTATCGGGCGCGACCTGGTGAACGTGGCCTGCCGTTATCGCGGACGCACCGTCATCGAACGCGAACAGAAGAAGTATCGTACGCATCATTTCATGGTAGAGATCTACGACGAGGCTTTCGAACAGAGCAAATCGGCAACGGAGATATGGATTGGCGACGACGGGAACCACCTGCCGATAAAAATCCGGTCGAAACTGAAAATCGGCGCCGTGGAGGTTTACTGCAAGTCGACGCGCAATCTGAAAGCACCGCTGGAATGTCTGATTGAAGGTGACGACCTTTGACGGGCGGTTCCGGAGGAAATCTCTAAAAACTCCGAATTCAAGGCTTGCGAGGAGCTAAAAAACGGCGTTTGCTAATCGTAAATGATTGTTTCTTACCGTTCCCGGCAAACCTCCCGACCGTTCTCACTTTTCCCTGATAAAAATGTTCACGGGCGTGCCGCAGAAATCCCAGTTTTCGCGTATTTTGTTTTCGAGGAAACGTTTGTAGGGTTCCTTGATCCACTGCGGA
>JAIRYD010000042.1 GCA_031267935.1 Tannerella sp.
CACCCCTACTGCTCCGAATGCACCGCCACCGCCTTCACCGGATTCAGTCCGAGCGACCACCGGCGGACAGGCTTGCCCTGCGGATCATACTCATGAAACGTCCCGTTGCTGACGTAGTCGCTCGACGAGACGTAGATGTGACCCGTCTGCACGTCGATGCCGATTTCGTAGGGCTTGGACGGCTCGGAACCGGGTTCGATGAAATGATCGGAAAGCACCGTTTCGCGAATGGCGTCGAACGCGATGAAAGCATACGTGGCATTCCAGTTCTCGTCGTACTGCGACGAAAGGATGTAGATCCGCTCGCCGCTCGAAGCCATTTTGTTTGCAGTAATCCCTTCGACAACGGTCACACTGCCGTTTGCATCGATGCGTTGAAACACGGCAGGGATGTCGGCATAGTTGCCTGCCGAAGCGACGTAGATGTCGCCCTCGCTGTCGGCCGCCACGCCGACGGGGTTGACTCCCACCTCGATCTTTTCCGTCTCGGTGAACGACGGGATGTCGATGACGGACACCGTGCGGTCGTAACCGATGTCCGACATGTAGTCCAGTCCGCCGGAATTGGCCACGTAAAGCCTGTTGCCGGCCACGGCGATCTGTTCGGGATTGCGCCCCACCTGCACGGTCTTTTCGACTGCGAGCGTTGCGGTGTCGATTCTTGCCACATGACCGTCGAAGAGAGTTACGTATACTTTCCCTTCGTGGGCGGCGAAATAGCGCGGATCACCGTCGAAACGGAGCTGCTTGAGCGAAGCGCCGTCGAGCGCAATCACCTCGACGGTCTTCGAACCGGAAACGGCGATGTACAGTTTCCTGCCGCAGACAATCATGTCGTTAGCCGTGTCGCCCAGTTTGCGCCCGTTTTTCGTGAAGAACAGATTGCTCACGATCTCCCCCGCCCCGTTTTCGGGCGTCAGATTCACAAAGTCGATACTCGCGTCGTTGCTGCCGAAGTTTCCGCTGTTGAGAAAATAAACAGCGCTCGACGCAACGGGTTCGACGACGGGCGGTTCGGGATCATTGCCCCCGTCGCACGATGTGACGGCGAACGCACATGCAATACCCGCCGCCGCAAAAGAATAATAAGAATACATTTTCCGGATTTTCATCTCAATAAAATTTACAGTTAATAAAATATGCGATTAATATTCAATGTTCAAAGTAAAGCGAAACGAACGCCCGGGCATCGGATAGTAACGGATGACGTCGTACGTGCGGTTGGCGGCGTTGAGCGCTTCGGCCTGCAGGCGTACGCGGCACGTGCGGAATGCAAACGTCTTGTTCAGCGTGAACGTATGCTCCGCATATCCGCCCGTCCGGTTCGCCGCGTTGTTCTGCGGCAGGACATACCGTTCGCCCATGAGCGTAAGCATGTATCCGGCGTTGACCCACGGATTCTCGCATGCGGCCGAAGCCGTACCCGAATGACGCGGCGTGTACGGGATCTGATGCCCATAGGTCTGACTGCCGGACGTCGTCACATCCACCGCATGCTGATAACTGTACGACGACGAGAGCGTCAGCATAAACGCCGTGCCGAGCGGACATTCCGCCGATGCGTTCACGTCCGCGCCCGTGATGGCCACCTTACCCGTATTCATCATCTTGAAGACATACATCGTGGGAAGGGCCACAATCTTATCGGTCACCCGGTTATAGTATCCGTCCGCCGACAGCGTCACATACCGCGCCACGGCCGGTATCCGCCCGTTCCACGTCAGTCCCGCGTTCCACTGCGTCGCCTTTTCGGGACGCAGATTCGTGTTGCCCATGCGCACGTAATACAGGTCGGCAAACGTCGGCACACGGAAAGCATCCTTGCACGACAGCCTCAGTCGCACGGCATGGTCTGCCAGGGGACGAAACGACAGGCTGACGGCCGGCGAAAGCCTCCGCTTGTCGCCCGGGCGGCTGCCCTGCTTCACGTCGTCCCGCATCAGCGTAGCCAGCAGGCTCGCGGTGACCGTCAGACGCGTATTTCCGTACTGCGCGGCGAGCGCCGTGAGCGATGTCAGACGTTCGGGCGACAGCCGGCCGACGACGTTGCTCACCAGCGCCGTATGCGACACGTCGCCGCTCAACGACACCGACCACGGCGAGGCAGGCGCAAACCGCAGTCCCGCCGAGGCATAATATTCGCGCTGCGTGTTCCTGTCCGTCGCAAATCCTTCGGCGTACTGTTCGTCCGCATTGTGATACCGGCTGTACGTGTAGTTGTACTTGGCCAGCGCCTGCCACGTCAGCGTCCGGCTCAGAGGCGCCCTGTAGTGCATCTGGGTAAAGAAATTCCTGTCCCAAAGACGTTCTTTGTTGCGTCGGGTATACAGGACAACCGAACCGGGCAGTCCCCGCTCCGAATCATAATAATACACTTTCGCCTGCAGTGCACCGCCTTTTGCAAAGCGACCGTAGAGATTGGCTTCCGTGCGAAGCGACTGTATGTCGCTGTTACGGCGTGTTTCTTTCGTGACAATCTGTCCGTTCGTCAGCGTAAAGGGATAATCGCCCTTGGCGCTCAGCCATTCGGCGTGTGTGGAGAGGGCGAAAAAGCGGCCCAGCTTCTGTTCGTAACGCGCGGAAGGATTGAACATGCCGAACGAGCCGCCCCTGATCTTCGCATGCAGACGGCGGGAACGGTCGGCAAATACCGGTTCGCTCGTGCGGATATTCAGCGCCCCGGCCGAGGCATACATGCGCGCCGTCTGAAAGATCTCGTCGGACTGTCCGATGGAGAGCGTGACGCTTTCGACGTTGTCCAGCGAAAAACAGCTGAGGTCGACCTGTCCGCGCTGTGCGTCGGTGACCGTGATGCCGTCGTAGTTGACAGCCGTATGCTGTGCACCGAGACTGCGCACCGAGACGGTTTTCAGTCCGCCTATACCGCCGTAGTCCTGCACCGTCACGCCCGAAAAACGGCCGACGGCTTCGGACAGGTCCTGCATTCCCAGCCGCTCGATGTGCGTGCGGTCGAGCGTCTGAACGGGTGCACCCGCTCTCATCGCGGCAGGCGGCGCCTTCCCGAAGACTTCGACGTCCGAAAGCGAACGCAGGACGAGGGTATCTCTTTCCTGTGCGGCCGGCACGACGGCAAACGACAGCGCCACACCGAGCAACAGTTCTTTCCTGAAAAAAAAATACGACATTACCGTTCGGTTTATCCTGCGCCTTTACCCGCGGCGCGGTATAAAAGGACGATGGCAGGTTTTCTGACTTGTTCTCCTCTTTCCGGCGGCCTTCCCAGACCGGCAACCGGCAGGCGCATTTTACAGCGTTTTCTCCTGTCGACCGCAAAGCCCAGTGGCCAAAAAGAAGCATACCGAGGTTTTACAGAACTTACAGCTACGGGTACAGTTCCGGTCTTGCACCGGATTCCCTTTTACTAACCGCTTGCGGAAGCATCGCGGCTACACCAACATCCATACTCTGAAATTTTTCCCTCCGTGAGGAAAAGGGTTGTCCGCCTTCCGGCAGACGGTAGTCCGCAAAGGCCGCAAGGCCGCGAAAATGCGCCTTACCGCCCCTGCGGTGAATTTCCGTTTAAGCGCGCTGCAGTCTGAGCGCAGGAATCCTGCGCTGC
Organism: Tannerella sp.; assembly: GCA_031267935.1. Lineage (GTDB taxonomy): Bacteria > Bacteroidota > Bacteroidia > Bacteroidales > Tannerellaceae > Tannerella. The sequence goes on from JAIRYD010000042.1 coordinate 3,581, forward strand.
ATCAGTTCAAAGGCGCCAAAGAGCACAATCGTATATACCAGATCGCCGGCCACCACGTTTTGGAGGAAAGGCAGACCTGCGACGTAGCATTCCATCAATCCTGCAAACGTACGCGGATACAGGCCGTACATCCCCGTCGAAACCCATACGCCGAAATTCGACACAAGGTAAAATACGACGGAAGCGCCCAGCGCCGACGCAACCAGACGCGGGATGCTTATCTTTTTGAGTGTAAACGCGCCCATCAGTACGATCAGCAGCATGGCGCCGTACGTAAACAGCGCTCCGCTGTAGAGCCACGTAAAACCGCCGCCGAAAAACGCGCGATACACCACGTTGTTCAGCGCCACGTCGCTCAGAAACATGGCCGCGAGCGGGATGAGATATGCCCAGTAGCGTCTGCCGTAATAGGCTGCACCTAAAAGCGCGATGCTGCCGACCGGCGAAAAGTTGGGCGGATGCGGAATAAACCGGCTGCCTGCCGCCACAAGAATCATCGCGCAGATGATGCCGAATCTTAAATTCAATTTTTTATTTTCCATATTCAATACATTTAAAATGTTACAGGTGCACAAAAATCAGGTTTATTCAAGGTTTTCACCTGATTTCCCTTTTCTCCATTTCTGCCCGAACCGGGAAAAATGATGCACGAAAGTGCGGCAAAGATAGGAAAGATGCACGAAAAAAAAACGTTTCGGGTGAAAAAAATGTCTAAAACATCCGACACAACGCTTTTTGCGGCCTTATATGCCGCTTTTTATTTACCTTTGCGCGCAACGCCAGTGACCGTATTTTTCGTTTTTCGGCACGGCGTACGGTGCGATTTTTTTTGAAACATAATTAATAATGAATATATCATGAAAGTTGCTATTTTTTGTGAGAATGGATGGAAACGGGTCATGAACGGCCTGTTTGAATTAATGATTGCGCTCGCGTGCGTGTGTGTCTGCGCCGGTTTTCAGTCGTGCCGGACGGAAAAAGAAAAAGTGCATGTCCTGCTCGTCACCGGAGGACACGACTACGACCGGGAGGGATTCGACGAGTTGCTGGGATCGATTCCCGTTACGTACGAACAGGTGGCGCATCCGGATGCGTATGCCCGACTGAAAGCCGAGGCGGTGGCGGCATACGACGCCGTGCTGCTGTACGACATGCCGGCGGAGATCCCGGCGGAGGCGCAGGCGGATTTTGTGGCCATGCTGGAACACGGAAAAGGACTGGTCGTGCTGCATCATGCTTTTTGCAGCTACGACAGCTGGCCGGAATATACGCGCATCGCCGGCGGAAGGTATCACCACTTCGAATGGTCGAAAGACGGAGAGACGTATCCGCCTTCGCGTTTTACCCACGACGTCACGTTCGATGTGGAAGTCGCAGACAGGAATCATCCGGTCACGAAAGGCGTATCGGACTTCCGGATCACCGACGAGACTTATGCCGGGACGGAAATCCTGCCCACCGTGCATCCGCTGCTTTCTACCGCCGAGCCGTCGAGCAATTCCCTGCTCGCATGGGCCCACACCTACGGGCACGCGCGGGTTGTCACGCTGACGCCCGGACACGACCGGCACACATGGGAAAATCCCGCCTTCCGGACGCTCCTCTCGCAGGCTATTTTGTGGGTGGCGGAGTGACTGTCTTTACAGCAACCCTGAAACTCAGTTTAACAGGCGCCTTTTCCCAGTTTCCCTGACTTGTTTTTCTGTAATAGCACGCTGCTCCGGACAATCCTCCCGAAAACAGAAGTTCACCCTTGCCCATCTCTTCAATATGCTCCAGCGTTACCAGGGTGTTTATAAGTCCCCATTTGATAATCGCCCTTTTTCGCTGGCGCAGGGTAAAGGGATAAACAGGACATCACGCTTTCTTTGAAAAAATACCTTCCAGAGGGTATTGCGCATGCCGTTCGCTACGTCTATCTTTGCAGCGATTTGCATTTTTTAATGATGAAACGTAATGACAAGAGTAGCTGCCAATTTGATTGATCTGATAGGAAATACGCCGATGGTGGAACTGTCCGGTTACGCGGCAAGCCATCGTCTGCAGGCCAGACTGATTGCGAAGCTGGAATATCTCAATCCGGCAGGCAGCGTAAAAGACCGTACCGCACATGCGCTGATTGCCGATGCCGAACAGAAGCGCCTCGTCCGTCCCGGCGACATCATCATCGAGGCGACGGGCGGCAACTACGGGATCGGGCTGGCTTTTGTCTGCGCCGTGAAGGGATACAAACTGATACTGATCATGCCTGAAACAATGGGGCTCGAACACCGCAATCAGTTGAAAGCATTGGGTGTGAACCTGGTGCTGACGTCCGGAGCGGAAGGCATGAGCGGCGCCATGCGCAAGGCCGAGGAATTGTGCGAAACCATTTCGGGCGCCCTGATGCTTCGCCAGTTCGAGAATCAGGCAGGGCCGGCTTATCACATGAAAACGACTGCCGAAGAAATCTGGCGCGACCTCGACGGGGCCGTCGATATTTTCGTGGCAGGCGTCGGCACGGGCGGTACGGTCAGTGGCGTCGGCGCAGGACTCAAGTCGCATAATATCAATATAAAAATTATTGCCGTCGAACCGGAAGAATCGGCTGTCCTGTCGGGCAGAAAGCCGGGTACACACAAGATTCAGGGCATCGGTGCGGGTTTTGTCCCCCAGACGTATCATCCCGATGTGGTAGACGAAGTCGTATGGGCCGGCAGCGACGATGCCATCCGCACCGCCCGCGAACTGGCACGACGGGAAGGACTGCTGGTCGGCGTTTCGTCGGGAGCGGCCGTCTTCGCGGCAACCCAACTGGCAAAACGCCCTGAAAACAGTAGGAAGACCATTGTGACACTGCTTCCCGATACGAGTGAGAGGTATTCCAATACGGCGCTATACGCCTTCGAAGACTATCCGCTGTGACGGCGGCAGTCCGTGTTGATATGAAAATAAAAAAAGGGATGTACCGGCAAGTCTGCTGTTATTTCTAGTATACACATGTAATAAATGAGCCATTTTTGGCCGGTGCATCCCTTTCATTCTTTACCCGCCGAATCGCTGATCCCTGTCCGAATACATGTTTTTTTATATCTGCGCAAATCCGTGCAATCTGCGGGCTGATTCATTCGACTTTCAGCGCTTCGACGGGATTGAGGAGTGAGGCATGCCAGCTTTGCCACGAAACGGCGAGGGCGGAGATGATCCATACCGCCAGACCGGCCAGTACAAATACCCACCAGTCGAGGTCGGTCTTCAGGGCGAAGTTTTCGAGCCAGCGCGTCATCGTCCACCAGGCAAACGGGACGGCCATGACAAAGGCGGCGGCGATCCACAGGACAAAGCGGCTGTTCAGCATGCGGACGATGTCTGCCGGCGTCGCCCCGTTCACTTTTCGGATACCGATCTCCTTCGTCTTCCGCCGGATGATGAAGGCCATGATAATGATCAGTCCCATGTTGGCGATCAGCAGGCCGAGCAGCGAGAAGACGTGCACGAGCGTTTCGGCTTTCAGTTCGTTGTGGTAGATCTCGCCGTACACGTGCTGCAGGAAAGTGTAGTCGGCCGGATAGTCGGGAATCACTTCTTCCCATACGCGCCGGAAGGTAGCCAGCGCCTGCGGGACGCGGTCGGGCGAAAGGCGCACGAGGATACAGTTCTGAAACATTTTCCGCTGAAGTATAAGCAGCGGGCGGGAGGTTTCGTAGGCGGTCGTGTAAGTGAAGTCGTCGGTCACGCCCGCGATCCGTCCCCGCTTGATATATTCCACGACTTCGCCCTCGAGTTCCAGTAGCTCGCCCACGGCTTCTTCGGGCGAGGCGAAACCGAGCAGCGGCAGGGCGCTCCGGTTGATTACATACTCTTCTTCGGCTGAAGAGGCCTGTTTTCCGTTCCGGCCTGTCAACAGGTCGAGCATCATGGTTTCTTCTTCCCCGTATGTCCGCTGCGAGTGCCGGAACGTGGCGCCGGCTACGGGCGTGATGCCGAAGAAAGGCAGGAAGTCGTCGCCGGCTGCCATGATCGGGATGTGTCGCCCGCCGGTCTCCGATTCGCCTTCGCGGCGTACCGTAAGGCCATCGCGAATGGCCTTACCGGGCAGTTGCATGGAGGAAGTGACGGCTTCGATTTCCGGATATTTAAGCAGTTCGGTGCGGAGCACGTCGTAGCGTTTCTGCACGTCATAGGGCTGTTCCTTCATCACCAGGATGGACTGTTCGTGCCCGCCGACCTGCAACGCCTTTACCAGACGCATCTGCCGGCTGATCCCGAAGGAAAGAATCATGATGAACATCACCATTCCGTACTGGGCAATTAGCATGAAGCGCACGCCGGAGAGCGAAAATCGCACGGGACGCAGGTCGCTCCCGGTGTTCAGAAACAGCGTGGACGACATGCTGCCGATAACCGGAAAGAGGGATACCATCCACGTGACAAGCAGGAACAGCAGGCCGAAAACGCCTGCCTCCGCCGCGTTCAGGATATGGAGATTCACATGCAGACAGGGACACAGGACGTATGTCAGCGCACTCCCCAGAAAGATGGAGGCCGTGCCGAGCGCCAAAGCCAGCCGGCTCTCATCGGCCAGCACGCTCGCCGGCGATGCGCCGTTGAGCCGCAGCAGCTGATAGTAGCGCCGGTTGTGTGCGAACAGCAGCCCCGCATTCAGCCAGAGATTGAACAGCACGATGGCCAGCAGCAGGATATTCGCGCCGACGACAATGTATATATAATGTATGTTTCCGTTCGCTTCCAGTTCGCGCTGCGTATGACCGTGCAGGTGAATATCCGTCAGCGGCATCAGATGGGGAGTCGCTTTGCGCGCGGCGTCACTGTTCAATTCGTCCAGCCGGGAAACGAGCGACTGGCGGAGCCGTTCGATACCGGTTTCCGCGTTCAGCAACAGATAGACATACGCGAAATCGCCGCTGCCGGAAGTATGTACGAGCAGATCGGTATGGAAATGCGTGTTTTCCGGGAAGTCCTCGAATACGCCGTCGACAAACACGGTCTGCTCCTCGAACCGCCGTCCGGAGAGTCGAATCTCCTTCCCCACCGGCGACTCCGTGCCGAACAGTTCCCGCGCAAGGCGCCTGCTGACGGCTGCCTTTCCGGGAGCGTCCAGCACGCGTCTGCCGTCGCCTTCCGCCAGCGGATAGTCGAACACGTTGAAAAAGTTGGCCGTCACGAAATAGAAGTC
>JAIRYD010000048.1 GCA_031267935.1 Tannerella sp.
CTCTGCGTCTTTGAATACGCCGTAAAAAATCCGCACACCGGCGTTGTATTCGATGCGTTCCGTGCGCGGATATTTGTTGGGATGTTTGCCGGAGGACCGCTGAATATCGGAATCGAACCCCGCAATTCACTTTGTACGTCCTTTACATAGTCTGCATATTCCTTCGTAATCGAGCGAACTTGAAAGGTTACGATATCGCCTTTTTCTATATATGCGCGGTCTTCGTCGTATCCGGAATGGATGTACATGCAAACGGCGCCGTTAATATCGCGGCTGATTACGTTTTCGCTGACAATGATATTATAGTCCGACAACTGGTCGTTCAGAGGGATATTGTTGTTTTTATAGGCGACAATATTCAGGTACACAGGGTCGAAAAAGTTTTCGCCCCGACTGCTTTCGGGCAATTGTCCGTAAAGCAGTGCCTCCACAATATTGGAAGACAGATGGGATTGCTGCAATGCAACGGAATCTACCCGAATGGAATACGGCAGGAAAGAAGTCGCTTCGTATTCGTCCGTCGCGCCGTTAAATTCGACCGTAACATTCAGCGTGTAAGTTTTGCCCTCTACGCCGAAAACGTCGGGCGCTGTCAGGTACACGCCTTTTTCGGACGGGCTTTCCGTTAAGACAAGCGTTTCGTCCCCGTCGCTGATGGTTACGATTGCGCCGCTTATTCCTTCGGGGGCGGTGTTTGAAAAATAGTTCGACGAACGGCGGACGGTTATCTCGTGCTGTTTTGTATCGGTCGTGATAGCGCCGTAAATAACCAATTGTGGAGGCGCGTCGTTCACGTCAATGTCTATTCGTTCGGTACATGCTGCGATGCTGACGCCCGAAACGAGTATCAGCGAACGGATGAGAGATTTTATGTTTTGCATATTCATTTTATCGTTAAAATTTGAAATTCCATGTTATTGAAGGGATGAATGTAAAGAGGTAGAACTTTTCGGCGTAGGTAACGTCAGGCTGGTTGTCGTCTTGAAGGAATCTTATCATCCACGGGTTTTTGCGTCCGTAGGCATTGTAGAGCGAGAAATTCAAATCGCTTTGCAGCCGTTTGCCCGGTTTCGACAGTTTGACGGTTGCCGAGATGTCCAGACGGTGATAGGCGGGATTGCGGTATTCGTTCCTGCCCGAATAAAGCGGCACATAAGAGCCGTCCGCCCAGTATTTCCCGGTGGGATAGGTTACGGGCGTACCGCTGGCATATACCCAGTTGGCGCCGAACGACCATTTGCGCGACAGTTCGTAGTTGACGACAATGGAAATGTTGTGGGGCTTGTCGTAGGGCGAGCGGTACCAGTCGCCGTTGTTGATTTCGTCCATCTGCCGGCGGGCTTTGGCAAACGTGTAGCTGACCCAGCCCGTCAGTTTGCCGCTGTTTTTTCTCAGCATCAGCTCAAATCCGCAGGCTCGACCGCGTCCGAAACGGAGTTCCTGTTCAAAATCGGCATTGCCCCACAGGTCGGCGTGGTCTTTGAAATCAACCACATCCTGCATGTTTTTATAGTATGCTTCCGCCGAAAACTCGTATTTGTTGTCGGCAAAGTTATGGAAGTAGCCAAGCGAAAACTGGTCGGACAGTTGCGGTTTCACGTTCTGGGTTGCAGGAAACCAGACGTCGAACGGAGAGCCTGCCGCCGAATTGGATGCCAGCTGTATGTATTGCGCGGTGCGGGAATAGCTCGCTTTTACCGAATGGGCGTCGTCGAACAGATACGTAATGCCTGCGCGTGGTTCGAGATGCTGCTGATGGTGGTAGATTTTTCCTTTTGCGATGGTTTTTGAATAATCCACTTTGTAATCGGTCAGCCAGTCGGTCGCTTCGCCGTTGGCAATGTTTTGAAACAGCGAGTAGCGCAAGCCGTATTTCAAGGTCAGCTTATCCGAAACTTTCATCTCGTTGGATGCATAAACGGCGTGTTCCATCGCAAATTTCCGAGGCATTAAAATCGGCGCTGATATGGAAGCGCTTGAGCCGCCTTCGCCGGGCATAAATGAGTGATGCGTGAGGTGGTAGCCGAATATGATGCTGTTTTGGGGATTGAGATGCCAGGAAAAATCAGCCTTAACGCCGTAGTCGCGTATTTTCGACTTCCATTCCTGCTTGACCGAAACACCCGAACTGCTGCCCAGCGCATAATCGAAATTGCTTCCTATGAGCGTGAAGTTTGAAAACAGCCGGGGCGAGAAAATGTGATTCCAGCGGATCGTTGCGGTCAGATTGCCGAAATTCAGCCCCATGTTTTCGGCAGACATTTCGTCGCGCCCCAGATAAGCGGACATGAAGAGGCGGTTGTTGCCGTCGATGCGATAGTTTACCTTTGCATTCAAATCATAAAAATAGATTGTTGTATTTCGCACATCGGGGTCGCTCGCCAGCTTCAGGAACAGGTCGGCATACGTTCTGCGCCCCGATACGATGAAGGTGGCTTTGTCGGAAAAAACGGGACCTTCCAGCGTCAGGCGGCTCGAAATAAGTCCTATCCCGCCCGTTCCCGAAAAACGCTGATTGTTGCCATCACGGGAACGGATGTCCATTAGCGACGACAGCCGTCCGCCCGCTGATGCAGGCATGTCGCCCTTATAGAGAGTAACGTCCTTAACTGCGTCGTTGTTGAACACCGAGAAAAAACCCATCAGGTGCGAGGCGCTGTACACGGTTGCCTCGTCGAGCATGATGAGGTTCTGGTCGTAACCGCCGCCGCGTACGCTGAAACCCGAAGAGCCTTCGGAAGTAGCCTGTACGCCGGGCAGGAGCTGGATAGCCTTGATGACGTCCGTTTCGCCCATCAGCACAGGAATGTTTTTGATGGTCGCGGCGGATATTCTTTCGACGCTCATTTCCGCTTTGGATACATTGGCGTTTCTGCTTCGTGAACTGACAATAACTTCTGCCAACTGCTGTGCATCAGACCCCAGCGATACGTCCAGCTTCCGGTTTCCCTGCAAATCTACCTTTATTTCCTTTCCTGCATATCCGATGTACGAAAAGCGCAAGGTGTGTTCGCCTGCGGGCAGGCTAATGGAGTAAAAGCCATAACTGTTGGTGGTTGTTCCGGTTGTGGTATTTACCATGCCAATGGAAACGCCGACAAGGTCTTCTCCATTGTCGGCGTCTCGGACGGTTCCGCTGATTGTGAATTTTCTTTCCTGCGCGGTAAGGACAGAATTGACAAGAAGTAATCCAAGTAGAATAAAAACTGTTTTTTTTATCATGTTATTTTCTTTTTTTCTTGGGACTTTTGGGTCTGGGAGACATTTTGGTCTTCGTCCGTGATACCCTCATGTTCCTGAAAATTATTTTCTGCTGCAAAAATACACAAAATTTGATATTCTCCTTCTGTTATTTTTCATG
>JAIRYD010000122.1 GCA_031267935.1 Tannerella sp.
TGAATAATGAGAATATGATTCCGTCTTTTTTATTTTGATATAATGAAATAAAATTATGATGAAGGATTGATTGCATATTATGATACGTGATCGCAATGTAGGGGCACGGCATGACGTGCCCTCGTAAACACATAACCACATTCCATCATGTCGCGACGTGATTATATATATCTATGACAGCATGCAAAAATGTTACGCATCAACTACTTCAGATACCGGCAAACCCGTAAGGTGCATCTCCGTGTCCTTTACCGTTTATTTTAAACACGGAGCACACGGAGCACACAAAGAAGATATATACTTCACGCGGTCTGAAATTGCGAGTTTAACTATTAACGATGAACTATGACCGGATTCATCGTTCATAGTTCATCGTTCATAGTTCTCTCCGTGTACTCCGTGTTTGAATAAAAGAAAAAAACAAATCGCCGGCGCTTTCTCTCTGCGGGATGGAGAGGAAGCGCCGGCGAACGGGCGTCGAAGCGCATTCCGGCGTTTACCGGATGATTACCTTGTATGTCTTTTCGCCCGTGAACACGGCGTAGAATCCTTGCGGCAGGACGATGGCTGTCAGCCCTTCCGACACTTTGTACTCGCCGTACAGCAGTCCGGAGAGGGTGTAGACGCGCACGTCGGCGGCTTTGTCGGACTTCACGTAGAGCGTGTTTGCGTGCGTCCATACGCGGCCGTCGCTAACGCTGCCGATGCTGCCGATCCACGGGACGACGCCTTCGACCGACAGCGTCAGACTCTCCGTGACGCGCACCACGGATACGATGACGCTGCCGTCCGACTCTTTCGTGATCACGAGTCCTTCCTTGTCGCGAAGCGGATTGCCGGTCTTGACGGTCAGGTTTTCGAGCGAGTATCCCTGTTTGGCTTTCACCGTCATGTTGAAGTTGCTTTGCGAAGTGATGTAGTGCACGCCCTGTGCCGGCACGGTTTCGATGCCTTCGGTGGACAGAATCGTCACGTCCCGCATGACGACCGCGGCCGGCGATGCGCCGTATTCGTAGGCGCCCATGTCAATGATGTCGCCCCAGATGCGGTCGTTGGAGGCCAGGTCGAAGGGTAGCATGACGGGCGCGCTGCGCTCGAGCGTCAGCAGGTTGAGGTTCCATTCGACGCGGACGAAATAGATGTGCGTGTTGCTTCCCGTATTGAAGGCGGGGCTGCCGGCGCCTGTCGAATAGTTGCCTTTCTGCATGGCTCCCTGGCTGTCGAAGCCGCTGTTTCTGAAGGCGGGGCTGGCGTCGCGGTTGCCGCCTCCGTCGAGGCCGAACAGGGTGTTCCATTTGGCGGAGCCGCCCGATCCCTGTATGAGGCTGGAGGCGGAATAGGGCGTCGACTGCGCGTCGTTGGACATGCTTGACGCGCTGCCGGCGCGGTTGTCCCAGAGGATGGTGTTGAGCAGTATCGGCGACGACTGTTCGTTGTCGATGCCTGCTCCGCCCGTGACGGAGCGGTTGCCGCCGATGGTGACGTTGGTCAGCTTCGGACCGGCGTTTTCGTTGTACATGCCGGCGCCCTTTTCGGCCGTGTTTCCGCTTATTTCCACATTATATATTACGGGACTTCCCATGAGGGTATAAATGCCTCCTCCCTTGTCGGCGGCATGATTGCCTCGGATGACGGTATTGGCAATCGTCGGGCTTGACTTGATGTTGAGGATGCCGGCTCCGCGTGCGGCGGTACCGTTTTCAACGATGAAGCCGTCCCAGCGCGCGGCGGCGCTCACGTTCGACGTGGCGATGACCGAGCTGCCGCTGCCTCTGAGTATGGTGGGATATTCCGTGAAATTACGCTGGCTCAGCAGCGTTTCTCCGCCTGCAAATCCGCCGTAGACGGCCACGCTGTCGTAGTTCATGATATAGGGCAGATTGTAGTCGGGCGAATATTCGCCGTCGGCCACCCAGATGAAATCGCCCCTGCTCGCTTTCGACAGGGCTTCCTGTATGGTCAGGAAGGCGTTTTCCCACGAACTGCCGTCGTGACGTCCGCCGGCGACGTTTCGGTCTACAAAGAATCCGTGCAGCGGTGGATAGATCTCGAACGCGTACGTAAACGTTTTGACACATACCGTGCCTCCGTTGGAGGCCGTGACGCGGACGGAAACGGTCTTTTTGCCTTCCGAACCGTATGCAACCGTCGCCGTGTCTGCCGTGGAAACGGCCGGCACGCCTTCTTCCAAACTCCATTCGAAACCGACGCCCGTCAGCCAGGGATTCATGTCTACGGTAAATATCTGCGGACTGCCCGGTTTGGAGATGACGGGCGGCACGCGTTTGATTCCGGTGTTTTTCTCGAACGTGAACAGGACGAAGACGGTATCGCTAAGCACCGTGGAACCGTAGTTCGTGCGCAGGATATATCGTCCCGAATATTCAGCGGTGATGTCGGCCGACTGCCGGCTGCTGCCGTCGGGCAATATCCACTGGTAGCTCAGGCCGTCGTGGCCGCTCTCCAGCGCCGCGGGCGCTTCGCACTGCCGGACGGTGTCGACGGGGAAGCGGAATCCCCACCGGGCGCGATAGTTCAGGTTTCCGGTCGTACCGGCGGCAATCTGCACCTGCATCTGCGGCGCCGTGCCGTTGCTGCCCGTCCATCCGACGAACTGGGAGCCGGCAAGCTCCGGACTGTTTTTGATTTCCAGCGGCAGGTCCGGCGCGATGTAGCTGTTCGGATTCGCCACGGCAGGCGCCAGGCCGCCGTTATAGTCATACAGAATACTGTACACGACGGGAGTCCAGACGGCCTCGTAGGCGAGGTTGCCCGACGTTCCCGCCGCAACGGTCACAAGCAGTTCGGGTGTGGACCCGTTGCTTCCTTTCCACCCGGCAAAGCTGTATCCGGCACGTGCCGGATGGTACTGGATGGTGAAGGGTGTTTCGTTCGATTTGTATTTCGAGGGATTCGCCATGCCGGGCGGGTTGCCGCCGGCATAGTCGTACGAAATGCTGTATTCCGTACCTGCGCTGATGAGCGACCAGTTTGCCGTAAACTGCTTGTTCCCGGTAGACCCGGTCGGAATCTTCATCAGGAGTTCCTTCGTCACTCCCCCTTCCGGGGTCCAGCCGTCGAAGACATATCCCGTCCGTACGGGATTCGTCAGCGTAATCTCGGGTGAGTTCACGGTATATTCGACCGGATTGGCCGGCAATCCTCCCGTGCCGCTGTTCAGATTGTAGATGATCGCAAACGTATCTTCCTTGAAATAGGCGGTAAGCGTCATGTCGCCCATTACATTCACCTGCGTGTAGTCTGCGATATTCTGGGCCGTGCCCTGCGGCGTGCCTCTGAGAGACTGGTATGCGGGATAACTCCAGCCCGCGAAGGAATAGCCGCTGTTCGGCTGGGGAACCACGCCGGTATAGGGATTCCCGCTGTAGTCGACGGTCTGCGGGCTGCCGTTCAGTATCGTCCCGTAACCGCCCGATGCGAAGCTGACCGTGCAGCGTTCGTTGAAGTGATAGACGCTGTTCGTCTTTTTTTCCGCTCCGGCGCTGGTCACGTATGCCGTGTTTACCATCAGGCCGCCGCTGCCGGCCGAAGGTTTCGCGCGATAGCTGACCGTCGTATGATTTTCTACGGGAATGTCCAGTGTCCAGACAATTTCCAGGCCGTTGATCAGCGAATAGGAGAGCCCGTTGTTTGAGATGCTGCCCGGTTCGAGCTCCAGCCCTCCGGGAAGGGTATCGCGCACGACAACGGTGGTCCCGGATGTCGACGCGTTCACTGCCGTGATGGTGTATTGAATCACGTCGCCGTGGATCGTCTTCACCGGCAAGGCAAGCGTGCCGTTTCCGGATACGCCGTCTACGGATGCGTCCTTCCGGCTTTCGAATCCGATCAGTCCTTCGTCCTGCGAGCCGTTTATCTGGCCGCCGTATTCGACCATCGCGCCCTGGACGGTTCTCTTGACATAGTTCTCCATAGGCCCGTTGGGATGATAGCCGAAGCCGCTGTAGTCGTTCCAGTAGCTGTTTTTTTCTATGCCGATATGCAGGAAGGGTTCGCCGTGCGCGCTGTGTTCGTTGCATGTAGAGTCTATGATCATGTTGTTCGGTTCGTTGGGATGCCAGCCTGTATAGGGATATACGATGGGCACGCTGGAACCTACTACCAGTCGCGTACTTGCAAAGTCGTAAAAAGATGATCCTTCCGGATTTCCTTCCGGATAGGCGCCGTTCTTCGTGGCTTCCCATTCCGGTCCGCATGCCCAGTACCAGAAGTCATAAAAACCGCTTCGGTCTTTGCAGTTAAGGTAGTTGAACGAAGGAAGCGCGGTGAGGTGCTTGCCGTCGGGCGCCAATACCGTTCTTATGTCGCCGCGCGTACCGCCGATCCAGCCTGTTTTATTTTTGGATACGCTGTAAACAAATGCGTCTTCGACGGCCGAGGTGATGACGGCCAGATAGCCGTGCATACCCATGAACGTGGTGTCCAGTGCGCGGTTGTACGCCTCCCACCATTCGTAGGGAATGCCATAGGGGTGATTGGCGTCGGCGGGACCTTTTATTTCTTCCACAAACTCATACCAGTGTCCCGTGTCGGAACTGTAAAAAACCTTGCGATTCACATCGTCGGCATTTTCGCTGATCAGCATGAGAATGCCCTGCCCCGCTTTGCCGGCATCGAAACTGATCTGTACCGTACGAAAGTAGGTTTCCATTTCCGCGGCTGTCGCGCCGGCAGGAATACTGATCACGCGCGAAAATTTCGTGCTCTCCGAATGTTCGTTCCATCCCGGTTTCGGCGGCAGCGTGACCGCGTCGTTGCCCGAAGCATGGCGCGAAAACATGATCCGGACCACATAGCCTTTATCGGTCGGGTTGCTCGACGTGACGGTCAGGTCGGGAAACGTGTAGTAACTCCCCGTTTTTTCTCCGTTGCCCACATTGATCTGAAAGGAGGCATGAATGAGTGTACAGAAACAAAAAACAATAAATCCCGACAATAATAACTTGCGTTTCATGATTTGTTTTATTATAAAACTATAAAAAAATAATTCGCTCGACAGATTTTCCGGCATACCGGCTGACACCGTCTTGCGCGCATTCAACAAACTCGTACTTTTGCCGTTTCTGCTCCACATTTTTAATGCTTTTGTGATGAACCATATTCGGCACTTTAAATATTTGCCGCAAAAATAGAGAGAGATTATAACATTGATGATAAAAATTAAACGATTATGCGTATAAAATGCTTTATTTTCGGATATTAAACGCTATTAAACGGCAATTTTATGGTTTATTAAGTTAAATGGACCTGGCTATCAGTTCGTCGGAATACAAAACGACCGTGAAATGCAGTGGGTGCAATTCAGTGGATACGTATCTCTCTCCGGCCGTCGCCGCATGCCGAGATACTCAGCCGCACGGTGTCGTCGGGGAGTAATTCCTCCGCATTTTCAGGCCATTCGATGAAGCACAACGCACCGCTGTAAAAGTAGTCTTCGACGCCGAGATCCTGCGCTTCGGACTGTTTTTGGATGCGGTAGAAATCGAAATGATAAATCAGTTCGCCCGTGTGTGCGCTGCGGTATTCGTTGACGATGGCAAACGTCGGACTGTTAATCACGTCTTCGACGCCGAGTTCTTCACAGATCGCCTTGATAAAGGTGGTTTTGCCTGCGCCCATCTTGCCGTAGAACGCGAATACGGTGCGATCGCCCATCCCGTTGCGGATAAAGTCGCGGGCGGCTTCGCGTATGGAAGACAAATCGGGAATGCACAGGGAGGTTATCATGCGTTTATTTAGGTTGCAGCGTGATGAAAGGTATCAGCATTTCTTCGAGCGAGATGCCGCCATGCTGGAACGTGTTCCGGTAATACGACACGTAGTAGTTGTAATTGTTCGGATAGGTGAAAAATGTTTCGTTTGTGGCGAAAATATATTTCGTGCTCAGGTTGGGCGAAGGCAGTCCCGCCCTGGCGGGGTCCTTGATTTCAAAGATATATTTCGAATCGCAGGTCATGTTTTTTCCGACTTTGTAGCGCAGATTGGTATTCGTATTTTTGTCGCCCACCATTTTTATCGGCGTATCTACTCTGATGGTACCGTGGTCGGTAGTGACAATCACCTTGTATCCTTTTTCGGCCAGGCTTTTAAACAGTTCGAGCGTCGTGGAATGTTGAAACCACGAGCGCGTGAGGCTGCGGTATGCGGCTTCGCTCTGCGCCAGTTCGCGGATCATTTTGCTTTCCGTCCGTGCGTGCGAAAGCATGTCGACGAAATTGATTACAATCACGTTTAGCTGATTATGTGAAAGTGAGGACAAGCTGTTGCGAAGTTTTTCGCCGTACTGCGAGTCGTAAATTTTGTGATACGAGAAAGTGTATTTTTTGCGGAAGCGTTCGATTTGGGTCTGTATCAGCGGTTCTTCGTTGATGTTTTTTCCTTCTTCGCTTTCTTCGTCTATCCACAGTTCGGGAAACATGTTTTCGATCTGCGCAGGCATCAGTCCCGAAAAGATGGCATTGCGCGCATATTGCGTGACGGTTGGCAGGATGCTGTAGTACAGGTTTTCGTCGAACGTGAAGTAGTCGGCAAGCAGATTTTTCACCACGCGCCACTGGTCGAGGCGGAAGTTGTCTATCAGGATGAAAAACACCTTGTCGCCGTTGTCAAGCATGGGGAAGACCTTTTTTTTGAACAGATCGGGACTCATCAGCGGGCGCAGATCGGGATTTTGGATCCACTGCATATAGTTGTTTTTCACAAACTTTGTGAATACGCTGTTGGCTTCGCGCTTTTGCATGAAGAGCAGGTCGAGCATTTGTGCCTGCCCTTCTTCGAGTTCGAGTTCCCAGTATACGATCTTTTTGTATACTTCAATCCAGTCGTCCGTTGTCAGTGAATCATTGATCTGCATTCCGATGCGTCCAAATTCCTGCTGATACGATTCCGTGGTGGTGGTGGATATGATGTCGCTTTTGTGGAGGTTTTTTTTGATGGAGAGATACAGTTGATGGGGATTGACCGGTTTGATCAGATAGTCGGCGATTTTGTTTCCGATCGCCTGGTTCATGATGCTTTCTTCTTCACTTTTTGTCACCATCACCACGGGGGTTGTCGGATTGATTTCTTTGATGGCCGACAGGGTTTCCAGGCCGGTCAGTCCGGGCATGTTTTCGTCCAGGAAGATGATGTCGAATGTCTGCTCGCGGCAGCAGTCCACGGCGTCCTGCCCGCTGACGACGGGCACAACTTCGTAGCCTTTTTCCTGAAGAAACAGGATGTGAGGTTTCAACAGATCTATTTCGTCGTCAGCCCACAGGATGCGTTCTTTCTTTATCGTCATTGTGCGTTTCGATTGAATTTCTTTTTCATATAACGCAAAAAACGGCTGCTTGCGTATTCGAAACATGCGAAAAGTTTTGACAAAAATATTGCCAAAACTTTCCGGTGTACTCAATTCGCTGTCACTTTTTATTTTGCATGGCGATTTCCTGGATATCCTGCAATGTGAAATGTCCCAGAATCTGAATGACGGTGTATTGACTGCGTTTGTCAATCAGCATGACCAGTTCCTCGATGTCCGCACCGTTTTTCCGGACGTGGAACGTGATGTCTTCACCGTCGTCGCGGATGCGCATCAGTTCTTCGTGATTGCCGGTAATCAGGCTTTTGAAGGTCTTGCGCATTTCGCCCGCCAGGTCTTCCTTCTCGGTCAAAAGGATGTTGATGCCTTCGATTTTTTTCAGATGGCTCAGATTCACGTCGCCTATATTGCCCAGCGACGGTATCATTTCGAACATCGCCTTGGAAATGTATACGGACGTGACGCCGTCCTGTCCGGCAAATTTGTCGAACAGTTTTTGCTGTCCGAAACAGAGGCTGCCGATGCACAGCCATACGGCCAATAAAATATATTTTGCTTTCATTTTTCCTGTAAATTAATTGTTTGTTTTGAATGTTTTTTCTATTACCTCGTTCATTTTTCCCATTTCATGCTCTACCACGTACGTTTGTTCAAGGCCCTTGTTTAGCTTGTCCGACACGTAGCGCAACGTTTTTTCGGCCATCAGGGCGGCTTCTTCGGGATTGTCGTAAGTGTCTGCCACCGCGGGCTGCCGCATGTCCGAACGCGTCGCGAAAAATATCCCCGCGCACAAAATCGCTACGGCTGCGGCGCTGCCTGCCCAACGCCACAGTGTGTGCGTGCGGAACGGCTGCCCGGATTCCTCCAGGCGTCGAAGCGTGGCTTCCAGACGGGCGGATACGCCTTTCGGTACTTCCCGCGACGCCTCGTGCAGGGCGCGAAACAGTTTGCGATCCTTCTCCCGGCGCTCGTCCGTGCTCCCGTCGCTCAGGAAATAATCCTCCAGCCGGCGTTCTTCTTCCGGCGCGGTTTCGCCCGCATAATATTTTTCCAGTAATTGTTGTATATCCATTTGTTTCATAAATTCAACTTTTTAAGCGTTCAACCATTCTCTTAACGTTTTGCGTGCCCTGGAGAGCAATACCCGCACGTTGGCGGCGCTTTCGCCCGTGGCGGCTTCGATTTCTTCCGACGTACATTCGCCATACGTGCGCATCTGCATGACGATACGCTGTTTTTCCGGCAGGCGATATATCAGCATCTCCATCCGCTGCATGCTTTCGGCGGAAACAAATTCGCTTTCGGGCGTCGTGTCCGTCGTGATCTGCCGCATGCCGTCCGCGTGGTCGTCCGTACGGCGCCCGGGCGACCGCAGGAAGTCGATGCAAAGATTCCTGACCAGCATCACGCAGAAGGCTTCCGGCCGGCGGAGATCCGAGAGTTCGTCGCGCCTGTCCCACAGGCGGCAATACACATCCTGGAGGATATCTTCCGCATCGTCGGGGCTGTCGAGCAGCGCGTGCGCCACACGATAGAGCTTGAGATGAAAGGGATAGAACCGTTCCGTAAACTCCTTTGCATCCATCGTAACGTCAATCGTTTATAATCCGGCTGAGGTCGGACAGACGGATGTTTCCCCGGATGCGGACGAGCGCCATATCGGTGTGGCTTGCCGACAGCACCACCAGTTCGCGGATGCGGTCGCTTTTTGTCTTCACCAGAATCCTGACGTGTTCTCCTTTGTCATTCACCGTCACAAGCGGTTCGTAGTCCGGGTCTTTCAGCGAACCGACCGCCTGCTGCAATTCTTCCCTGAGCGACGGGGCGCAATCACTGAAAGCCAGCACATCGACGCCCTTCACCCCTCCCGTATCGCTGAAAAGGCCGGCAAACATCATGCCGAACTTTCCGATATTCACATGTACCACGCCGCTCTCTTTCGCGTATTTCCTGAAGAGCTGGTCAACCGTCTGTGCATTCGTCACAAACGAGAACAATAACACTGCCGCAAGGCTCAATAAAATTTTTTTCATATTCTTCCGTATTTTTTTGTTACATCAGAAAGACGGATTGACCCCTTCGTTTGTTACAGGAAAATTAAACAAACGGATTTTTTTAAAGGTTTGATTTTTTCAACATTTCCTCGAGCCGTTTTACGCCTTCCGAAGCGCCCGCTCTTATGACGTGCATGTCGTTGCGATATGTTTTTACGTCATTCGGATCAATCAGATAGACAGGCCGTCCGCTGCGGACGCAGTGCAGCAGCCCGGCTGCCGGATAAACGCTCAGCGAGGTGCCGATGATCACGAAGATATCGGCCGCTTCGACCCATTCGGTTGCCCGATCCATCATCGGGACGGCTTCGCCAAACCATACGATGAACGGACGCAGGCGGTTGCCGTCCGCATCTCTGTCGTCCACGTGCAGGTCGGGACGGTCGGACGGGATGTCGTATGCACGGTTTGTGTCGTTGACGGGACACGATTTCATCAGTTCGCCGTGCAAATGAATCACATGCGTGCTACCGGCGCGTTCGTGCAGATTGTCTACGTTCTGCGTGACGATATGCACGTCGAAATCCTTTTCCAGCGCCGCCAGTCCCCGGTGTCCGTCGTTGGGTTGCGCGCGGAGCAATTCGCGTCGCCGTTCGTTGTAGAAGTCGAGTACGAGCTGCGGATTGGCGGCGAAACCTTCGGGCGTGGCTACCTGACTGACTGGATAATTGTTCCACAATCCGTTGGAATCTCTGAACGTAGAGATGCCGCTCTCGGCGCTCATCCCTGCGCCGGTGAGTACTGTAAGTTTCTTTTTCATTATTCGGTGAGTGTTGTTTTCGGACAGGTTTTATAAGTTTAAAAAAACTGCAATAATGGGGAAACATGCAGATGTATGCCCCATTATCACAGTTTCAGATTGTCACGGTTCACTTTTCGGGACAATCCTTCAGTTCAGTTTGGCGGCGATTTCGGAAAGCCATTCGCCGGCATTCTTCACCGTTTCGCCGTTTTCGTTGTATGCACCGACGATGTACGGTCCCTTCCAGATGACGGGGATGTCGCCATTGTAACGGTCATTGACCACGAAGCTGCCTTCAGCGGCGACGGCCGGCTGTTTGGTAAATTCGATATAGCTGTCCAGCACTTTGCGTGCGCCGTCTTTCGTTTTGCCGTCGACGACGAAAAGCTGAAACGGCTGTCCGTCATTTTCGTATTTCGCTACGTAAACAGACTGGAGAAACTCATGGCCGATGTATCCTTTCGTAATGTAGGATTCCGACCATGGCCGTTTCGCTTTTGCCGGAAACAGCTTGGCCACCGGGGGATAATCGGCACGAGCGTCGATCTTGTCCGCCAGTCCCTTTCCGATCGTGCGAAGGGTTGCTTCCACATCGTCGGCGCTGTTGCTCCACATTTTCACATAAATACATCCCGCGAAGAAAAACAGGTCTTTCGCATCGCCCTGCGCTTCGCCTCCGATGTCGAAATGTGCCAGCTCGTCCGAGCGTTCCGAGGCGTACATGCCGAATGCATCTTCGGGCGTGGCATGGCGATAAACCTGTATCGTGATGTAATCATCTCCTTTCCGGTATTCGAGCGAGGTCATTTCCACGAAATTGTTTTCGATGAACAGGGGGGCGGCGCCGTTGATGCGGTCGAAAAGATTGTCGGGGTCGAAGACTTCCGTTTCGTCCGCCAGGGTCCATCCCGGCACATCGACCAGCCACGATTTCAACTGCGCGGGTGTCTGTGCCGAAAGCATCTGCATGGAAAGCGGCACGAGAAAGGCGATGATGAATGATCTGATATATTTCATCTTCATACTGCTATTCACAGGGGGACGGGTTCAGCTCAACAGTGCATCGGGTACGTGGAGGACGGGTGTGACAGCCGCAATTTTTCGTGCGACGTCGAAGCCCGACGTACATTTCACCTTGCAGTTCTTGCCGCATTTGCTGCATGTTTTTTCGGGCAGATTCAGTTCTACCAGCGTTTCCTTGGACAGGGAGGCGTTTTTGTAGCCGTAGGCATACATGTAGGCGCGCATCATGTCGGGGATCGGCAGGTGTTCGACGCACATGTCGCGACATTTTCCGCATTGCTGGCAGAACATCATTTCCTGCGTGCCGAGCATGGCGAGATACTGTTTTTCATTTTCCGTCAGGACGGGTGATTTGACGGCGGCCAGACATTCGTCCAGTTCGTCGAAATTGCTGAATCCGGGGATGATGGTCGTGATGTTTTCGTTCTGCCAGGCCCATTTCAGGCAGGCGCGTGCATCGATTTTTTTCTTTCCTTCCGTATCTTCGGCGGCGCCTGTCATCGTTTTCATGGCGATGAAGCCGACTCCGGCTTTGACACCGCGTGCGATGGCGTCTTCCGTTTCCTTCAGGTTGTGCAGTTTGAAGTTGTAGGAAAGGAGAATGACGTCGTATGCGCCTGTTTCGACGCCGGCGTCGATCATTGCGGGATTGAGCGCGTGTGTAGAGAATCCGATGTTACGGATTTTGCCGTCGGCTTTGAATTTCTTCAGCAGGTTGAGGACCCGTTCGTCCGTCACGTGTTCCATTTTGTCGAGTGCATGTGTGTAGAAGATTTCCACATGGTCCATCTGGAGGCGTTTCAGGCTCAGGTCCAGCAGCGCGGTAAAGTCTTTTTCGAAGGTGTCTTTCAGCGGATAGTCGAATTTCCCCTTCGTCGCAATCTGGAATGAGTCGCGAGGTTTGTCTTTGAAGAAGTTGCCGAGCATGACTTCGTTCTGACCGTTTTGGTAGCCGTGTGCCGTGTCGAAAAATGTGATGCCTGCGTTGTAGGCTGCGCGGACTACATTGGGATTGTCGGCCCGCATCACGCCCATGCTCAGGATGGGAATGGTGATGCCTGTTTTGCCCAGCGTGCGCATGGGATACACGTTTTCTCCTTTGTCTGCGGAATTGATTTTAAGGGTGGAAGCCGCTACTTCCGGCATGATCAATGCTCCTGCCCCGGCTGTTGCCGTCAAGCGAAAAAAATCGCGTCTGTTCAGTTTTTTTGTTTCCATTGTAAAAACGAATTTAATTTCGATAACACTATTATTTTATTAAAACCCTGTATTTTACAAAAATCATAGACATCCTGCATCCCTATACCTCCGTGCTTTTTTTCGAAAGCGGTTTTGCGGCTGTTGCCGTCCGGATATTTTCCGGGTTATTGAGGTCAGGTTAAAATAGAAAGCCTTTTTCAGAATGCATTGTGGATATTCAATGCACAAAAATGGGGCTTTTTATTGAGAAAAACAAATAATTATGTATTTTTCACATTCTCGCGGGTACATTTATTCCGAGCAGCGACATGCCGGAGCGTATAATTTTCGCTGTATTAGCGGCTAATACGAGGCGCAGGTTTCGTATCGGTTCGTTCGGTTCGTTCAGGATCGAGTAGTCGTGATAGAACTGGTTGAATTCTTTTACCAGTTCGTAGATGTAGTTGGCAATGCAGGCAGGGCTGCACGTGCTGCCTGCTTCTGCGACGATGGCGGCATATTCCGAGAGGCGCTGGACGAGTGTTTCTTCCTTGGGAGTGACGGGTGTGGAGTCGGGCAGTTGTTGCGGCAGTTCCAGTTTTTGTTCTTTTGCCCTGCGCAGGACGGAACAGATCCGCGCGTGGGTGTACTGGATGAAGGAGGCGGTGTTTCCGTTGAAATCGATGGATTCTTTTGGGTTGAATACCATATTTTTACGCGGATCGACCTTGAGGATGAAATATTTCAGCGATCCGAGGCCGATCATTCGTATGATTTCGTCGGCTTCGGCCTGGCTCAGGGTGTCGAGTTTGCCCAGTTCGCCGGAGATTTCGCGGGCGGTGCGGATCATTTCGTCCATCAGGTCGTCGGCATCGACTACTGTTCCTTCGCGGCTTTTCATTTTGCCTTCGGGAAGTTCCACCATGCCGTACGAGAAGTGAATGAGTCCTTTTCCGAAGGCAAATCCGAGTTTGTCGAGAAGAATGGAGAGTACCTGAAAGTGATAGTTCTGCTCGTTCCCGACCACGTAGATCATCTGGTCGACCGGATAATCGTCGAAGCGGAGGCGGGCGGTGCCGATGTCTTGCGTGATGTAGACGGACGTGCCGTCGGAGCGGAGCAGGAGTTTTTCGTCGAGTCCTTCGCCTGTAAGGTCTGCCCATACGGAGCCGTCTTCGCGACGGTAGAAGATGCCTCTTTCCAGTCCGTCCAGCACGGTTTTTTTTCCTTCGAGATAGGTTTGTGATTCGTAATAAATGCGGTCGAAGTCCACTCCGAGCCGTTTGTATGTTTCATCGAAGCCTTCGTAGACCCAGCTGTTCATCGTGCGCCAGAGTTCGACGGTGGGAGGGTCGCCGGCTTCCCATGCGCGCAGCATGGTGCGTGCTTCGGCCATCAGTTCGGACTGCGATTCGGCTTCTTCGCGGCTCAGTCCGCGGTGTTCGAGTTTTTTTATTTCTTCCTTGTAGCGCTTGTCGAACAGGACGTAGAAGTCGCCTGCCAGGTGGTCGCCTTTCCTGCCCGAAGAAGCGGGTGTTGCGCCTTCGCCCCATTTTTTCCAGGCCAGCATGGATTTGCAGATATGGATGCCGCGGTCGTTGACGATGTTTGTTTTCACTACTTTTTTGCCGTTGGCGCGGAGAATGTTCGCGAGGCTGAAGCCGAGCAGGTTGTTGCGGACGTGCCCCAGGTGCAGCGGTTTGTTCGTGTTGGGGGAGGAATATTCGATCATCACGAGCGACGAATGGTCGGTGACGGGCCGGATGCCGTATTGCGGATCGGCATGCAGGCTGTTGAGCAGCCCGACCCAGAAGGGCATGGCAATGGTGAGGTTGAGAAATCCCTTGACGACGTTGAAGCCGGCAACCGTCTGTTCCGTTTGCTGTAAATAGTGTCCGATATCCTGCGCGGTCTGTTCGGGCGATTTTTTCGAGAGGCGGAGAAGGGGAAATACGACCAGGGTCAGATGTCCCTGAAATTCCTTTTTCGTCTTCTGCAGCTGTACCTGACTGTCGGGCAGGTCTGCGTCGTAAAGCGCCCTGATGCCTGCGATTACGGCGCGTGAAAGTTTTTGTTCGATTGTCATTGTAATGAATTTTTCGCGCAAAGTTACTAAAAAAGGGGTTAATTCTTTTTTGTGAGGTGCTATTTCTCTTTGTAAAAGGAAAGACAACTGAAAATTGCATTCGCTGCAGAGAATGGCGAGGCTCGTACCGCCATTGCAAACTGCGAGGTACGAAGCGGGAAGTCATGACGGGGTTGGCCGGAGGTTTACTGCTGTGTACGTCGCCCTGTTTCGGCAAAACATTCAATAGTGTCTCAAAAAAAAAGAATTAACCAAAGTTTTTGCGGTTTCAAATTAATTTGTACTTTTGCGGAATCTTGGCCGTTTGGCTAAGATTAAAACCGGATGATTTGAAACAGAGTGTTGAAAACAAGATAATTGAAGCTGCGCGTATCGTCCTTTACGAAAAGGGGTATAATGGAGCAGGCATGCGCGACATTGCCCGAAAGGCGGATGTCAATTATGCCTTGTTGCATTACTATTTCAAAACGAAAGACAAAATTCTCGAGATTATTTTCAGGGAGGCGTTTTCGCTGCTTTTTCAACGGATAAGCAAGGCGCTGTATTCGGATGAGGATCTTTTCGGGAAGATACGCCTGATGGTTTCGGGCTATATTCGGACGGCGCGGAAATACCCGCAATTACCCGGCTTTGTGATGAACGAACTTGCGGTTAATCCGCATTTGATGATGCCTGTCCTCAAACGGATGAAGGAACAGAATGGCGTCGTTCGCCTTTTTGACAATTTTTATCGGGAGATTGAGCAGGCTTGCCGGGACGGATTGATTAGAAAGGTAAACCCCGGCGACTTGTGTGCCGACATTTTGGCAATGTCTCTTTTCCCCTTTATCGCAAAAGGTTGTCTTGCGGAATTGATATATGAAGATGAAAAAGCATTTGACCGCATGATAAAACAACGAATCCGGCATACGGGAGACATGATTATCAACAGTATTAAAGTATAATTTTTTTATCCATGATTTAGCCGTTTGGCTGAATTTTAATTTGAAAAACGTGAAAGTGACAATTATCAATGGAAGTCCCCGCAAGCATGGGGCGACGGGCAAGATTCTTCAGACATTCAGGCAATATCTGCAGGGGAAGGACAATATGGAAGTATATTATATTCACCTGGCGGACTACCGTCTGATGCCATGCACGGGATGTGAGCGGTGTTACCGTACAGGCGCGTGCCACCTCGGAGACAGGGCGGAGGAGATAAACCGCATGATCGCCGAATCTCAGGGAATAATCATCGGCTCTCCGACTTATGTCAGCAATGTTTCCGGCATCCTCAAAAATTATATCGACCGCGGACATATTGTTGTCGAACAATCGTTTACAGACAAGTACATGTTTGC
>JAIRYD010000127.1 GCA_031267935.1 Tannerella sp.
TCGCGGTAATGATTCCCTTTCAGTTTCATTCCCTCATGCATCCCGCCGTTATCGTGCATCTGCCAGTGTTCGTCATCCCACCAGCCGTTTTCGTTGTTTTCGTCGTAACAGTCGGGGACAAGCCGAATCGCCATTGTCGTATATTTCAGCCATCCGCTCCTGTTTACCCGTTCCATTTCTTCCACCGCGCCGGGCGAATCGTTTGTCGCCAGCGTATTCACGCCTCCGTAAATGGGATATTGGGCATACCAGAGGCAAATCGACGGGAAATAATAATAGTTGGGGTGAGCATTTTGCATCTCCGACAACACTTTCCCGTAGTTTTCGAGAGACGCAAACGGATCGCCGGTAACGCAGTCGAGGAAAAACCGGTCGCCTTCGGGAAGATAAGCCGTATTCGGGTCAAGCCTTTTGCCGACAAAATCTTCGGCATACAGACCGACGGAAAGGACGGCGGATGAAATACTGTCAACGCGGACGGATTTGTTATATTCACTGTAAGTGATTCCTCCCATCACCAGCGAATGGGATTCGATTTCGTTGCCAAAACACAGCAGCATGTTGTTGCGACACGCTACGGGAGGCTTGTGCCGCATTACGGTAGATTCGCCTCCGCCGTTGCCGTCCAGAATCCGCAGGTTTTCTCTTACGTTTTTACCTTTGAATATCCTGCCTTCGGCAAGCGGCATGATTTTTTTGATGATGAGCGTATCGTTCGACCGATTGTCTACGCCGGCCGCCAGAATCAGATACGGCTTGCCGGGTTGCAGTGAAAACTGAAGCAGCAGGGTTTTGTTTTCCGCGTCCGCACATTCAATCAGCAGGGACTGCCCGCCGGCCTCCTTTGTAATGCGGTGCGTGCGGGTGAGCGGGTCGGTGGTCTTCCAGCCGTTTATTTGCGCGTATGCGCTGTCGATGCAAAGCACCCCGCGCTGCTTGTCGAATAGCTGATAATATCCGGTTTGAAGATCAAAATCCACTTTCACCAGCCCGTTTTGCAGGGAGGCAATCCTTGTCTCCGACAAACAGGAATGGGCACAAACAGATACGCCTAAAATTATTACGGTGATATACTTTTTCATCGCTGTAAATTTGTTTATATGAATATTCAATGTTTCGTTCTCAGCCTCCGGCTGCACGTTTTTTCCGCCACAAATGTACGTTAATTTCCACTTTATTGTCCCATGCAAAATCTCAACCGTCCGTAGCAGGGCGCGGCGTTTAACTTTTTAGACATGTTACCCCAGCCGATTTCGGGATAATCCCAGCGGTTGCCGGCGTACAAAACGAGCTGCTCCTAAATTTTATAATTAAGAAAACCGGCTGCAAAGTAAGCGGATTCAGATGAAGCAACTCCGGAAAAACAGGACTAATAAAACAGGAAAACGGAACTGATACGGCTTTTTCTTGCTCATTATGGAACAGGTGAACATGGAGATCCCTCCACTTTCGTGTCTGTTTTGAAAATGCGCATGGCTGATACAGGTCGAACGGAAAGCGAAAAACATGTTGGGTTAATAACAAAACAACCCCCGCTCGGCGTAGCGAGAGACGCTACGCCGAGCGGGGGTAATAAACGATAAACGATAAACGATGAACGATGAACGGGGTTTGCCCGTCAGGGCATTCATATCAATAGAAAACAATCGCCGTCTCCGCCGCAACCCCGTCAGGGGTTGAACACCTGCGGCGTTCTTTTTATGTACGGGAACCGTTTTCTATGGATATGTAAGCCCTCACGGGCTTATCCTTATCCCGAACTCAGATTCATAGTTCATCGTTCATCGTTTATAGTTCATCGTTAAACTCTCAATTTCAGACCGCGTGAAGTATATTTTGCAAGGTACGCGCCGGATCATTCACAAAACACTCCCGTCCGCCGTTGTCTCCTGTTTATAATATTTATACCGTTCCATCACCTCATCCACATAGTTATACGTCTCCGTTCCACGCAGATAGCCATATTTGCATATTGAGTCGGTATAATATTTCGGTTCGGATTTCAGGCGGATAAACTCGTTCACGCTGCCGCTCCATACGCCGGGATCTTTCCCGTATTTTTCTGCCAGTCCCTGTGCATCAATAATATGCCCGATTCCCGCATTGTAGGATGCCAGCGTAAGTTTTATCCGTTCGAGGCTGTCGGGGATATCGACAAACCGTTGCCCGAAACGGTGCAGACATTCAACGCCCGCCTGTATGTTTTTTTCCGGATCGTCCATTTCCAGCGGATCGAAACCCAGATGAGATGCCGTTTCGGGCATGATTCCCATCAGCCCTCTGGCGCTGCTCCATGCCACGATGGACGGCTCGAAATGCGATTCCTGCCAGGAAATGGACGCCAGCAACTGCCAGTCCCAGCCCAGCCGGGGCGCATATTTCTTGAAAAGATGATCGTAGGGCGAGATTTTGCCGCTGATAATCTGCGGCCTGAAGTCAAGCGCATATTTCGACAGTTCGAAATAGCGTTTCATTGCCGCCATGTAAGTCTTTTCACTCGCGTTGTTGGACGCCCATTCGTCAATCGCTTTGGCCAGTAGCGGACTGCTTTTGCGAACCGCCCACGAATGACGCTGTTTAAAGCTGATTTCAAGGTTAATATTGATGTTGTGAAAATAAGTGCGGTTCAGGCGTGCGACGTTGTCTTCGCAGACCGTATAAGGAATCTTTCCATGCGCAACCATTTCGATAAGGTCTTCTGTCGTAACGGTATCCTTTGCAATATCCATGATGCGGATTCCTCCGCCCAACTCGCTGTTCAGATTCTCCAGACGCTCGAAATATCGCGTATTCGGTTTTGCATAAACCTCTTTACCGATAAGTTGTGTTACGTCGGTAAGAATGGTATCTCCACGCGAAGCGTGCTGCACGATCACCAGGCTGGACTGTTCCTCATGTCCGCAGAATAAAATACTGTCTTTCATCATATTGTCAATCTTGACAGGATATGCCACCACATCCGCCTCGCCATTTTGCAAAATCTCAATCAGCCGTGGAATATTTTCGGCGATTTTGATATTCAGCAACAGATTGTGTGCACGCGCAAAATCGGCAATCAGTTCATATTCATACCCCATCAATTTCCCTTTGTACTGAAAGTACGAAATGGAACTATTCAGCGTCACTGCCGTGATTTCACCTTTTTCTACGATCTCGGGAAAATCCGTTACGCTGTCTTCATACGGCTGCGTTTTATTGCGGCATCCTGCCAGCAAACAGGATAAAACGATAACAGGCAGGATATTCGTATACACAAGTTTCATGTCGTCGCAAAATTATTTTTCTTCATAAGCAGCGCGACGTTCTCCACGTGATGCGTATGCGGAAACATGTCGACCGGCTGCACTTTTTCGACGTCGTACAGCGTGCCGAGCCTGTGCAGGTCGCGTGCCTGCGAGGCGGGGTTACAGCTCACATAAACAATACGTGCGGGGGCAACCGCAAGGATGGTGTCGATCACGTCGTCGTGCATGCCGGCGCGGGGCGGGTCGGTGATGATGACGTCGGGATGGCCGTTGGCGTCGATAAAAGCCTGCGTAAGAATATCCTTCATGTCACCTGCAAAGAAACGGGTATTGTTGATCCGGTTATGTTCCGCGTTGATGCAGGCATCTTCGACGGCTTCGGGAACATATTCTATTCCAATCACTTTTTCGGCCTGTCGCGCGACAAAATTGGCAATCGTACCCGTGCCCGTGTACAAGTCGTAGACCGTTTCGCGACCGGTCAGTCCTGCAAAATCGCGCACAATCCCGTACAGCAAGCCGGCCTGTTCACTGTTGGTCTGATAGAATGATTTTGGTCCGATCTTGAATTGCAGCCCATCCATTTCTTCCGTCAGATGATTTTTTCCATGAAAGAGAATAATTTCCTGATCGGTAATGGTATCGTTGCATTTCCCGTTGACGGCGTACATCAACGACGTGATTTCGGGAAAAGTCTCTTTCAGATGATTCAGCAATGCCTCGCGATGCACTTTCTTTTCCTCGAAAAAGACAACCACCGCCATCACCTCGCCGGTAGAAGAAGTGCGTATTATTAATGTACGCATAAAACCCTCCTGTTTTCGCAGATCAAAGAAAGGATAACCCTCGTGTGAAAGACAAAAATCTTTAATATCCAGTCGAATGCGATTTGAAATATCGTCCTGCAGCCAGCATTTGCGGATGTCCAGCACTTTGTCGAACATTTTCGGTATATGGAATCCCGCGCCGTTCAGCTGCACGGTTTCACTGTCGGCAGGGATTTCATCTTCCGTCAGCCAGCGTCTGTTCGAAAACGTAAATTCCAGTTTATTACGATAGTACACCGTATGCTGTGCACCGGCAATCGGAAGAAATGTTTTCGCAGCAATTTTACCGATACGCGTCAGGTTGTCGGCCACCTGCTGCGCTTTGTGCCGTAATTGCGCTTCGTAAGGAAGATGCTGCCACTTACAACCTCCGCAGACGCCAAAATGTTCGCAAAACGGCTCAACCCTGTCGGATGCATACCGATGGAAAAATACGGCCTTTCCTTCGGCAAAATGACTTCTTCTCCGTACAAGCTGGATGTCTACGATGTCGCCCGGCGCCGTCCAGGGGACAAAAACAACCCAGTCGTCTACTCGTGCAATAGCCTTTCCTTCAGCGGCTACATCTGTAATCTCGATGCTCTCCAACAAAGGAAGAGACTTCTTTTTTCCTGCCAATGCAATGCGAATTTAAATGTTTGAACTTACAAAAGTAAATATTTTGTATTACCTAATCTTGCAAATAATTGTAAAACATGTCTAAAAAATAGGGTGAAAATTTTTTAGATTCATTAAAATGAATGATATTTGCAAACTAAAGATTACAAAAACAGAATTAATATGGAAAATGTAAAAAGAATTTACACGTTTGGAAACGGAAAAGCTGAAGGCAGAGCAGACATGAGGGATTTGCTGGGAGGCAAGGGAGCCAACCTGGCTGAAATGAATTTGATTGGAGTGCCTGTACCTCCGGGCTTTACGATCACGACGGATACATGTAACGACTATTACCGTCTGGGTAAGGACGAAGTCGTTGCACTTTTGAAACCGAATGTCGAAGCGTCCATTCACGGCGTGGAGGCGCTGATGAATTCGAAATTCGGAGATGTGAAAAATCCGCTGCTGGTATCGGTACGCTCGGGTGCGCGCGCTTCCATGCCCGGCATGATGGATACGATTCTGAATCTGGGGCTGAACGACGCCGTTGTGGAAGGGTTGTCGCTCAAAACGGGAAACCCGCGCTTTGCATGGGATTCGTACAGGCGTTTTGTGCAGATGTACGGCGATGTAGTACTGGGAATGAAGCCCGTAAACAAAAATGACATCGACCCGTTTGAAGAAATTATCGAAGAAGTGAAGGCGGCCAAAAATGTTCAACTGGACACGGAATTGACTGTCAACGACCTGAAAGAACTGGTTGCCAAGTTTAAATCCGCCGTAAAAGCGCGCACCGGCAAGGACTTTCCCGATTCGGCTTATGAACAGTTGTGGGGTGCGATCTGCGCCGTTTTCGATTCGTGGATGAACGAACGAGCCATCCTCTACCGCAAAATGGAAGGCATACCGGCCGAATGGGGAACAGCCGTAAACGTACAGGCAATGGTATTCGGCAATATGGGAAATACTTCTGCGACAGGAGTCTGTTTCTCGCGCGATGCGGCTACGGGCGAAGATTTGTTCATCGGCGAATACCTGATAAACGCCCAGGGTGAAGACGTGGTGGCAGGCATACGCACACCGCAGCAGATCACTAAAACAGGCTCGCAGCGCTGGGCTACGCTGGCCGGCATACCCGAAGAAGAACGCCGGACGAAATATCCTTCGATGGAAGAGGCCATGCCTGCCATTTACAGAGAACTCGACGAGTTGCAAACCAAACTCGAAAACCACTATAAAGACATGCAGGACATGGAGTTTACGGTGCAGGAAGGCAAACTTTGGTTCCTCCAGACGCGCAGCGGAAAACGTACGGGGGCTGCCATGGTAAAAATTGCGATGGACATGCTCAGACAGGGTATGATCGACGAAAAAACGGCCTTGTTGCGCGTCGACCCCAATAAACTGGACGAACTGCTCCACCCCGTGTTCGATAAAGATGCTTTGAAGAAAGCGACCTTGATTGCCAAAGGATTGGCTGCATCGCCCGGCGCTGCATCGGGAAAGATTGTGTTCAATGCCGACGACGCCGCACAGTGGGCTTCGAACGGAGAAAAAGTCGTGATGGTGCGCATCGAGACGTCGCCCGAAGACCTCGCGGGAATGGCAGCTGCCGAAGGGATCCTGACGGCGCGCGGCGGAATGACATCGCATGCCGCCGTAGTGGCTCGGGGGATGGGTAAATGCTGTGTATCAGGTGCAGGCACATTGCGAATCGATTACGCATCCAAGTGCATGACCGTAGATGGAAAGATTTACAGAGAAGGCGATTATTTATCGTTGGACGGCTCAACGGGAGATATTTACGAAGGACAGGTAGCCACCCGGGAAGCCGAGTTGGATGCCGACTTTAGCGAAATCATGCGACTGTCGGACAAGTACACCCGCATGTCGGTACGTACGAACGCCGATTCGCCCCACGATGCCGCGGTGGCACGCAAGTTCGGCGCCGTGGGTATCGGTCTTTGCCGTACGGAACACATGTTTTTCGAAGGACAGAAAATCAAAGCCATGCGCGAAATGATTCTGGCCAAAGACACCGAAGGACGCAAAGCAGCGCTGATCAAGTTGCTTCCCTATCAAAAGGCTGACTTTGAAGGCATTTTTGAAGCAATGGACGGTTATCCCGTGACGGTTCGACTGCTCGATCCGCCATTGCACGAATTTGTCCCGCACGACGAAAAAGGTCAAACCGAATTGGCCGAAGCCATGGGTGTGGAAGTCAGTGTTATAAAGGAAAGAGTAGAAGCCTTGCACGAGCAGAATCCCATGCTCGGACATCGGGGTGCACGACTTGGAAACACCTACCCCGAGATTACCGAAATGCAGACTCGCGCCATTTTGGGAGCTGCGCTGGATCTGAAGATAAAAGGCATCATCGCCATTCCCGAAATTATGGTGCCGCTCACGGGAATCGTGTACGAATTTAGCGAACAGGAGAAAATTATCCGCGAAACGGCAGCCGCACTGTTCGAAGAATATGGCGACACGATCGATTTCAAGGTAGGCACGATGATTGAAATTCCGCGTGCCGCGCTTACGGCCAACCGTATCGCATCCGCAGCCGAATTTTTCTCTTTCGGAACAAACGACCTGACTCAGATGACTTTCGGCTATTCGCGTGATGATATCGCTTCGTTTCTGCCGGTCTATCTGGAAAAGAAAATTCTAAAGTTTGATCCGTTTAAAGTGCTGGATCGAAATGGTGTAGGGCAGCTTATTCGCATGGCGACCGAAAAAGGACGCGCCGTCCGTCCCGACCTGAAGTGCGGCATTTGCGGCGAACATGGCGGCGAACCGTCGTCCGTGGAATTTTGTCACCAGGTCGGTCTGAACTACGTAAGCTGTTCGCCGTACCGCGTACCCATCGCACGTGTAGCCGCAGCACAGGCAGCACTTAAAAATTAACGCTATATTAAAAAAAAGGGAGATTCATTCTCCCTTTTTTATTTGTGTATGATTTGGAAAAACATTACATTTGCTCGCGCAATGTCGTGAAAGAACTAACAGATGATGGATAAATTTCTGATAATAAAGACAAGGGATGAATTTCTCCGTATAAGGATAAGCGATATACTTTATTTTGAAGCAGACAGAAATTACACGAAATTGCTACTGAGTGAAGGTATCCAGTTTACGTTTGCCATCAATATCGGCAAGATTGAAGAAATGTTCCAAACCCAGTATATAGATGCACAGTCGATGTTGATACGGGTGGGTAAGAGTTTTATTGTCAACAAAAACTATATCCTGCAGATCAATTTGCCGAAACAGAAACTCCTGCTGTTGACGCCCGGAGGCAAGCCCCGCGAACTGATCGTATCCAAAGAACCGCTGAAAGCTTTGAAAGAAATGTTGGAACAGGAAGGAATCAAACCAAAGAAAAATATAGAATAACCATGACGGTTGTCAGAATCGGAAAAGCAAAAGATAATGAATTTGTAGTGGACGACCCCTACGTCAGCCGTTACCATGCGAAATTGACGCACAACGATCACGGCGAGCTGTATATCGAAGACGTGGGATCGGCAAACGGTACTTTTGTCAACGGCGACAGGGTGATCCGTAAAAAAATCTCGTCCACCGACGTCGTCATGCTGGGCGAACATTATGAGCTGACCGTCAGGGATGCACTGAAATACGACAACGATTACAGCGAAGAATTTGCCGCACTCAAGCAAGTGTATGACAATTATATCCGCGAAAAAATCCGCATCCAGTCGTCCAACCAGTTTAAAACAAGGCTGTTCCAGTCGTTGCCATTTGCCGTGATCGGCATCGTGGGACTGCTTGTCGGGCTTGTCGGCAAAAGCAATCAGACGCTGGTGATCGTCAGCCTGGTACTTGCCGTCTGCGCCCCGACGGCAGGCATCTACATGGGTGCAAGGCAATCGGCCAAGATTCCCGAATTGCTGCAGAATATCGCAAACCGCTTCAAAATAGATTATGTCTGTCCCAAGTGCGGTGCGTTTCTGGGCGAAATCCCGTGGGAATCACTTGCCAACAAGAAGCAATGTCCGATCGGCACGTGCCGCGCCAAATGGGTGAAAAAATAATTCGGTTTACTTTGCTAAAACACGGCATTTTGTACAATAATCCCCCGCTTTTGTACGTTATTCAATAAAAACGAAACCGCATGTTTTGTGATTGCGTATTTTTGTATGTCGTAATATATGGTAACATGTAAAATTTAAAATATAATAAGTTATGATTGAAGAAAGTACATTTGTCTCGATAGACAACGACGCATTGTGGAACGATGTGGTAGTGATAGACATGGACGACACTTATGCCGATTTCGTGTCGCTGGACGACAGCTATGACGATACGCCCGACTTTATCACCTTGTCGGATGATGTAGAAATCGTTACGGATATTGACATTATGGATGTGTTTGCCGGAGCGGATGATATCGACGTGTCCATAACCGTATGATTCCGGTAAAGTGCCCGCATTGTGGGGTCGGTTTAAAAGTTGACGAACAAAAAATTCCCAAAGGAATCACCTCTTTTAAATGCCCCAAATGCAAGCATGAAATATCGGTTGCCCAACTGCGGGACTTGCAGGCAGCGCGGCAGGCATCTTCCGACGGCAGTACAGAGCTGCTCCAGCCACTAAAAAAAAGTGAAGGGAAGTTAATCGTTCTCCCCGACGCACATACGCCGGAACAGACGTTTCCCCTGCATGAAGAAGGCCTTTACATCGTCGGCCGGAAAGCCGCGACTTCTCACGCGGATATTTGCATCGATACGCAGGATAAAGCTATGAGCCGCAATCATTTGCAGCTTGAGGTGAAGAAAGGCGCACATGGGAATCCGATACATTCTCTTTTGGACAATCGCAGCAAGAACCGTACGCGTTACAACGGGCGGTATTTGGAAGAAGGAGAAGTGATTGTGCTGAAAAATAATGATGAAATCGTAATCGGCGATACTGTATTGCGGTTTTGCGAATAATGTAAACGCGGCGTATTTAATCATGAATATCAAGATAGAAAGACCTTTTGCCATTAGTGAAAAAGGAGGGCGGATGAATAATGAAGACTCCGTTTTCCCGTTATCGGAGTTGGTGACCTCTAATCAGAAACTTTTTATCGTATGCGACGGCGTGGGCGGCGCCGAAAAAGGCGAGATCGCCAGCGCGCTGGCATGCGAGTCTTTCCAGACGTTTTTTTCCACCTTTATCGACGGCGATCCAACCGAAGATCTTATCAGCAAAGCCGTTCACTACACTGAAACGCGCTTTGACGAATACGTGCAGGCACACCCCGAAGCCAAAGGCATGGCAACGACGCTTACCATGGTATATATCGGAAAATCAGGCATCACCATCGCCCACATCGGCGACAGCCGTATCTATCAGTTCCGCAAGGGCGAAACCCTGTTCCAAACCGAAGACCATTCGCTGGTCAACTCGCTGGTGAAGCTGGGCGAGATTACGGCAGACGAAGCCAAAACGCATCCCCGAAGAAATGTGATCACGAGAGCCATCAGCGGTACGGACCATCCGACGGAAGCGGAAGTGACGCTGATTACCGATGTGCAGGCAGGAGATTACTTCTTCATGTGTACGGACGGAGTAACCGAATGTGTGGTGAATGATGCTATTGCACAGATATTTGCGGCGTCAGGATCGACCGAAAACATCAAAAACACAATCGTCGAATCATGCAGCAAAAAAGCACGCGACAACTACTCTTTCTATATTTTACCAATACAAAATGTGCAAAATTCTGTTAGTTACAAACAATTTGTTCTGTCTTTTCTTTATACTTTCATTTAAAAAATATACCTTTGTCGGTAGAAAACCTGATTGCTCGCAGTAATTATGCATTTACCAAAAGGTCACTATCTGCAAAAAGGAAAATATCGGATTGCCAATGTGATTGGCCAAGGAGGATTTGGTATCACATATTCAGGCGTTTGGAGTACAGAGGTGAAAGGAAACCTGGGTACGGTAAGGACGGATGTGCCTGTCTGTATCAAGGAATATTTTTTCAAGGACTACTGCCTCCGCGACGACGACACGCTGCATGTGAAAGTACATTCCGAAACGGGGAAAATCCTTTTCGCCAAATTTAAGGAAAAATTAATCAAGGAGGCAAAAATCCTTTCCGAAGTGCATCATCCGTATATCGTGAATGTCCTCGAAGTATTTGAGGAAAACGGTACGGCCTATATCGCGATGGAATATATCCAGGGCTGTTCGCTCAAGTATATGCTTGAAACAGAAGGCGTGCTGCCTGAAAAAAAGGTATTGAAATACGTGTATCAGGTCGGGCAGGCTCTTGAATTTGTCCATCAGAAAAATATTCTGCATTTGGACATTAAGCCCAATAACATACTTATAGACAGCAAAAACAATGCCCGTCTGATAGATTTCGGCATCAGTAAGCGCTACGACATCGAACAGCAGGAAACGAGCACCACCATGCTCACCCTGTCCAAAGGCTTTGCCTCTATTGAACAGTATGATACGGAAGGCGTACAGAGTTTTTCGCCCTGTCCCGACATCTACTCCCTCGGGGCGACCATGTACAACCTGCTGACCGGCGTCATACCGACGGAGTCTATCCTTCGCGCTACCAAGCCGATGGCCAAGCCTTCGGAACTGAACAGGGCCATCACCCCGCAGACCGAAGCCGTCATCATGCGGGCGATGCAGGTCAATTCGGACAAACGGTATCAGTCCGTCATACAAATGCTTAACGAACTGGATATTCCGTCTTATTTCGAAGAAACGGAAAATACCCTTTCGGAACAACCCGAGCCGGCGGTAGACAGGAACGAGCATACGGTGGTGCGCCGAGATCGCGATGACGAGCAGACGCGTGACAATGAAGCGCTTGAAAAAGCGCATGCGCGAAAAAAGAGGAAACGGCGCATATTGATACCTTTGTTTATTATCTTTGCGGCTGTTTTCGGCTGGGCGATGATGTACATTTTCGACCTGGACGGGCTGGAAGGAAACCTTTCTTTGCTGACGGCAGGGCAGGATTCTACGCGGATGATTACGAATATGGGACAGACGAATCCCGTGATCACGACGCCGGTCGTGTCCGGACAAAATGCCGATGGCCGCAGGACGGAAAGCGCCGAAACAAAGCCGGATACGCAGGCCGGACAGACAACGCCCCGGCGCGAAACGAACGAACGGGAAACGGCGCGCAACGATACGGATGATCACAGGGCGGAAGAGAAACCGGCGGAAGAGAAAACGGACGAGCAGTATGCCGCGCTGATTGCAAGCGGGAAGGCAAAAATGGAACAGAAAAGATTCGCCGACGCAAAAGCCGATTTTGCCAGGGCGAAGGAGCTGAAAGTGACGGAAGAAGTGCTTCGCCTGTCCATCGCCTGCGACGAGCGGCGGGAAGAACAGCAGATTGCGGAGCGAAAAGCTTTGTATGAAGAAAAGTATCCGTTCGGGACTTTTGTGATTGTCCGCAAGATTTCGACCGGACGGTACGGCGCGATTGATTCGAAAGGAAATGAACGTATTAATGCCATTTATCTGAGTGTAGCCCCGTCGGAGAACGGACGCGCTTTTGAACGCGAAGACCATTTGTATGACATCTACGACGTGAAGGGGGACAAGGTGGGAAATGGATTGACCACGTATTAAAAAACAGTTAGTTGGATATGAAGAAAATGATGATGGTTTGCCTGTTGCTGCTTCCGCTGGGCGTGTATGCACAGCGACAGACCGAATATAACCGCAGAGGAGACGAGGCGATGGGGAAGAAAGACTATCGCGACGCCAAAATGTGGTATGAGGAAGGCGTTACTTATTGCAATTCATACAGTATCGACCAGTTGACGAAGATCTGGCAGGCCGACGAGACGATGCATCTGTCCATGCGCACGGCAATGGCGAACTGTCTGAACTGCCTGAATGAACAGGCGCTTGAGCACGATACCGCCGCGATGAAGAAGCTGATCGTGTTCTATGCGGAAGGGATCGGCACGGCGCGAAGCGAATCGTCGGCCGGATACTGGAAAAACCTGCTTGAACAGACCCGTCAGCCTTACGCGGCCGTGGCGACGCCATACGCCGGAGCGCCGAAAGAGCGCATGCACTTTTTCATCGGTTATCAGAGCGCTCCCCTTTCTTTTTTCGGCATTCAGTTCGGAGGATTCAACAGCCGGCTGGGCTGGTATCTGCGTCTGCATTCCGATTTTTCCTTTCAGAATCCTGCGGGTACGGTCCGGAGGGAGCCGGACGGCGACGGGATGAGGACGGTGCTGGAGAATGTCGGCGACGAGTTCCGTTTTGCGAGGGAAACAGGCCGGACGAAGTCGAACAAAACCCTGACGGGTTCGGTCGGCATCATGGTAAAGACGGCGGAAGACCTGTATCTGTCGGCCGGCGCAGGCTACTGGACGCGCGACGTACTGCGGCAGTTTCAGGCCGTGGATGATGACGGCAACGATCTGCCGGCCACGTTCATGGTGAACGATCCGGACCTTTCGCGCAGCGGCATGAAGATTGACGCGGATGCCGTGTATCTTTTCGGCAAGCGGTTTTACGGGACGGTGGGATGCAGCGTATACGGTTTCAAATACGTATACCCGGAGGCAGGAATTGGCGTTTACTTTTAAAGAAAGAATGATATGAAATCGGACGTGATACGGAAAATATTTTCAACCGTGCTGTGCATCGGGCTTGTATGCGGATGCATCGACGACGGCCGGAATTCGGCGGATGAGGTGGTGAACGGCGACGTGCCCGAGCTGGCGAATCTGGCCTTTGCCGGAAATACGGCGTCGACGGTTGTACTGAAGGCGGAGGTGGTGAATGCCAACGGATACGCGGTGACCGAGCGCGGATTTTGCTGGGGCACATCGCCGGCGCCCACGACGGCGGACAGCCGGCTGACCGTCGGCGACGGCAAGGGCGAATTCAGCGATACCATCAAGGGGCTGCTCGGCAATACGAAATACTATTTCCGCGCATACGCCGTCAACGGCCGGGGCACGAGCTATTCGGATGAAGATTCGCACGTTACCAACAGCGGGCTGGGCAAGGTCCGCACGCTGGAAGTCACGAGCCGCCGGGCGACGACGGCCACGGGCGGCGGAAAAATAGAACTGTACGGCGAGGGCGAGATCGTGTCTTACGGGCTTTTCAAGGCCGCCTCGGTCGACATGGCGAAAAAAGATACGATTGTCGGCGCGAATCCGATTGTGGCGGATTCCTTCCTGTGCCACATATCGGGACTGAGCGCCGACACGCGCTACTACGTGCAGGCCTTCGTGCGCAACCGTTTCGGGACGTTTGTCGGCGATCCCGTATCGTTCAGCACCGGAAACGGAAAGCCCGTGATCGACGAGATAAAAATTCTGGATCCCTCGATCGACATCGGATACACGGAAGTGACCGTAGCCTCGGGCGTGCTCGAGGCAGGCGACGGCCCGCTGCGCGAGAGAGGCTTCTGCTGGAGCGAGAATCCGAATCCGAGCATCGAAAGCGCCGAGCGGGTACCCTGCGGCAGCGAGATAGGCCCCTTTGTGGCGCAGATCGAAGGACTTACGTCGCAGCGCACGTATTACTTCCGGGCATACGCGAAGAACGATTTCGGGACGGTATACAGCGATCCCCAGCTTGTGGTACAGACGAAAAGCCAGCTGCCCTCGCTGCGGACGAACCTGCCGGTCGTCAACAACTCGCTGGGCACGGTCGTGGCCGGCGGACAGATTCTCGACCAGGGCCGCTCGCCGATCATCGCAAAAGGCGTCTGCTATTCGTCCACCAGTTCCGCGCCGAGCGTGACGACGGGCACGACGGTCGACATCGGCGTAAACGACGCCTTCTCCGTCGAGCTGACCGGCCTGAGGGGCGAAACGACCTATTACTTACGCGCCTATGCACGCAACAGCGAAGGCGTATCCTACGGCGCCGAGGTCATGACGTTCACCACGCCGCAGATTTTCAACGGCGGGCTGAAGCCCTTTCCGCAGACGGCGCCGCTGGAAGCCTCGGCGGCCTACTTCATGATCGGCAACCGGTTCTATCTGCTGGGCGGCGACATGGGCGCCAGCTACACGGACGGATTGTGGAGCTACAGCAGGGCCGAAGACGACTGGCGGGGACTGTATCAGTATCACGTGGCCGTGAAATGGCCCACCGCCGTGGGTCACGGACAGAGCGCTTACGTGCTGGGCGGCATGATTTTCGGCGGCGGAGCGAGCGACGATTTCTACCAGTACGCGCTGCCCCCCAACAGCTGGTATCAGATGCCGAAAGGACCCGATGCGGCATATCTGCGGACGGGTCTTGCGGTGGACGACGACCTCTATTATTTCGGAGGAATGGGCGATACGGCCCGGAGCGACGTGTGGGCCTTCCACGTTTCGGGCGGAAGCGGCTCGTGGTCGAAGAAGACGGCCCTTCCGGCCGCGCAGTATGGCGGCGTGGCGGTCGGCATCGACGACGCCGTGTACGTGGGCCTGGGCAAAAACACCGCCGGCACGTGCAACAAAGCCCTCTGGAAATCGACGGACGGAATGGAAAGCTGGTCGCAGGCGACGGACAATCCGCTCATAAGCGACGGCGTGCTGGCCGGCGTCGCGTTCAGGGGAAAAATCTACGTGGTCGACGAGTCGCACCGGATCCATGAATACGACCCGGGCGCGTCGCTCTGGCGCGTGAAGTCGCAGCTGCCCTCGTCGATATTCAACGTCCTGTGCATGTATGTACTCAACGATTTGATTTTCGTCGGATTCGGAAACGGCTCGCTTGTCATGTACAACCCGCTATGGGACAACTGACGCGGCAAGCGCCTGCCACAGACGGTCGTCGGGGACGGGAGCGGTGATCCCGACCGGCAGCCGCGACACGGGATGCGTGAAGGCGATGCGCCGCGCGTGCAGACAGATCCCCCCGTCGGGATTGGAACGCGGCGCGCCGTATTTGAGATCGCCCCTGACGGGCAGCCCGATATGAGCCAGCTGGCAGCGAATCTGGTGATGGCGTCCCGTTTTCAGATCTATTTCGAGCAGACAGTAACGTGCCGACCGCGCGAGCAGGCGATAGTGCAGCACGGCCTTTTTCGCATCCGGACGTTCCGCGTCGACGACGTAGCTTTTGTTCTGCTTTTCGTTGCGCGCGAGCCAGTGTACGAGTTCGCCTTCGGGCTGTTGCGGTGCGTCGGCGACGATGGCCCAGTAGATTTTGCGCACTTCGCCCAGCCGGAACATCTCGTTCAGCCGCGTCAGCGCCTTGCTTGTGCGGGCGAAGAGCACGGCGCCGGTGACGGGCCGGTCGAGGCGGTGGACGACGCCCGCGAAGACGTTTCCCGGCTTCCCGTACCGTTCCTTGATCCATAGCTTTAGCATGTCGGCCAGCGGCGTGTCGCCCGTGCGGTCGCCCTGCACGATTTCGTGACAGTTTTTATTGACCGCGATCAGGTGATTGTCTTCGTAGATAATTTCCATCTGTTTTTTTTTTGAAATCAGAAAAAAATGTGTATTTTTGCAGTCTCGAAAGAGAAAACGGTTCCTTGGCCGAGTGGTTAGGCGCCGGTCTGCAAAACCGTTGACGGCGGTTCGAATCCGCCAGGAACCTCTCCCGATCCCCGCGACAACCCTTCAGGGCGCGTTGCGGGGATCTTTCTTTTTGCAGTACAACCGGTCGTGTTCGGGCTTTTTAACGATGCACGTAAAATGTAGAACGATGAACGTAGAACTATGAACGATGAACGATGAACGATGAACGATGAACGATGAACGATGAATTATAAACTGCGAACGATAAACGACAAAACCGTTCTCCATTCATAGTTTATCGTTCACCGTTCGCAGCTCCCCGTTCCCCGTTCATCGTTCATAATTCATCGTTCATCGTTCATAGTTCATCGTTCATCGTTCATCGTTCATAGTTTATAATACCCCGTTCATCGTTCATAGTTCATCGTTCATCGTTTATAATACCCCGTTCACCGTTCATCGTTAGAGACGCGGATCATCCGATCACGAACGAGTACACTTCCGACCAGTCGCCTTTTTCGCCGATGGTATTTTCCCAGCGGAAAGCGATGTAGAGGGTCTGTCCGAGCGTTTCGGGCTCGAAGTGAAGGATGCAGGGCGTGCGGGTGTCGAAGATCGAGTGGGTGAACTGTTCGGGCACGACGGTCAGCCCGGCCAAGCCGATGAGGTATCCGACTTCGTAGCCGTGCACCTGCGGCGGTTTGGCGCGTCCCTCGTGTGTGGCGTCGACCACGAATAATTCGTACACGCGGCTGGCGCGGTGGATCAGGTTTTTGAGCGACGGGATCGTGTCGGGACGCTTGGCGGGCGTGCGTGTCTTTTTGTGGACGGGGACGCCCATCGCGTTGCGGTCGTCGTCGGTGACGGCGGAATTGTTCTGCAGGTATTCGCTCACAAAGGCGCGAAAACGGTCGG
>JAIRYD010000172.1 GCA_031267935.1 Tannerella sp.
AACTCGTACACAAAGTCGCAGCTCGAAACGTATGAAAAATACCTGGACGCGATCCGCGTCGAACGCACATTCTACGTCGACGCCCTGGCTAAGGGATGGGAGGAAGGTAAAGCGGAAGGTGAAGCCATCGGCATAGAGAAAGGCAAAGCGGAAGGACGGGCGGAAAGCAACGCGGAAGTAGTAATCACCTGCCGCCGCAACGGAATTCCGCTGGAGCAAATCCGGCTTGTTACCGGTCTGGACCTGGAGCGGATCGAAGAAATCCTTCGCGCGAACAGTGAGGCTTAGATATTGAATGACTTTACCATTCTCTCGGTATATCCGTTGCCGGCGGCAGATGGTGAAGCGCTGTTTTTCTGTCCCGTAAAGGCGATTTTTTATTTTCACACAGGATTTTGTCGGCGATCCATAATCCAATAAACCCTGTGCAGCAGCGTTGTATACATCTGCCGGTGCGAGTTGCAAACCCGCACCGGCATTTTTTCACTCCAATACGCTTTTTTCTCTGTCTGCGAAAAATCCTCCCTTCCGCGTCATCCGCGTGTAAATGAAACCGCCCGTACATTCGAATCAAAAAAAATCACCTGCAATGACCGCCATTTGATTTTTTTGCCGTATATTGGCCGCTGAAATGAACAGAACAAAATTCATCCGATGAAAAAACGGACATTGCAGAAAGTAAACATGCTGTCTTTCCGGCAAATGAAAGATGCCGTCGCATGCCGCGCACTTTCCGGCCCGATGCCGGAAACGTCGGCTATTATTATTAATGTAGAGAAATTATTAACCTCAACATACCCGAAACAATGAAAACAAGTTACATTCGAAAACAGTTTACCGCCATTGCCTTCGCCGCGCTTGCCGTACATGTGTGTGCGCAGCAGGCCGCACCACGCCTGATTGTCCGCGCAGACGACATGGGCGCATTCCATTCCGCCAACGTAGCCTGCGTGGAAAGCTACAGAAACGGCATCGCGACCGCCGTCGAAGTGATGGCCGTCGCGCCGTGGTTTCCCGAATCCGCGAAAATGCTGCGCGACAATCCCGGACTGGACGCCGGTCTGCACCTGACGATCACCAGCGAATGGGACAATATCAAATGGCGTCCGCTCACCGTCTGCCCAAGTCTGACCGATGTGAACGGCTATTTCTTCCCGATGCTGAACGCCAACCCGGCATATCCCGCGCAGTCCGTCGCCGAAAACAAATGGAAAATCGCCGAAATCGAACAGGAATTCAGAGCACAGATCGAACTGGCCCTGAAAAATATCCCGCACATCAGCCACCTCTCCGGACACATGGGAAGCACCGCTTTCGACCGGGAAGTGGCCGCACTCGTCAAACAGCTCGCCGCCGAATATCACCTGCCCGCCGTAGACCGCGCAGACGCCCTGCAGGCATATAATCTCGCATACGCAGGCTACGACGGCGCCAAACGCACGGCCGCCGAAAAAGAATCGGCCTTCGTCCGCATGCTGGACAAACTGCAACCGGGCGCAAACTACCTCTTTCTCGACCATCCGGCGCTGGACGACGACGAGATGCAGACCGTCGGACACATCGGCTACGAAGACGTAGCCGCCGACCGCCAGGGCGTCACCGACCTGTTCACGAGCGACAACGTGAAGGAAGCCATCCGCAGCCGCGGCATCGCGCTTGTCAACTACAACGACCTGACCAAGTCGCTCCCGCGCGCCACGCCCGCATCCGGCCGCTTCGATACGAAAGCCTTCGCCAAATATCTCGACGCCGTGGAAAAAAGTAAAACCGGCATGCACAGCATCATGATCGTACGTGACGGAAAAGTCCTCGTCGAACACTGGTTCGAAGGATTCACCCCCG
This sequence comes from Tannerella sp., assembly GCA_031267935.1. GTDB lineage: Bacteria > Bacteroidota > Bacteroidia > Bacteroidales > Tannerellaceae > Tannerella. The sequence goes on from JAIRYD010000172.1 coordinate 1,843, forward strand.
ACAAACCGCACGTGATGCACTCCGTCAGCAAGACGTTTACCGCAACAGGCATCGGTTTCGCCGTGGCCGAAGGCAAAATCAATCTTTCGGACAAAGTAATATCCTTCTTTCCCGACAAACTGCCCGCAAGCGTGAACGACCACCTGCGGGCGCTCGAAATACGTCATCTACTGACCATGTCGTCCGGTCACGACGTCGAACCGCGGCGAGGTGAAGGCGACTGGCTCCAGACCTTTTTCCATGCACCGTTCGAACATGCGCCCGGCACGCAGTTCGTCTACAACAGCCTGGCCACCTACGTCCTCTCGGCCATCATCCAGAAGACGACCGGCGAGAAGCTGATCGACTACCTCTATCCGCGCCTCTTCCGCCCGCTGGGCATCACGGGCGTCGTATGGGACGAAAGCTCCGCCGGCATCAACTGCGGCGGCTGGGGACTGCACATCAAAACCGAAGACATGGCCAAAATGGGACTGTTCATCCTGCAAAAAGGAAACTGGAACGGCGAACAGCTGCTGCCGGCTGCATGGTTCGACGAAGCTACCACCTCGAAAATCGAATCGCTTCCGGCCGGCACGAAAAAGGAAAACCTGAAAGTCAAACCCAAAGACAGCGACTGGCTGCAGGGCTACGGCTATCAGATGTGGCGCAGCCGCCACAACTCCTACCGGGCCGACGGCGCCTACGGACAGTATATCCTTATCCTGCCCGAAAAAAATGCCGTCATCGCCGCCACTGCGCAGGTCGACGACATGCAGGCCGAACTGAACCTGATATGGAAATATCTGCTGCCGGCGCTGAAATAAAAAAATGAACTGTTCACTAACTGATTTAAATATGAAAATAGGAATTCTTTCATCGGGTGGCGACTGCCCGGGTATCAACGCAACGATCCGTGGCGTTGGCAAAACAGCAATCATGCACTACAAAATGGATGTGATCGGCATCCACAACGGTTTCACCGGACTTCAGAACCGGGATGTCGAAGATTTCAGCGAGCGCAGCCTTTCGGGAATACTCAACATGGGAGGCACCATCATCGGCACTTCGCGCGAAAAACCTTTCAAAAAACTGATTCACTCCGCCGACTCCGACAAGCCGGATATCCTCGTGCAGAACTATCATGAACTGGGACTCAACTGCCTGGTCTGTATCGGCGGCAACGGCACACAAAAAACGGCATACCGGTTGTCCGAACTGGGAATAAACGTGATAGGCATACCCAAAACCATCGACAACGACGTCTGGGGAACAGACATCACGTTCGGTTTCGATTCCGCAGTAAACATTGCGACGGATGCCATCGACCGCCTCCACTCTACCGCAAGCGCCCTCAAGCGCGTGATGGTATGCGAAGTAATGGGTCATCATGCCGGATGGATCGCCTTGCATGCAGGCATGGCGGGCGGTGCGGATATCATCCTGATTCCCGAAATCGCGTTCGATATGGACTGCGTGAACAGGGCGGTACTGGACCGTGCGCGGCGCGGCAAACCCTATTCCATCGTCGTCGTGGCCGAAGGCATACGGCCGGAGAACAAGAAAAACCCCGCAGGACACGTCGCGGCCGCCATCGAAGAAGCAACAGCCATCGACACGCGCGTGACCGTACTCGGATACATTCAGCGAGGTGGACACCCTTCTCCTTTCGACCGCAATCTGGCTACCCTTCTGGGCGGACATGCCACCGAACTGATCGCACGCAAGGAGTTCGGACGGATGGTCTGCATCAGGGACGGGCATGTCGACTCCGTGCCGCTGGGCGAAGTAGCCGGCAAAACCCGGCTGGTACCGGTCGACCACGACCTCGTCAAACAGGGACGGCGAATGGGTATCTTTTTCGGCAAGGAGTGACGACAATATCTTTACTTACAGTTAAATATTAAATAAATTAATGATGAGGACTTCAATTTTATCATGTATGATGGTTTTAGCCATGAACGGAGCCGTTGCGCAGGAAGCCGACAAGGTCATCACCTATGCGGCAGGCGATTTTCGCGTGAGCACACTTTCCGAAGGCGGAGGGATGGCTCAGAGCAATTTATTGAAAGGCGCCACGCCCGAAATGTTGCAGAAATATCTTCCCGACGGGACTTTTCTTCTCGAAGTGCAGGTGTTTCTGGTGCGTACGCCCGACAAAAACATTCTGATCGATACGGGTCACGGGAAATATCTTTTCGACAATCTGCAATCGCTTGGAGTAACGGAGAATCAAATCGATGTGATCCTGATGACACATCTGCACGGCGATCATACCGGCGGCCTGCTGCGCGACGGGAAAGCCGCTTTTCCGAATGCGGAACTATACCTCGCACAAGCGGAATATGACTATTGGATGAATCAGGAACGCGACGATGCGCGCAAGACGCTTGCCGCCTACGGGGAACGGGTGCATACGTTCGTACCCTCCGCCATCGGCGAAGGAACGACGGAACTGCTTCCCGGTATTCAAGCCGTCGAGGCATACGGCCATACGCCCGGCCATACGGCTTTTCTTATCCTGTCGGGCGAAAGCAAGTGGCTGATATGGGGCGACGTGACGCATTCCATGCCGATACAGATTCCCTGTCCCGAAGTAGCGCTTTCGTTCGATTCCGATTCCGACCGGGCGATTCGGACGCGCAGGGCTTTCCTCGAGTATGTGGCCAAAAACCGCATCACCGTTGGAGGCATGCACATCCCCTTCCCTGCCGTCGGTAAAATCGCGGCAGGAAAAGAGGGCGGTTATACGTTTACGCCACTGTGCCTTTGCGAAGGGATATAGTATAAACGATGAACTGTAAACGATGAACGATAAGAAGGTTCACCGTTAAATATTCATTTTTTCTCGAATACGGCGTCGAAGGCGTGTTCCGAAGGGCGAAAATCGACTTTTTTCACAAATTCGCACGATTCGCGCGCGCCGTGTTCGCGATCCATCGCGCTGTCTTCCCATTCTACCGAGAGCGGTCCCTGATAGCCGATGAAGTTCAGGGCGCGGATAATCTCTTCGAAATTGATTTTTCCGTGTCCCATGCTTCGGAAGTTCCAGAAGCGTTCAGGCCGTCCGAAGGTGACGTATCCGCCGAATACGCCTGCCGGTTTGGGCGTATCGCTCCAATAGACGTCTTTCATGTGTACATGAAAGATGCGTTCGGGGAAGCGATAGATAAAGTCCACATAATCTACACCCTGATAGCCGAAATGGCTGGGGTCGTAGTTGAAACCGAAGGCGGGATGCTGCCCGACGGCTTCCAGCGCGCGTGCGGCAGTGACGGTGTCGAATGCAATTTCGGTCGGATGCACTTCGAGTGCGTAGCGGACGCCCAGTTTTTGGTATTCATCCAGGATGGGCGTGAAGCATTCTGCAAATTTCTGATAGCCGGCTTCGATGAAGGCGTCGCTTGTCGGCGGAAACGAATACAGATATTGCCAGATCGGGCTGCCTGTGAAGCCCACTACCGTGTCTATACCCAGCGCTTTGGCGGCATGAGCAGCCTGAATCACGTGTTCGGCGGCGCGCCGGTTGATACCTGCCGGGTCGCCGTCGCCCCAAATATAGTCGGGGAGGATGGCCTGATGGCGGAAGTCAATCGTGTCGCACACTGCCTGCCCGATCAGATGGGTCGAGATGGCATAGAGTTTCAATTCGTACTTTGCCAACAAGTCTTTGATACCTTTGTAGTAAGCTTCATCCGTCCGCCGAACGTCGACGTGGTTGGGAAGCCCGAGTTCTACACCGTCGTAGCCGAAAGCTTTTGCTTTCTGACATACGGTTTCCAACGAAAGATCACCCCACTGAAGGGTGTAAAGTGTTACTGGACGTGCCATAATTTAAAATATTAAGTGTTATTCATAGAGTTCCGCAAAAATACGAATTATTCCTGCACGGGCAAACAAAATATGTTTTTTATTTTTCGGGTGCGGGTGAGTTTTGCGGGATGTGGAAAAGCGGGAAGGGTCATATCGGTTCGATTCCCTGCTGTGCGAGCAGCGCCGGCGCAAGTTCCCTGAGTTTGAATTTCTGTATCTTGCCGCTTCCGGTCATGGGGAAGGCGTCGACGAAAAAGACGTACCGGGGTATCTTGTGGCGGGCGATTTGTCCGCGACAAAAGTCCTTGACGACGTCTTCGGTGAGCGATACGCCTTCGTGCAGGATGATGAAGGCGCCGACTTCCTCGCCATACTTTTTCGACGGAACGGCTGCCACCTGCACGTCCTTCACGCCTTCGAGGTGATAGAGATATTCCTCTATTTCGCGCGGATAGATGTTTTCGCCGCCGCGGATAATCATGTCCTTGATGCGTCCCGTGATGCGGTAGTATCCGCATTCGTCCCGCACGCCGAGGTCGCCCGAGTGGAGCCATCCGTGACGGTCGATGACTTCGGCTGTTGCTTCGGGCTTGTTGTAGTATCCTTTCATGACGAGGTATCCGCGGCAGCACATCTCTCCCTGCACGCCGGCGGGGCACTCCTGTCCTGTTTCGGGATCGATCACGGCTACTTCGGTGAAGGGATAGCTGCGCCCGACGGTTGTGCAGCGATCTTCGAACGAATCGTCGATGACGGTATGCGTCATTCCGGGCGAGCTTTCGGTCAGTCCGTATACGCTGGTGATGTGTGTGATGTGCATCTTTTCCGTCACGCTGCGCATCAGTTCGATGGGGCAGAGCGAGCCGGCCATGATGCCGGTGCGCAGCGACGAGAGGTCGAACATATCGAACATGGGATGGTTCATTTCCGCAATAAACATGGTGGGGACGCCGTAGAGCGCCGTGCAGCGCTCTTTATGAATGGAGGCAAGGACGACCAGCGGGTCGAAGCGTTCGACCATCACCTGCGTGCAACCGTGCGTCAGCACCGCCATTGAGGCCAGCACCACGCCGAAGCAGTGGAACAGCGGGACGCAGCAGCAGAGCTTCTCGTCGGCCGTATACGCCATCCCTTCGCCCGTGAAAAAGCCGTTGTTGGCGATGTTGTGGTGGGTGAGCATCACGCCTTTGGGAAAGCCGGTCGTGCCGGAGGTGTACTGCATGTTCACCACGTCATGACAATGTACGTGTGCACGGGCCTGCGCCAGTGTTTCGTCGTCGATGTTTGCGCCGAGCAGCATGATTTCGGGTGTGTTGTACATGCCGCGAAATTTCTCCTGTCCGATGTATACGACGTTTTTCAGTTCGGGAAAACGTTTGCAGTGCATGTATCCGCGCTGCGATTCTTTCAGTTCGGGCGCCATTCCGTATACCATGTCGATGTAGTTGCCGTCGAACACGCCTTCGGTGATGCAGAGCGTGTGTATGTCGGCGTCTTTCACCAGATATTCCAGTTCGCTCTGTTTGTAGTTGGTGTTGACGGTGACGAGGATGGCGCCTATTTTGGCACCGGCGTAGAGGAAAGTGAGCCAGTCGGGCACGTTGGTAGCCCAGATGCCGACATGTGTACCTCGGCGTACGCCGATGGCCATCAGACCTTTGGCCATATCGTCCACGCGGTGATTAAATGCTTTCCACGTAAAGCGCAGGTCACGGTCGGAATAGACCAGAAATTCTTTGTCGGGCGTCGTTTCCGCCCAGTGTTCGAGCCACTGTCCGAGTGTTTTGTCGTGCAGTTCCATCAGTAAGGGGTATAAATGACGCCCAGTATGCGGGCCGGTTCGTCGGCAGCGGCATGCACGTGATGTGCCACGATGGAATCGTAGTAGATGCAGTCGCCTTCTTCCAGCAGGTAGGTGTTTTTTCCGTAGTTGATTTCAATGGTGCCTTCGAGCACGAAGATAAATTCTTCTCCTTCGTGCGTCGAAAAGACGAAACTCTCTCTCTCGGCCGGCATGACATGTACCAGGAACGGCTCCATGTGCCGTCCGGACTTGTCCTGCGAGAGTGAATAGTAGATCATGCTCCGGTGTTCGGCGCCGGAGCTGCCGGAAAAGCTGATGCCGTCGCTTTCGCTGATATTTTTCTTTCTAAAAACGACAGGTCCGAGTTCGTGCTGGTCGTCGAGGAACGTGCCGAGCCTGACGCCCAGTACGCGTGCAATTCTGATCAGCGGCGCGAGCGAAGGCAGTTCACAGTTGCTTTCGATGCGTTCGATCTGCATGGTGTTGAGTCCCGTACGCTCGGCCACGTCGTCGACCGTCAGATTTTTCATCTCGCGGAGATTCCTGATTTTTTCTCCGATAATTTTATTTGTTTTCATACATCTGTTTCAAATGGCGCAAAAGTATGTAATTTTCGGAATATCCGCAATGATTGCGTAAAAATATTTTATTTGCGGCGCAAAAGATTATAATTCGTAGCGAAAATCCGACTGCCATGCGGGGTGCGGCGGCGCCTGGCCACGGGTACGGATGGCGCGGCTGGGGTGCGGCGGCGCCCTGATTGTGTGCGATTCGGTTCGGACGTGTTTTTACGGTTTTTCGGGAACGAATCACGACGGTTGTCCGAAAAATCACAGTTCGGACACTCATGCGATCACAATAAAATCCGTATCTTTGCCCTCCCGAAACACGGGAAACAAAGACACGATATACGACACATGAAGGAAATTGAACAACTGATCGAAATCTCCCGCAAGTATGGGCGCGACAGCCGTTACGTCATCGCCGGCGGAGGGAATACGTCGTACAAGAACGACGAAAAACTGTGGATCAAAGCCAGCGGCCGCGCACTGGCAACGATCGACGAAGCGGGTTTTGCCGTGCTCGACCGCGACAAACTGCGTATCATCGGCGACAGGACGTACAGCGCCGACGCCGCCATGCGCGAAGAAGAAGTGAAAAACGATCTTGCCGCCGCCTGTCTGACGGCAGACCGCCGTCCGTCGGTCGAGACGTCGCTCCACAACGCGATGCGCGCACGCTTCGTCGTACATCTGCATCCGACGGCCGTCAACGGACTGATGTGTAGCCGTAACGCCGAGACAGACACGGCGCGCCTCTTCGGCGATGAAGTGGTCTACATCCCCTACGTCGATCCGGGCTACACGCTCTTCCGCGAAGTAGAGCGCCGGATTGCCGCTTTCCGCGAGGCGCACGGGCGTGAACCCGCCGTACTGCTGCTCCAGAACCACGGCATCTTCGTGGGCGCCGACACGGTCGACGAAGTGGAAAATGTTTACACCCGCGTGCTCGCCCGCATCGGGCAGGTCGCCGCACTGCCCGATGCGGACGAAGCGGACATTCCTGCCTGCGCGCAGGAGATCGTTCCCGCCATCCGCATGATGCTGAGCCGGCACGGAACGCTCAAAACGCTTCGCGTACGCAACAGCAAGCGTATCGAAGCATTCGCTTCCTCCGCGGCCGAATTTGAACATGTTGCCGCGCCGTTTTCACCGGACGCCATCGTGTACTGCCGTTCGAAATATGTCTATCTCGATGCCGCGGACACGGACGCCACGCTTGCCCTGGCCGAAAAGACGGTCGAACGGTTCGTCGCCGAAAATGGATATACGCCGGCCGTACTGCTCGTCAGAGGGCTTGGACTGATAGCCGCAGCCGACAGCGCAGCCGAAGGGGATACGATCCTCGACGTGTACGAAGACATGATGAAAATTGCCGAATCGGCCCGGTCGTTCGGCGGCGAACATCCCATGACGGAGGCGCAGATCCGTTTCATCGACAACTGGGAGGTCGAAAACTACCGCCGCCGCGCCGCTGCAGGAAACGGCCGTCGCGGACGCCTCGAAAACCGTACCGTCATCGTCACCGGCGCTGCGCAGGGATTCGGTGAAGGCATCGCCCGCTGTCTGGCGCGCGAAGGCGCCAACATCGTCGTCGCCGATCTGAACGAAGCGGCAGGCCTCGCCACGGCCGAAAACCTCAACCGCGAAGCGGCAGGCAACCGCGCCGTCTTCGTCCGCACGGACGTGGCGGATACGGACAGCCTCCGCCGACTCATCCACGAAACCGTATGCCGCTTCGGCGGGCTGGACGTGTTTGTCAGCAACGCAGGCGTCCTGCGCGCAGGCGGACTGGAAGAAATGACGGCCGGGACGTTCGAGTTTGTGACGAAGATAAACTACAATGCCTACTTCTACTGCGCACAGGCCGCCTCGCGCATCATGAAACTGCAAAACAGATATGCGCCCGAAAACTATGGCGACATTATCCAGATCAACTCCAAATCGGGCCTGCGCGGTTCCAAAGCCAACTTTGCCTATGCCGGCGGGAAGTTCGGCGGCATAGGCCTCACCCAGTCGTTCGCCCTCGAACTGGCGCCGTATCGCATCAAGGTCAACGCCGTCTGTCCGGGCAACTTCTACGAAGGCCCCCTGTGGTCGAACCCCGAAAACGGGCTGTTCCTGCAATACCTGAAGGCAGGCAAGGTGCCCGGCGCAAAAACCGTCGACGACGTCCGCCGCTACTACATGTCTCAGGTCCCGATGGGTAAAGGCACAAGCCCCGAAGACGTGACCACAGCCATCCTCTACCTGATCGCACAGACCTGCGAAACAGGACAGGCGCTTCCCGTCACCGGCGGACAGGTCATGATGAACTGAAACGCGCTCGAAAAGACGCGGCGTGACGCCGCCCGTCACGGCACGGAAATAATGAACGTGCGACGATTTGAATGGCACCCTGTTCCGCTGCCGCCACACATTTTTTCTTCCCGCCGCGTGTGTGTGTCGCCGGGGCAGGGCGTCTATTATTACAAAGGCGTTTTCCGTATGAAAATAAATACACGGCAACCGGTCATATTTTAACAAAACAGAACACAACCATGAAACACATGAAACAGTTGAATATTTACGAACCTGCAAAAACAGTATGCCCATGAGAAAAAGATGCCGGCGAGGCAGGCGGTTACATCGCCTCCGCCCCACGGGATTGAAATCGGTCAATGCGGCATTCACATTCGTTCGGAATAAAAATTTACCGGAATATTAACTTTATAAATTCGAAAAACATGAACTATTACGGATTATTTAAAACAAACAGATACAAACATTTATTGAAAATTATCTTTCTGTCGTCACTCCTGCTCCTGCCACGACCGGCAGCGGCGGAAGAAGTCAGCAAGGTGACACTGTCCAGCCGTACCACTCTCAGAGGGGCGCTGGACGAAATCGCGCGGCAGACAAACATGTCGGTCGACTACGAAGAATCGAAACTTGACCTCAACCAGCACGTCGAAGTGTCGTTCAGCGACATGAACGTCGACGACGCACTGGACATCATTCTGAAAAATTCGGGCTGCACGCATACCATCAAAGGCAGCCATGTCATCATTTCACTCCAAAAGCAACAGGCCGACAACCGCATACAGGTGACCGGAGTCATCACGGACGCGTCCGGCGAGCCTGTTCCCGGCGTCAACATACTGGAAAGGGGCACGACCAACGGCAACATTTCCGACGTGGACGGGCGGTTCTCCATCGCGGTACGCAACGCCGGCTCGGTGCTGACATTCTCCTACATCGGTTATATGACGCAGGAAATCACCGTCGGCTCGCAGCGCAGCCTCAGGATTCAGATGGAAGAAGACGCGCAGCTGATCGACGAAGTGGTGGTCATCGGATACGGCACGCAGAAACGCAGCGAAGTGACGGCCGCCGTAGCTTCTCTGGGCAAGGAGTCGTTCAACACGACGGGCGCGCCCTCGAGCGTGCTCGAACTGGCCAAGGGAAGGATGGCCGGCGTGGTCATCACCAATCCCAACGGCGCCGATCCGCGTGCCGACACCGAAATACAGATACGCGGTATCTCGTCCATCACCGGCGGCATGAGTCCGCTGATCGTGATCGACGGCGTGCCGGGCGGCGACCTGACGCTGCTTCAACCCGACGACGTGGAATCGTTCGACGTGCTGAAAGATGCCTCCGCCGCCGCCATCTACGGCACGCGCGGAGCTAACGGCGTGGTATTGATCACGACAAAGAAAGCGCAGCGCGGCGAACAGAGACCTACCTTCGACTACTCGACCTACGTCTCGCACGACTACGTCTACCGCAGTCCGCAGGTACTCTCCACCGATGAATATCGCGCCTACATGAAATCCGGCGGCTACCGCTCGGAAATGATGGTCGACTACGGCGGCAATACCGACTGGCTGGGCGAGATGGTGAACAGCGGGAATATCTCCCACAACCATAACCTCGCCATTACCGGCGGCGGCGCCAGCATGGGCTATCGCGCTTCCGTCTTCTATCGCGACATCAGTCCGATTGCCATCGAATCGGGACAGTCCGATTGGGGGGGGCGGCTCAATATCAATCACTTAGGATTGAACAACCGTCTCGAAGTGCAGGTAGGACTGAGCGCCAACTTCCGCAACCGCAACATGGTCGGAGGCAATGACGCTTTCGAACAGGCCGCACAGCGCAATCCGACGATGCCGGCCAAAGACGCGGAGGGCAACTGGATCGACGACCAGGGCTTCGGCTCGTGGAACCCGCTGGCGCGCTACGACACGCGTGAAGACTATTCGACACGCACCACACTGCTGGGCTCGGGCAAGGTATCGTTCACCATCATCGACGGCCTGAAGGCTTCGGTGGCCGCCTCGTGGCAGCAGTACGACGACCTGCGCCGGCAGTACTTCATGCGCGACAGCAAGGAATCGCAGGATACGTACGCAGGCGGAGGCCGTGCACAGAAATGGCAGGAACAGGACATCACCCGGACGATCGAACCGACGGTAGACTTCGTCAGGACGTTCAACAACATCCATTCCTTCAATGCCGTGGCCGGATACAGCTATCAGTATCACGTGCGGGAAAACTTCAATGCGTGGAACTCCAAGTTTGCGACCGACGCCTTCAAGGACAACAACCTGGGAAGCGGCACGGGAATCAACGACGGCACGAGTTTTGCCAACATGGGCAGCGGCAAGTCGGACGACATACTGATCGCCTTCTTCGGCCGTATCAACTACGTCCTTCTTAACAAATACCAGTTCTCGGCCACCTACCGCTACGAAGGTTCGTCACGCTTCGGGTCCGACAACCGCTGGGGTAGTTTCCCCGCCATATCGGCCGGATGGGTACTCAGCGAAGAAAGCTTCATGAAAGACGTGGACGTAATCAACAACCTGAAAATCCGCGCCGGATTCGGCGTGACCGGCAACCAGTCCATCCCCGACTATCGCTACATGTCCACGCTGCAATCCAATTCGATTTATCCGATCGACGGAGGCAACTGGGTCAGCGCCTACAGACCGTCGCGCAATCCGAATCCCGCGCTGAAGTGGGAGAAGAAGGAAGAACTGAACGTCGGTGTAGACTTTTCGCTCTTAGACAAACGGCTGAACGGAACGGTCGACGTCTACAACCGCCTGACCAAGGACCTGCTGTATACCTATAACACGCAGTTGCCGCCCTACGTCCTGTCCGACATCTATACCAACGTGGGCGAAATAAGCAACCGCGGCATCGAAATCGGACTGTCCGGCACGCCGATCGCCAAAAAGGATTTTACGTGGGATGTAAATGCCACGTTTACCTGGCAGAAGAACACCCTGGAATCGTTTTCGAACCAGCTCTACAAGGCGACCTACAAGGATGACTACCAGTTTACCGGCGTGGGCTACCTCGGATATGCCATCCGCACGCAGGAAGGTGGTCCGCTGGGCGAATTTTACGGCCATCGCTACGCGGGACTCGACGAAAACGGCGAGTGGATGTTCTACAACAAGAACGACGAAAAGGTCTCCTATCGCGAAATCAAGGACGACGACAAGACGTGGCTCGGAAACGGCACGCCGAAATACTACGCCTCGCTGGGCAATACGTTCCGCTACAAAAACTTCGACCTGAGTCTTTTCTTCCGCGGAAAATTCGGCTTCAAGATTCTGAACACAAAAGAGCTTTACTTCGGCAATCCCGCCTGGCTTCCGAACAACGTGCTGAAATCGGCCACGACCAAAAACTCGGACCTGCACGTTTCGATGCAGTATTCCGACTACTATCTGGAGAAGGGCGACTTTGTCAAGCTCGACAACGTCACGCTGGGATACAATTTCAATATCCGGAACCGGACGTGGATTCGCAATCTCAGGCTTTACGTGTCTGCACAGAACCTGGCAACCTTTACCGGCTACAGCGGAACGACGCCCGAAGTGCGCGATACGGGACGTCCACCCACGAGCACCGATACGGGATTTGCCTCCGGGATCGAGGAACGTACCTTCTATCCCACTACTACCACCCTGATGTTTGGACTTAATGTTGGATTTTAAAATTGACGTATTATGAAAAAGTATAGAATTATAGCTGTTACAGGTACACTGCTGTGCATAATGGCCTGTACCGATCTGGACGTGGTTCCCTACAGCGAACTTGCTCCGGATAATTTTTACCAGAACAGAGAACAGATCCTGATGGGTGTCAACCGGATATATACCCACAGCTGGAACGCGGTGGGGATGGGCGGATTCAACCGTATCTCCGAGACGAGCGCCGACCAGCTGGCCTGGGTCAACAAGGGCCGCCACGGCTACGACGGAGGCGTCCACGGCAGGCAGCACTATCATACCTGGACGATCGACGACGATTCGTGCTGGGATCCCTGGCGCACGATCTTCACCGGCGTGGGCTATGCCAACAGTATCATGGACGACTTTTCGCGGATCGACTTTGCCGCCGCCGACATGTCCGAACAGGAGCGCGCCGCGCTCGAATCGGAGATACGCGGCATGCGGGCGCTGTTCTACATGAAACTGATGGATCTCTTCGGCAACATACCGGTTACGACCACCGTCGGCACACCGGTCGACCCGCCGACGCTGCCGCGCGCCGAAGTGTTCGCCTTCGTGGAAAACGAGCTGCTGGAGGCCGCCAAAACGGCCGTCCCGCTCTCTCGCGACGGCAACGGACGGTTCACCCTCGCCGCCATCTATGCGACGCTGGTCGAACTCTATCTGAATGCCGAAGTATGGACAGGCACGGCGCGCTGGGACGACTGCATCGCCTACTGCGACCGCCTGATACGCGGCGAGGGAGGCTCCGTTAATGGTACAACGGCGCTCGACGGCAACGTCAACGTGACGTTCTCCAACGTCAATGCCTCCGCATCGACGGAAATACTCTTCTGCAACGCCAGCAACAAGGCGCGCGGACGCTGGGTGAACCCCGTCAATATCGCCTACTATCGCGAACGCGACATCATCAACGCCGACTACGGCGGCAACAACGGACTGATCGTGACGCCCAACGCCATCGAGTCGTACAGCGACCGCGACTTGCGCAAGACCGAATGGTTCTTCTACGGCATCGGACCGGGACAGAATCAGGGACCGTACCTGAACCTGGCCACGCCCGATCCGGACGACTATGTCATCGGCACGGAAGAGTTTATGGGACTGCCGCTCATCTTCTGCAACAAACCCGTCAAGGCCGTCGTCGACGTGCAGGGCGACCGCGTAGTCATCACCGAATGGTATTCGCCCGAATTTCCCGGCGACGAAGCCCGCCAGCTGATCGAACAGGCCTTCAACGGCTCGAACGTGAAAGATTATATCATTTCCGAATTTCGCGAAAACAATCACCGGGAATGGTATCTGGCCGGAGGATACAACACCTCCGACGCGCGCCAGTATCCGTGGAGCGAAATGAACGACTACCGCTACATGTGGTACGACTGCAAGGAAAACTCAGGCGGACATCTCTACAAGTACAAATCCGGCGAATACACGGATCCCGATTACGGCAATGCCGACCTCGTCTACTACCGCCTGACGGACATTTATTTCGCCAAAGCGGAAGCGCTGATGCGCCGCAACGGAGGCGCCGCCACGCAGGAAGCCGTCGACCTGATCAACGCAGCCAAGCAACGCGCCTTTACCGCCGATTACTGGGCGGGCAACGACGCCATCGCCAACAACGACCGCTACACAACGGCCACACTCACGCTGAACGAACTGCTTGCCGAACGCGGACGCGAATTCATCATGGAAGCCAAACGGCGGACAGACCTGATCCGCTTCGACAAGTTTGAATTTACACTCGACAAATGGTGGGATGCCAACGCCGGCTACGGCGACGGAAGCGGCGGCTCGATCGTGAAAGACCCGACACGGCGGCTGCTCGCTATCCCGCTGAATGCCATTTCGGCCAACAGAAATCTGGTGCAAAACCCGGGATACAATTGATTGACGGTTAATTGATGTCGAATGTCGATATCCGTGTTCGCCCTCCGTGGCGGACACGGATATTTTTTCTGCCGTGCCGAGACCTGTCTTTATTACAGCTTATTATAAGCAAAATATCCGTCCGGCATGACGCATTGTGCATGTGAATAATATAAGGATTTGCATGAAGGAATTTCTCAAAACGCGATTTATACTTACCTTTGTGCACTTTTTAAGAACAAGACATGACGGAAAAGAATCGTTTCGGCAGACTGCTTTGCATACTAATTATTGCGTGGACGACTTGTGCGGCGCTGTACCGGCTGCCCGATGAGGTGCTGGGACTGCCTGTAAAAAAGGTGGATCTGCTGTCGGATATTCGCATCCGGCCGGAAGATCCGCGGATGGATTCGTTGCTGTTTACACCGCTGGAAACCATACCGTCCGTGCCCGATTCGGCATATCTTCACCACGCCGATTCCATCCTGCTGGTGAAACGCGACTCGCTGTATCATGCGTTGCTTGCGGAGATGGAGACCGATACGGCACACCTGCGTATCAGGGATTTCTCGCCGGGGCATACGGGTCTGCGCCGTTTCTTCACGTCGCTCAATCATATCGAAACGCTGAACCGCCCCGTGCGTATCGCCTTCCTCGGCGATTCGTTCATCGAAGGCGATATTATTGTGGCCGACTTCCGCGCCATGATGCAGACGCATTTCGGCGGACATGGCGTCGGGTTCGTGCCGGTGACATCGAACGTAGCACAGTATCGTCCCACCATCCGCCAGCAGTCGGCAGGCTGGAAAACACATTCCATCCTGTCGGACAGGCAGTACGAAAAATACGCACTGTCCGGGCTGTCGTTCGACACCGAAGACGGCGAAGCATCCATCTCGTTCAGGACCACCGACAATTATCCGGGACTGGAAGAAGCGTCGTCACTCAAATTCATCTATTCCGGCAATTCGCATGCCGAAGTACGGCTGATATGCAACGGCGCGAAGGATACGATCCGCGACGTACTGCCGTCGACCGACTCGATTCGGCAGTACGAGATGCAGGGACATTTTACGGACGGCCGTTTACGTTTTCGCAATGCAGAAGATTTGCAGGCGCTGGGCATTGCGCTGGAAGACCCTGCGGGCGTCGTGGTAGACAACTTCTCGCTGCGGAGCAACACGGGCATCGTGTGGGCGAATCTGCACGAAAACACTTGCCGCGCATGGAACGAAATACGTCCATACGACCTGATTATCATTCAGTACGGACTGAATGTGACTTCCGGCGATCAGTACGACTACAAGTGGTATGCCGAAAACATGAAAAAAGCCGTCAAGCGCTTGCGCACGTGTTTTCCCGAAAGCGACATGCTTCTGCTCGGCGTATCGGACAGAAGCCATTACCACAACGGTGCATACAAAACGATGCCGTCGGTGGTGGCGCTGTGGAATGCGCAGTATAAAATTGCAGAGCAGACCGGCATACCGTTCTGGAGCATCTTTCACGCGATGGGAGGCGAAAACAGTATGGTGCGATATGTAAAAAATCGCTGGGCCGGAAAGGATTATACGCATCTCAGCTTTCGCGGCGGACGTCAGATTGCCGCCGCACTGTTCGATACGTTGATGTTGGAAAAAAAATTATATGATGAAGTGGAAAAAATACTGGATTGACATCACGGGGATTATCGTAGCCGTGTGCATTGCCACAGGCGTGTTTGCCGTGTCGTTTTTCAACATCCTGTCGGCGAAAGAACTCGACGATGACCGGGAAGTGGAACGGCTGTATCCGCGCGAACCGCTGATAGACAGCGTCTGTCCGAATATCAATTTCGTGGTGGATTCGCTTTGCAGGATTATCGATCCGGCACATTCGCTGGACGTTTTCATGCACGAACTGGAGATGCTGCTGTCCGGAAAAGATACGGTTGTGAACATCGTGCATCTGGGCGATTCGCACGTGCAGGCCGGTTTCTACAGCGGACAGGTGATGCGCATGCTGCAGGAAGTGTTCGGCAATGCGGGACGCGGATGGATATCGCCACTCAAACTGGCAAAAATCAACGAACCGAAAGACTATGATATCACATCGAACATAAAAAACTGGGAAATAGGACGCTGCATACAGCGCGAACCGCTCTGTCCGCTGGGACCGGGCGCGATGGGCATCCGCACGCAATCGGACGAGGTAGGATTTACGGTGCGTATCGCACCGGTCAACGGCACGGGATATGCCTTCAATCAGCTGATCCTGTATCGCGACAATGAAGCCGTTCCCATGCTGCCGGCCTGCCGCGATACCGTCGCGGTCGACATTTGCTGGGGGCACGAAACGGGCATGCCGGGCGTAGTGACCGACACGTTCCGCATGGCCGCGGAAGTGGACGAGATGCAGTTGCTTGCCACTCCGCGCGACAGTGCATCCGGCAGTGCAGGCCGACAGCTTCCGGCAAACGCCAACTGCTACTACGGCTTTTCGCTGGCAAACGGACGGCCGGGGGTGCTCTACCACGCCGTCGGGCAGAACGGCGCCATGTTCATGAACTATTCCCGTCCGGAATATGTCCGACAACTGGCGCTGTTCAAACCTTCGCTGCTGATTATCACGCTCGGCACAAACGAATCGTTCGCCGGGTCGAGATTCAGGAGCGAACAGTTCGTCTTGCAGATGGACAGTTTCATCCGGCTGGCAAATCATTATTTGCCCCATACCGCCATACTGATTACGACGCCGGCCGAATCGTTTCGCCGCGTGCAGCGGCAGCACGAGCGGAACCGGAATATCGGAAAGATTGCGACAGCCATCAGAGATTATGCCGAAAAGGAAGGACTTGCCTGCTTCGACCTGTACGGTGCGACGGGCGGCGCCAATTCGTGCGAGAAATGGGGAAAAGCCAACTTGCTCGGACGCGACCGGGTACACTACAGCATCGACGGGTATCACGAACAGGGAAAACTGCTCTACAAAGCGCTGGTCAGGCTGAAACTGAATCAACAAAACGAAGCGTACGGTGGCATTTGACAGCATTTTGGACTGTGTGAGCAATCTGACTGATCACATACAGATGTTTTTTGATCTTGAAAAATGCAGGAGCCTGTTCCTGTATCATCCCGACGCGCCGATCCTGTTCAGCACGGGACTGTTCTTTTTGCTCTTTACCGCCTTCTACGCGCTCTTTATTGCCCTGCGCAAAAACACGTGGGCGCGGATCATCTACGTGACGCTGTTTTCGCTCTATTTCTACTACAAAACCAGCGGGCTATGGTTCCTGCTGCTGATCTTTACGGCGACATCCGATTTCTTTATCGGGCGCGGTATCGAGGCGTCCGGCGATTCGCGCCGGAAGCAAAAATGGTGCGTGGCGCTCAGCATGTGCATCAATTTGGGCATGCTGTCGGTGTTCAAGTATGCCCACCTCATGTGCAATCTGTTCCTGATGATCCTGCAGACCGCAGGCGGCTGGTTCCACATCACCGCGTGGACACAACTGACGTACGAACCGTTCGACATTTTTCTGCCCGTCGGCATCTCGTTCTTCACCTTTCAGTCGATGAGTTATATCATTGATGTCTATCGAAATCGCGTCGCCCCATTGAAACGCTGGACGGATTATCTTTTCTACATCTCGTTTTTCCCCGGACTTGTTGCCGGGCCGATCGTACGCGCCTGCGATTTCATCCCGCAGATGTACAAGAAGCCCGTACTCACGCGTGCACAGATGGGCGAAGGGTTATATCTGATTATCTGCGGACTGTTGAAGAAATGCGTCATATCGGATTACATCAGCGTCAACTTTGTCGACCGCATTTTTGATGCGCCGGCCCTGTATACCGGCGTGGAAAACCTGCTGGGCGTATACGGCTATGCGCTGCAGATCTACTGCGATTTTTCGGGTTATTCGGACATGGCCATCGGGATTGCCCTGCTGCTGGGGATTCGTTTCCGGATAAACTTCGATTCGCCATACCGGTCGGCTACCATCACCGAATTTTGGCGCCGCTGGCATATTTCGCTCTCTACGTGGCTGAAAGACTATCTGTATATCTCGCTTGGCGGAAATCGCAAGGGGACGTTTCGCACTTACGTGAATCTGTTCGTGACGATGCTGCTGGGAGGATTGTGGCACGGTGCGTCGTGGCGATTCATGGCGTGGGGCGCGTTTCATGGCCTTTCGCTGGCCGTCCACAAGTGGGTGATGCACCATTTCGGCAGTTTCAGGAAGGCAGGGAAAGAGATGACGCCTTTGCGCCGTGTAACGGGCGTCATCGTGACGTTTCATCTGGTGTGTTTCGGCTGGATATTTTTCCGCGCCGACTCGGTACAAACAGGCTGCGAAGTGCTGGAACGTATTTTTACCGCATTTCATCCCGAAATACTGAGGCAGTTCGTCGAAGGCTATCCCGGTGTGGCATTTCTGTTAATAACGGGCTACGTCATTCACTTCCTGCCTGCACGCATGAACGCCACGATGCAACAGGTGGTTACGCGTTCGCCCCTCCTGCTGCAGGCGCTTTATCTCGTCCTGGCCATCTTCATCGTGATTCAGGTCAGGAGCGCGGGTATTGTACCGTTTATCTATTTTCAGTTTTAGGGAATCATGCCGGATTTTTCTTCCATGCCTGCATAAAGTGGTGACCCCGACAGGACTCAAACCTGTGACCTTCAGAACCGGAATCTGACGTTCTATTCACTAAACTACGGGGCCGTAAAATCGTGTGGCAAAAGTACGAATAATTATCCGAATACGGCAAAAATCCGCATATAATATTTTTCTTCGTCGAAAATGCACCCGGACGGCGTGTTTTTCCGTACATTTGTTCCCGTAAAACAATCCAGTATACACAGTGTGCCATGAACGTGAAAATTGAGCAAAGCTGGCGGGAACGCCTCTCGGACGAATTTGGGAAAGCCTATTTTGCGGAACTGATAAACTTCGTGCGCGACGAATACGCGCACACAGCGGTCTATCCTTCGGGAAATCTTATCTTCAACGCCTTTCAACACTGCCCGTTCGACCGGGTGAAGGTCGTACTGCTCGGGCAGGATCCCTATCACGAACCGGGGCAGGCGCACGGGCTGTGTTTTTCGGTATGCGACGGCGTGCCGTTCCCGCCTTCGCTGGTCAATATCTTCAAGGAAATAGAATCGGATCTGGGCCGGCCCGTTCCGCGCAGCGGCGACCTTACGCGCTGGGCCGATCAGGGCGTCCTGCTGCTGAACGCCACGCTCACCGTCCGTGCACATGCCGCAGGCTCGCACCAGCACAAAGGATGGGAAACGTTTACCGACGCCGTCATACACCAGCTCGACGCCGCACGCAAATACGTCGTCTACATGCTCTGGGGCGCATACGCCCAGAAAAAAGGAAACTTCATCAACTCCTCGCGCAACCTGATACTCTCCTCCGCACACCCTTCGCCCCTCTCGGCGCACAGGGGCTTTTTCGGCAACAAACATTTCAGCCGCGCAAACGACTATCTGATTGCCTCCGGACAGGATCCTGTCGACTGGTGATGTTCAAGAAGAAAGGGGCTGTCGCGAAAGCCCTGTTTCGTCATTTGCGACTGCGAGGTACGAAGCAGGAAACAATCCGTAAATTACTGATAATTACCGGATTGTTTCGTCATTCCTCCTCACAGTGACGACGAAACGGGACCCTTTTCAGGCTTATCCCGGTGACATTGCTCTTGAGAGGGGGCAGGGGGGTGTGTTATGGATGATTTCTTATCCATAACTCAGGTTATAAGGAGCTGTCTGAAAATAAACGTCACAAATTTATCTGAGATGCTTTTTGCAGGACGAAGCCCGAAAATGCGCGCATACCGGGGTATGACGGACATCCATTTCATAGCCGAGGTAAGTCCCCACAGTCCCCAATGTCCCCCCCCTTCCCCGGTAAGCCTCTCCGTGTGCTCCGTGTTTGAATAAAAGAAAACGGAGATTACAGTCCGAAAGCGTCCTTCAACATATCTACGCAGTCGGTTTTTTCCCACGTGAACAGTTCGACTTCGAGGGTTGTCGGGGTGGGTGAATAGCGCGATGCGTACGTTTTTTTCACCGTGCGCGGTTCGCGGCCGAAATGACCGTAGGAGGCTGTTTCCAGATAGATGGGATTGCGCAGTTTCAGGCGTTCCTCGATTGCTTTCGGGCGAAGGTCGAACAGTGTTTCTACTTTGCGTGAAATCTCACCGTCGCTTATTTTCAGGTTCGAACGGCCCATCGTATTGACAAATATGCTGGTCGGACGTGCGACGCCAATGGCATACGAGATTTGTACCAGCGCTTCGTCGGACACGCCTGCCGCTACCAGATTTTTGGCAATATGGCGTGCGGCATAGGCTGCGGAGCGGTCTACTTTCGAGGGGTCTTTGCCCGAGAAGGCGCCGCCGCCGTGGGCGCCTTTCCCGCCGTATGTATCTACGATTATTTTGCGTCCGGTCAGTCCGGTGTCGCCGTGCGGACCGCCGATCACGAATTTGCCCGTAGGGTTTACGTGGTAGATGATCCGGTCGTTGAACAGCGCCTGTACTGCTGCGGGATAGTGTGTTTTGACGCGAGGGATAAGGATGTGAATCACGTCTGCACGGATTTTTTCGGCCATGGCGGCGTCGGCTTCGGCTTGTGAGCGACCGTCGGTGGTGTCGACGAATTCGTCGTGCTGGGTGGAAACGACAATGGTGTCGATACGGAGCGGTGTGCCGTTGTCGTCGTATTCGACGGTGACCTGGCTTTTGGCGTCCGGACGGAGGTAGGGCATCAGTGCCGGTTCCTTTTTTCGTATCAGCGCCAGTTCTTTCAGCAGGGCGTGCGAGAGGTCCAGCGCCAGGGGCATGTAGTTTGCCGTTTCTTTCGTGGCATAGCCAAACATCATTCCCTGATCGCCTGCTCCCTGTTCGTAGGGGTCGATACGTTCGACGCCGCGATTGATGTCGCTGCTCTGTTCGTGAATGGCCGAGAGTACGCCGCATGATCTGGCTTCGAATTGATATTCGCTACGGGTGTAACCGATGCGTCCGATGACGTTGCGGGCTACTTCCTGCATGTCGATGTATGCGCTTGATTTGACTTCGCCTGCCAGTACGACCTGACCGGTGGTTACGAGCGTTTCGCATGCTACTTTTGAATTTCTGTCGTATGCAAGAAATTCGTCCAGCAAGGCGTCCGAGATTTGATCGGCGACTTTGTCGGGGTGTCCTTCAGACACCGATTCGGAGGTAAATAAATAACTCATTTCGTTTGTAATTTAGTTTAGTTAAACATCATGAATCGAGAAGGGGGGATTGTGAAAGATTGCCGAACGGCGAAGATGTTCTTTTTAGCATTTTTTCCCGTGGTTGCAAGCTATACAAATCTGTCCACTTTTCAATTCGCCGGCAAACATACGAAAGTTTTTCCGAAAAAAGGAATTTATTTGCTTTTTTTTTCGTGGCCGGGTGTGGAGTGACGCTGCGGGAGGGGTAATGTGACGGGATGCGGCCGCTTGAATGGCAAGCGGAACGAGATGCAGGATTCCTGCCCGGCTGCGACGGCGCCTGGTTCCGGGTGTGCGCCGGTGGACGGACGGAGGTGGCGCCCAAGTTTGTTTTGTTTTTTCCGGCGATTGCTGAATGGCTGTCGACGGGTTATCTTCGCCGGCGGTTCATCATTTCGGCTGATTTTTTTTTGTATTCGTCCAGTTGTTCGCCGGTCAGTACGGCGGACAGCGCCTTTTCTTTCTCCTGGTTGAGTGCGGTCAAGGCTTCGCGTATCTTTTCGCGGTCGCCGTCGGCGGACTGGAAGAGGATTTGCTGGGCCTGGGCGAAGAGTCTGTTGATCGAATCGACGGGGGCTGTTTGTGCGGATGTGAGTTTCAGTTCGGATGTCATCCATTCGGTCTGGCGCTGGGCCATTTCTTCGGCCGTGAAACGCGGGCCGTTACTCTGCCGATCCTGTGCTTGCAGGGCGACGGAGATTAATAGCGTTGTAATGAGCAAAACAATTGTTTTCATAATGTTTATTGTTAAAAGTTTGTTTTTCCTGCGTACGTACGGAGTGGGTTTTCAGTCCGTGCGTACAAGGGACAAATGTACGTTTTTTTTGAATAATACAATGGTTTCGGGATGCTGTTTTTTTTGAGATCCCCATTCATCGTTCATCATTCATCGTTCATCATTCCCCCTGTACACCGCCCCTCCGCAACTGTCGGCATCCGCTCCCGTCACGTCGCGCAGACAGTTCATTTCGCCCCGCATGCGCAGCACGCCCAGGAAGGCAAAGATGATCGCCTCCTTGAAGTCGACCGTCTGCAGGTCGGGAACGACAATCGTTCTGTGGCCGAGCACGCGCAGCCGTTCCATCAGAAAGACGTTTCGCGCCCCGCCGCCCGTCACAAGCATGGTTTCGCCGACATCTCCGTGCGAAGCATCCGCCAGCTGCATGGCGATATGCTCCGTCAGCGTGCGCAGTTTGTCGGGCACGGACAGCTCCGTATCATCGAGGCACGGGCGAAACACGGCCTCGAACCACTCCCTGCCCAGCGACCTGGCGCCACGCCGGCGATAAAAATCCAGCGCATTCAACTCTTCCAGTAACGCGCCGTCCACCCGTCCGCTGCGCGCCGTCATGCCGTCGCGGTCGCAGGACATACCCAGCAGTCCGGCAAGATAGTTCAGCGCCATGTTGCAGGGCGACACGTCGAAAGCGACCCTGCGCCCCGCCTCGCGAAACGAGATATTGGAAAAACCGCCGAGGTTCAGACATGCATCGTAATGCCCGAACAGCAGTTCGTCGCCCACCGGCACGAGCGGCGCCCCCTGCCCGCCGAGCGCCACGTCGCACGTACGAAAATCGCATACCGTCGTAATGCCCGTATGCGACGCCAGCACGGCGCCGCTCCCGATCTGCGAAGTGAGGCCCAGCTCCGGCCGGTGAAAGGTCGTATGTCCGTGCGATGACAGAAAATCGGGTCTCACCGGCTGCGTCGCCAGAAACGAACGAACGGCAGCCGCCATCACCCCCGCCAGCTCGACGTCCAGCTTCACGAACTCGTATGCCGAAAGCGTGACAGAGCCCTCCAGCCGTGCACGCAGCTCGTCGGAATAGGGTCGCGTCTCGGCGCCAATCACTTCATACTCCCAGCGTCCGGCCGTCTGCTCGAAACGACACAGCGCCATGTCCAAGCCGTCGAGCGAAGTGCCCGACATCAGTCCCAATACATTATATATAGATCTCATCACAATGAATTTTTACAATCGTGACGCGAAGATAGCGCTTAACCGGCAAAACGCATCCCTTTTCCCGCAAAAAAACGCCCGCCCGTGTCATCCGCATGCCTTCAAACATTATTTTCGAAAAAAACAGGGAACAAAAAACGCCGTCCGCCGTCTTACCTATAAAAAGGATTACTGTCCATGAACGACAACAAAGAAAAAACAACGATACAAAACTGCAGCGACTTTCTGGCCGACGACCGCTTCGCGCTCTGGCGTCTGACGGGCGACCGCGAACTGGAAACCTTCTGGAACGATTTCCTGAAAACCCGTCCCGAACTGAAAGGTGAATTTGAAAAAGCCGCCGGCCTGTTCGCCGGCCTGCACCTGGACAGCGAACCACTGAGCGACATCGAGACGGAACACCTCCGTCAACGCATCCGGGCAACCGTCGGACAGGGGCGCAGACATCGTCCCGCACGACGCCTCGTCGCGTATGCAGCCGCCGCCTGCCTCGCACTCGCTGCCGGGCTCTCGCTCCATCATTACTATAACGGTACGAAAGGTGCACGCGCGGACCTGCCGCCACACACCATCGTCGGCGAGAATCTGGAAGCAAAGGACATCTATCTGATTACGGACGACACGACCGCGTTTGAAAAGAACGTGTTCGTACAAGTAAACGAGAGCGGACAAACAATCGTCCATGAAGCCAACGGCGGAAAGACCACCATCCTCGAAACAGGAAACGCGAAAATGAACAAACTCGTCGTCCCTTACGGCAAACGATCGCAGCTCACGCTGCCGGACGGCACAGAGGTGTGGCTGAACTCGGGCACCGTACTCGAGTTTCCCGTCGCCTTCACAGGCGAAACACGCGAAATACACCTGTCGGGCGAAATGTATATCGAAGTGGCCGAAGCGCGGAACAAACCCTTTGTGGTGCATACGGACGGCTTCCGGGTGCAGGTGTACGGCACTAAATTCAACATCTCGGCATACAGTGACGACGATGCGCAATCGATCGTGCTGGTCGAAGGCAACGTCAGCGTAAAAGCCGATTCGGACAGCGAAATGTTCATGACGCCCCACGACATGCTTACTTACAGCCATAGCCGGTGGGACAGGAAACACGTCGACGTGACCGCATACCTGAGCTGGAAAGACAGCTATATCATGCTTGACCATACACCCGTAGACGAAGTGCTGCGCCTGCTCAAGCGGTACTACAACCTCTCGTTCAACGTGCACGACGACGTCAGCTTCGCCGCCAGAACGTGTACGGGCAAGATCTATCTGTCCGACAATCTGGACGACGTAATGGAAACCATCGCACTGCTTTCGTCCACACGATACATGCGAAACGAGAAAACAATATATCTCCAGTACTGAGCGGAGATTGAATCACGAATCAAACCACACACTAAAATGAAACCGAATATGAAACACGACCCGCCATAAAAGATCGGACGGTATATCACATACCGCCCGATCCGAATACAATCAATTACTTAAGATTCCTCAGTAATGTAACTAACCATTTAATAACTCACAAATGTATGAAAAAGATTGAATATCCATCCTTATACGGGGATAAAAAAATCTCCCGCATGAATGTTCGTGTTTTCAGGAAGATGAAAGCCACCGTACTGATGTTTATTTTTGGGGTAAGCCTGCTATCGGCGCATGAGGCGCGTCCGCAGGGCGCCAAAGCGTCGCTGCACCTCACCCACACGACCATCCGGCAGGCCATCACCGAAATCGAAAGAAACAGCGACTACGTCTTTGTATGGACAAACAGCGTCGACCATGAAACGGACAAGACAGTAAGCATCGACATGGACAATGCCGAAATAGAGCAGATCCTCGACCGGATGTTCGACCACACCCAACTTGCCTACCGCATTCTGGGCAAACAGATCGTAGTCTACCTCGACCACAGCAAAATAATCGTACCGAAAACGGAATCGATGGCAAAACCCGCCGCCGTACAGCAGAGGCGAAGAATATCGGGCGTCGTCGTCGACAGCGGCGGCGAGCCGGTCATCGGCGCAAACGTCGTCGAAAAAGGCACGGCCAACGGGGCGGTCACGGACCTGGACGGGCGTTTCGCGCTGAGCGTGCAGGACGATGCCGTCCTGCAGGTCTCCTTCATCGGATACGTGACGCAGGAAGTGAAAGCGCCATCGGGGGAGGGCGTATCTCTGACCGTCAGACTTGCGGAGGACATGCAGGCGCTGGACGAGGTGATTGTGATCGGCTACGGCACGGTGGCAAAGAAAGACGTCACGACCGCGGTGTCGCTCGTGTCGACAAAGGATATTGACGCACGTCCGATCATCAGCGCGGCGCAGGCCATTCAGGGGAAGGCGGCGGGGGTAAACGTGTACCAGCCGAACGGTTCGCCGGGCGCCGGCATGGTCATACGGGTGCGCGGGACGACTTCGTTCAACGGCAGCAACGATCCGCTGTACGTGGTGGACGGCGTGCCGGTAGATAATTTGAATTTCCTTTCGCCCAACGATATTGCCAGCCTGCAGATATTGAAGGACGCGTCGTCGGCCGCTATCTACGGTTCGCGTGCGGCCAACGGCGTGGTGCTCATCACGACGCGTCAGGCGGAAACGGGCGCGCGGATCGCCCTCACCACGCAGGTGGGCGTCAACCGGGTATCCAACCACATCGAGTCGCTCAACGCCGTGCAGTACAAGGAGCTGATGGACGAGATACGCCCCGGCGCCATTCCGGCAGGTTCGACCGACCGTACGGACTGGTTCGGCGAGGTATACGGGACGGGCATCACGCAGAACTATCAGCTGCAGGTGTCGGACGGAAACGATAAGTTGCGTTACTACGTGTCGGGCGGTTATCTGGACGAGAAAGGGGTGCTGAATTCGGCCTTCTTCCGGCGTTACAACTTCAGGGCGAATGTCGAGAATCAGGTGAAGAAATGGGTGCATATTAACGCCAACGTGTCTTATTCGGACAATGCGACCAACGGCGTGACGACGGGGCAGGGGTCGAACCGCGGGGGCGTGGTGCTGGCGGTGGTGAACCTGCCCACGGCGTCGACGGTCCGCGACGAAACGACGGGACTGTATAACCGCACTTTCTTCGGACAGAACATTACCAATCCGGTCGAGTCGCTGGAGAACGGCCGTCACAACAAGGACAGCGAGAACCGGCTGATCGCGTCGGGCAATGCGACGTTTACGTTCGCGCCGGCGCTGAATCTGAGGTCGTCGTTCACGCTGGACCGTCGGAACGGGATCCTGACGAAGTTCGTGCCGCCCGTGCACGGTGCGGACCGCGACGATTGGGGTTCGGCGGAGGATACGCGCAACGCGTATACGCTGCTGATCTTCGACAATGTGCTGACGTATAAAAAGGCGTTCGGGCGCCATCATGTGGAGGCGATGGCGGGTACGTCGTGGACGGATTACGACTGGACGAAGAGCTACGTCAACGGTACGCATTTCAAGGATGCGACGATTCACACGCTCAATGCGGCCAACAAGATTGCATGGGACAATACGGGTTCGGACGCTTCGGCGTGGGGCCTCATGTCGGTCTTCGGAAGGCTGTCGTACAATTTCGACAGCAAGTACCTGGTGACTGTGAACATACGGGAGGACGGTTCGTCGAAGCTGCATCCGGATCACCGGTGGGGCACGTTTCCTTCGTTTTCGGCGGCGTGGCGTCTGTCGTCGGAGGCGTTCATGGGAGCGTTGACGTGGCTGGACGATCTGAAGATCCGCGCGGGCTGGGGGCAGACGGGCAACCAGTCGGGGGTGGGGGATTATGCCTACCTTCAGCGTTACAACATCAGCCGTCAGGCGTGGTTCGAGCCGGGACGTTCGGACGCGACGCCGCTCATCACGCAGGCCAATCTGCGGACGTCGGACCTGACGTGGGAGACTACGTCGCAGCGCAATGTGGGGCTGGACGTGACGCTGCTGCAGAACCGGCTTTCGGTGACGATGGATTATTATTACAAGCATACGACCGACATGCTGATGTACGTGTCGCTGCCGGCCGGCGCGGCGGCGGCGAGCAGCATCGTGCGCAACGAGGGCGAGATGACGAACAGCGGTTTCGAGCTGGCTGTCGGTTCGCGCAATCTGAGGGGCGCGTTCGGGTGGGACACGGACTTCAACATTTCGTTCAACAGGAATAAGCTGAAGCGTCTGGAGCTGCAGCAGATCTATTATGACGCCGAGACGACGGACGCGTTTCACCAGATGCGCATCGTGCGCAACGAGCCCGGGCGTCCGCTCGGGGGATTCTTCGGCTACATCAGCGACGGCGTGGACGCGGAGACGGGCGAGCTGCGGTATCGCGACACGAACGAAGACGGGAAGATCACGGCGTCGGACAAGGCTTACATCGGCGACCCGAACCCGGTGTTCACGTACGGACTGACGAATACGTTTACGTACCGTCGCTTCAGCCTGAGTGTCTTCATTCAGGGCTCGGCGGGCAACGATGTGTTCAATGCCTCGAAGGGCGACACGGAGGGGATGTACGACCTGAAGAACCAGTCGACGCGCGTGCTGGAGCGGTGGCGCACGCCGGGCCAGGCGACCGACGTGCCGCGCGCGGGATTCAACCTCCAGCCGTCGTCGTACTTCATTGAAGACGGCAGCTATCTGCGCGTGAAGGACGTCTCGCTCTCGTACAGTTTCGCGGGCGGCATGCTGAAACGACTGGGCGTGATGCGGCTGCAACCTTATTTCACGGCGCGGAACCTGCTTACCGTCACGAAATACCGGGGGATGGATCCCGAGGTGAACGAGTGGAGCGGCAACGGTGCGGTGCAGGGGATCGACTGGGGTAGCTATCCGCACAGCAAGTCGTACGTATTCGGGCTTAATATTGAATTCTAAATAAACAAGGACATGAACATTAAATATGTATTACCGATAATAGGTGTATGCTGTCTGGCCTCGTGCTCGCTGGACTACGATCCTGTCGCGGCATATTCGGACGTGACGGAAGGCGCGGGCGACGACAGCGTGCAGGTGGCCTTCCGCGACAGGGCGGCCGTAGTATCTCATCGCCAGACGCTGATCAACCTGTACCGCAACGGTCAGGAACACTGGTATCTCGACATGCTGCTGCTGGCCGAGTCACATTCCGACAACGCGTATGCCGGCTCGCCGAACGCGGAAACGACGCCCTTCGAGGTGAACTCCATCGAAGGCTCGAACACGAACCTGAAGCGCGACTGGACCGGTCACATGGGCAACATCGCGCAGGCCAACAAGCTGATCGCGAATATCGACCTGGTGGCCGACCCGGCGCTGGGCGAGGGCGAACGGCAGCAGTACAAGGCCGAAGCGCGGATACTGCGCGCGATGATCTACTTCGACATGGTGCGGATCTGGGGCCACGTGCCGCTGGTGACGGACGTGGCGGGCGACATCACGTCCGAAACGGTGGCCGACGTGTATCCCGTCTACTTCCCTCCCCAAACGGAGGAGATCGAGATCTACCGGCAGATCGAGCGCGACCTGCTCGAATCGCTGGCGCACGCCCCGGACAACAACCCGTCCGACAAGACCGCGTTCTCGAAATCGGTGGCGCGCGCGCTGCTGGCAAAGGTCTATGCCGAAAAGCCGCTGCGCGACTACGACAAGGTGATTCAGTATGCCGACGCGCTGGAGGCCGACGGCTTCGCGCTGGAGGCGGACTTCGGACAGCTCTTCGGCGTCGCGCTGGCCGACCCCTCGCAGCCGCCCTCGCAGGACAACAAAGCCGTCGACACGCAGACGCGCAACGCGGTGGAAACGATCTTCGAGGCCCAGTTCTTCCCCGGCAACGCCAACTGGGCGACGTGGATGTTCGGCCGTCCGCTGGACGACTGGACGTTCTATTTCACCTGGGCGAAATGGATCACTCCCTCGCGCGACCTCGTGCGCGCCTTCCACAGCGAATCGGGCGACCGCCGCTATGCGGAATCGGTCGTCTTCTACCCCTGCGGATGGAACATCTACTATCCGGCCGACAGCTACGCCTTCATGTACAAATGCCGGAGCGCCTACAACAGCATCATCAAGATGCGCTATGCCGACATCCTGCTGCTGAAGGCCGAAGCGCTGATCGCCAAAAACGATTTCAGCGGCGCGGCCGCCCTCGTCAACCTTACGCGCCGTCGCGCCGGCCTGAGCAACCTGCCCGCCTCGGCCTCGGCCGGCCGCGAAGCCATCCTGAACGCCTATCTCAAGGAACGGCGGCTGGAACTGGCCTTCGAGGGCGAACGCTGGTTCGACCTCGTGCGGCTCGACCGCGTCGAAGAGGTGATGAACGCCGTATACGCCCGGGATGAAGGACGACCGGCGCAGATGTATCCCTTCAACGAACTGTCGTACAAGCTGCCCATCCCGCAGGACGTGATCGACCAGAACCCGAACCTCGTCCAGAACCCCGGATACTGATGGCACGCCTGCACGCCGCCCGCACGGCCCGTCCGGCGGCCACCGTCGCCGCCGTCCGGTTGCCGCATCCGCAACCGCCCGATTGCGACATCCGCAATCGGGCGATTGCGACACCCGCAATCGGGCGATTGCGACGGCCGCAATCGAACGGGCGCCGCGACGCCGGGCGTCCGACAGGATTAATCACATTCAAACACAACGTAAATAGAATATTATGACTGCATTGAACAAACTGATTGTCACGACGGCCGCCGCCGCGCTGCTGCTGGCCTCGTGCGACG
>JAIRYD010000189.1 GCA_031267935.1 Tannerella sp.
ATTTCAATTCTACCGACATTCCGTCCGCTAACGGGACGGAGAACATGCGAGCCCTGTCCCGGCAGGGACAATATGTTGGTAGAAAACTGCGCCGCATTCGCAATGCCGTCTGCCGTGTCGCGGCATGTCACATTCCGGCGAGGTGGCGGCGTATCCGTCGCGACAGGGAACGAAGCAATCGGGACGGTCAACTGCATTTACACGAAGGAAGAAATCGATCGGAAAGTAGCGTCGTGTAACCGCACGACAGGCAAAACCGGACGGAAAACAGCCGCGTTTGATCACGTCATTTATTGTAATTCTCAGGTAGAACTCAGGTGCATACGCTAAATCACTCCAATAATGCGTGTGCGACAATTTGAATTGCACCCTTTCTTGCGGGACGGTTTTGTATGCCGGGGAAAAATCCGGCCGTTTTTATCCGAACCGTCCGGTAATATAGTTTTGTGTCTGTTCTTTTTCGGGATTCAGGAACATCTTTTTTGTGTCGTTAAATTCAATCAGTTCGCCCAGCATGAAAAAGCCCGTTTTGTCGCTGACGCGGGCTGCCTGCTGCATGTTGTGGGTTACGATGACGATGGTATAGTCCTTTTTCAGCGAATAAATCAGTTCTTCTATTTTGGACGTCGAGATGGGATCGAGCGCCGAAGCCGGTTCGTCCATCAGCAGGATGGAAGGCGCGACAGCCAGGGCGCGGGCAATGCAAAGACGCTGCTGCTGTCCGCCCGAGAGTTCGAAAGCCGATTTTTTCAGTTTGTCCCTGACTTCGTCCCACAGTGCGGCGGCCTGCAACGATTCTTCCACGCGTTGCGCGATGAAGGATTTGTTGCGTACATCGTTCACCCGCAAACCGTACGCCACGTTTTCGAAAATGGATTTCGGGAACGGATTGGGTTTCTGAAAGACCATTCCTACTTTTTTTCGCAATTCATCGACCTGAACGGATTTGTGATATATGTTGTGTCCGTCTATCAGACATTCGCCGGTCATGCGGGTGTTCGCTATCAAGTCGTTCATCCGGTTGAAAAGACGCAGGAAGGTCGATTTTCCACAACCCGACGGACCGATGAATGCCGTCACGCTGTGAATGTCCATCTGCATGCTGATATTTTTCAATGCATGAAAACGGTCGTAATAGAAATTGATGTTTTTTGTTTCAATCATGCGGATTAGTTTGTTTTTACTTTTTTACCGAAATATCGCCGCAGCGCCGTCGCCAGCAGATTTATCAGAAAAACAATGACCACAAGCACCAGCGCCGTGCCGTAGGCAATCGGACGCGAAGCCTCGAGGTCGGTTCCGCCGGTGGCGATGACATAGAGATGATAGGGCAGTACCATCACCTGGTCGAAAATACTTGACGGCAGTTTCGGCAGGAAATAGGCGGCCACGGTAAACAGTACCGGTGCCGTTTCGCCGGAAACCCTTCCCGTTGCCAGAATCAATCCCGTGATGATATTGGGAAATGCCATCGGCAGCACTACACGCACAGTGGTCTGCAACCGGCTTGCTCCCAGGGCAAGACTGCCCGTGCGATACGACGCGGGAACGGCTTTCAGCGCCTCTTCGGCCGTGCGGATGATCAGCGGCAATATCAGCAGTCCGAGCGTAAGCGAGCCGGCAATAATGGAATCGCCAAACTCAAACGTATTGACAAACAATGACATTCCAAACAGCCCGAACACGATGGAAGGGATGCCGCTCAGATTATTGGTCATTATGCGCATGAATTTCACCACGCGCCCGTTGCCTGCATATTCGCTTATATAAATACCGGACATAAGTCCTGCCGGAAAGGCAAAAACAATACTTCCCGCAATCAGGCACACGGTCCCGACAATGGCCGGGAAAATGCCTCCCGCCGTCATCCCTTCCGTCGGCGCAGTCGTCAGAAATTCCCAGCTGACAACCTGAATGCCGTTGTATACGATAAACCCCAATATCCAGAATAAAAGCCCTGCTACCATCACGCTCAGCGAGCGGAAGAGGATGAACGCCATTTTCTGTTTTACTTTTCTGTCCATTTTCAACACCTCCGTTCCCTGCTGCTTCATCTACCCGTTTCACGTGCTCACAGTCCCTTGCCGTGCTGCCTGTTCGAAATCATCTCCGCCGAAACGCTGATGACCATCGTGATGACAAACAACACACACCCCAGCAGAAACAGCGACCGATAATGCGTCCCGCCTGCAGGCGCTTCGCCCAGCTCGGCGGCAATCGTTGCGGGAATGGTACGTACGGACTCGAACAGCGAATGAGGCATCACGGCCGCATTGCCCGTGACCATCATCACCGCCATCGTTTCGCCCACAGCACGCCCGACACCCAGCACCACCGCCGCGCTGATACCCGACGCGGCATACGGGACAATCACCCGGCAGATCGTCTGCCAGTGCGTAGCCCCCAGCGCCAGACTGGCCTCGCGCAAAGTTTCGGGCGTGTTGCGCAGCGCATCCTCCGTAATGGAGATAATCGTCGGCAACGCCATGATGGCCAGTATCAGACTGCCCGCCAGTCCCGTTTCGCCCACCGGAAGATGAAGCGTCCGCTGAATCAGCGGCACAAGCACCACCAGACCGAAAAAACCGTATACGACCGACGGAATGCCCGCCAGCAGTTCGATCGCCGGCTTCAGCAGTTTCCGGATCCGTTCACCGGCCAGCTCGGACATGTAGACAGCCACGCCCAGCCCCAGAGGAAGCGCAATGAGGATGGCAAAGATACTCACCCACAAAGTACCCAGGAGCAGCGGAAGCGTCCCGAACTGCGGAGCAGGCGTGGCGGTCGGCATCCATTCCGTTCCGCCGAAAAAGTCGGCCGGCGAAATCCGTCCGCTCTGCAGAACCCTGACGGCGCCCATCTCTGCAGGCAGATATCTCTCGGGCAGAAAAGCGAGAATGGCAGGATTCCGCTCAATCACTTCGCCCAGCTTTTGGGGAAGCAGGGCGTAGTCGTCGCCCAGTTCTTCTTCGGAATAAAGAGAAAATATCTCGTCGAACCGGAACAGCATGATTTCTTCGTCCCCGCCGTCCACTTCCTGCCATCGTGTAATCTCGGAATCGAAGATTCGCCTGATCTGTTTCGCGTCAAGCTTTCCGACCGTATTGTCCGTATGCACGCACAACACATAACCCGCTTCTACCGCGGAACTCCGAAACAACCCCAGACCTTCCCTGAACAGGAAAACGACAATCAACAGAATCACAAGACCGGTCGCACTCCCGCTCAACGCAAACAATCCTTCGATCAGAGAGGTCGTGAATCGTCTTATTTTTTTCATTTTGAAGAAATGAATCCGATATCCGAAGCAATCTTTTGTCCGGCGTCGGACAGCACGTAGTCGATAAACGCCTTTGCCTTGTCTTCCGACTGAGTCGTGTAGTAATACAGCAGCGGGCGCACGACGGGATACGTCCCGTCTTTTGCCGTTGCTACGGATGGCTCGACAAACGACTTGCCTCCGTCGCAGGAGATCCGAACCGCCTTTACGCCTTTGTTGAGATAGGCCAGTCCCACGTAGCCGACGGCGCCCCGTGTCTGACCGACCGACTGAATGATTGCGCCTGTGGCCGGCATGCTCATAATCCCGTTCTTGTAGTTTTTGTTTTCCAGAATGCGCTCCCTGAAAAATTCGTAAGTGCCCGAAGACGTTTCCCGCGAATAGGGAACGATCTGCAGGTCGTCACCACCCACTTCCTTCCAGTTTTTGATTTTGCCGGTGAAGATACCCTCCAGCTGTTCGCGCGTGAGACGTCCGACCCGGTTGTCCGGATGTACGATGACGGCCAGCGCGTCGTATGCGGCGACAATTTCTTTCACCGTCTTGCCGCTTTCGCGCAGTTTCTGCCGTTCGTCGAACTTGATTTTGCGCGACGACTGCGCGATGTCGGTCGTACCCTCAATCAAGGCCGAGATGCCTACGCCGCTCCCGCCGCCGGTCACTACAACCGTTTGCGAAGGATTGGTTTTCATGTAATTCTCGGCTTCCTGCTGCGACAGGGGCAACATCGTGTCCGAACCTTTGATTTTCTGCGCCCGAACGGCCGGCAATACGCTCAATAAAAGAATAATTATTACAATTGCTTTTTTCATTTCTCTGATTGTTAAATTTCTGCACAAAAATAAACCGGAATTGTTACGAAGCGACAACGCCGCCGTTACAATCCGGTTAAGATTCATATCGCGGCTTCAGAAGGTGCGACTATACATTATATAATATAGGGCACATCTGCGTGCCGGATCTCTTCCCTACCCTACCCTCGAAAAAAAAATCTCTTCCCGCGAGAACCGCGGGAAGAGAAAAATACACCATGTAATAAAAGAGAATTATACCCCGTTTTTCATCAAAACGGTTTTCGTTTATACCTGTACACTGTTTTCCTGCGGAAAAAAAAGTTGTCCGTTTCTACGGAAAATAAAGCGTGCAGGCAACCATTGCTATATTGGGTGCAAATTTATATATTCTTTGTAAAACATTCAAAATTTAGACACATAATATATCTTAATCTTTCGCAAAAATAATAAACACATTTAAGCATCATGCACTTTACTCCATTTCTCGGCGTCCTGCAAGGTATCGATACTCCCCGCATCGATGATTTCCATGCCGTCGTCCATCGGGTAGGCGCGGATCAGTATCCGTGTCGCAACGGATAAATAAAAATCGATGATGGAGAACTTTCCCGTCCATTCCTCCATCAGCTGGAAAATGGCAGGCGAAATGACGTGGATGCCGCCGAAGGCATATTCCAGATGTTTCGAGGGGTCGAATCCGGGATAAAACGACTTCACGTCGCCCGTTTCGCGGTTACGCCAGCCGCACAGGCGGTGGTCGTTGTCGAACAGTAACTGGCGCGACGAAGCGCGGCGGCTGACCAGCAGCGTCGCGAGCGTGTCGGAAGTGCGGTGAGACATGTAGAACGCTTTCAGATCGACGTCTGAAAAGATGTCCACGTTGTGTACGAGAAACGGTTCCGTGCCGTTCAGGAAGGGGGCGGCATGCTTGATGCCTCCACCCGTGTCGAACAGGTAATTGCTTTCGTCCGAGATATCGATTTTCAGGCCAAAGTCGTTGTTGGCTGCAAGGAAATCGACGATTTGCCGTCCCAGATGGTGCACGTTGACGACGATATGCGAAAAGCCCGCCGCCTTGAGGCGAAGTATGACGTGTTCGAGCAGTGGACGTCCGCCAACGGGTACGAGCGCTTTGGGCATATTGTCGGTAATCGGTTTAAGGCGGCTTCCATGACCGGCCGCAAGAATCATTGCTTTCATATTATTGTATTTATTGTCGGTGCAGATGTGAAAGGGGTTCAAAGTCGTGTTCGATATTCTGTTCGCGGTGAATCAGATTAATATTCACTTCGTGGCGCGTGCGAAGATACTCTGCAAGCCGCTGTGCGCAGTAAACGGAGCGATGCTGTCCGCCCGTACATCCGAAGCCGACCATGAGGTGCGAAAATCCGCGGTCGATGTATCGCTTGACGGAGGCGTCGAGCAGCGTGTATACATGACGGAGGAAGTCGAGTACTTCGCCGTCGTTTTCAAGGAAGCGGACGACCGGTTCGTCCAGTCCGGTGAATACGTTGTAGCGTTCGTATTTTCCAGGGTTGTTGATGGCGCGGCAGTCGAAGACGAATCCGCCTCCGTTGCCGCTCGGATCGTCGGGAATACCTTTTTTGTATGCGAAGCTGACGATTTTGACGGTCAGCAGGCGTTTGCGTTCGCCGGCGAACTGTTTCAGTTCCGTCAGCCGGTGCAGGACGTCGGTCAGGTAGGGATATTCGGGATAGTCTTCGGCCAGGAGGCGGCGCAGGTTGTCGAGTGCGCCGGGAATGCTGCGGATGAAATGCGGTTTTTTCTCGAAGTATCCCCGGAAGCCGTATGCGCCGAGTACCTGAAGGGTGCGGAAGAGGACGAAGTGGCGCAGGAGACGTCTGAATTCAGCTTCGTCGACCGGCATGTACTGCTTCAGGGCGTCGATGTAGTCGTGCAGCAGAGATGCGCGCAGTTCTTCGGGATATCCGGCGCGTGCCTGCCAGAGGAACGAGGCTACGTCGTAGCAGACGGGTCCGCGCCGTCCGCCCTGGAAGTCGATGAAGTGCGGTTCGCCGTGGCGGATGATGACGTTGCGCGACTGGAAATCGCGGTAGAGGAACGTCGGCGGTGCGTCGGCGGTCAGGACGTGGGACATGCGTCCGAAGTCGTCTTCGAGCATGTTTTCGCGAAAGTCCATGCCGGTTGCTTTCAGGAAGCAGTATTTGAAGTAGTTCAGGTCCCAGAGTACCGAGCGGCTGTCGAAGGCGGGCTGGGGATAGCACTGTGCGAAGTCGAAGCCTTCGGCGCCTGCGACCTGAATGCGCGGAAGGAGGGTGATGGTTTTGTGCAGGAGCCGTCGTTCGTCTTCGTCGAAGACGGCGCTCAGGCGTCCTTTTTCGATGGCGTCGAAGAGCAGCGTGTCGCCCAGGTCTTCCTGGAGGTAGAGCATCCGGTCGGCGGAGTGGCAGTATACCTGTGGCACGGGCAGTCCATGGCGGCGGAAGTGTCCGGCGATGTACATGAAGGCGTTGTTTTCGCCTGTGGAGGTTCCGCTTACGCCGATGAGGCTTGTTTTTCCGGCGAGGCGGAAGTATCGTCTGTTCGAACCGGACGAGGGCAGTTCGGTGATTGTGGCCGGTGGCGAACCGGTGTAGTCGGCATAGAGTATGCCGAGCGCTTCTGCGGGATGGTTGGCTGAATTATGCATGATCAATTTCTTGCGGCAAATTTACGTGAAATATTTCAACCGTGAAAATCGGGCGGGTGATTATCTGTATGGCGGCGTTCTGTTCGCCGTTTTTTTCTATCTTTGCCGCATGTAGTTTTAAATAATATTTCTAAATGTACAAGTTATGAATGGAAAGATTTTGTTTTTATTGATTGTGACGGCTTTGTCTGCGGGAACGCTTCGTGCGGCGGACGAGGCGCGCCTGCTGCGTTTTCCGGCGACGAACGGAAGCGAGATCGTGTTCACGCATGCAGGTGATCTGTACAGGGTGCCTCTGTCGGGAGGCGAGGCGGTGCGGCTGACGTCGCACGTGGGCTACGAGATGTTTGCACGTTTTTCGCCCGACGGCCGCACGATTGCCTTCACGGGGCAGTATGACGGCAATACGGAGGTATACAGCATTCCGGCGGAAGGTGGCGAGCCATTGCGTCTGACGTATACGTCTACCAATGCCCGCGATGATCTGGGCGACCGCATGGGGCCGAACAATATCGTGATGACGTGGACGGCGGACGGACGGCGCATCGTCTACCGCAACCGTATCAGCGGCAGTTTTACCGGACGTCTGCTCACGGTCGACAGGGACGGCGGGCTGTCGACGCCCATACCGTTGCCCGAGGGCGGTTTCTGCAGTTATTCGCCGGACGGAAAGCGGCTGGCCTACAACCGCGTCATGCGCGAGTTCCGCACGTGGAAGTATTATCGCGGCGGGATGGCCGACGACGTGTGGATCTACGATCCGGAGAAGGCGTCGGTCGAGAACGTCACGAAGAATGATGCGCAGGACATCTTTCCGATGTGGATCGGCGACGAGATTTATTTTCTTTCGGACCGCGACCGGACGATGAACGTCTTTGCCTACAACACCCGTACGGGCGCGACGGAGAAGGTCACGCATTTCAGCGAATACGACGTGAAGTTTCCCAGCACGGACGGTCATATCATCGTGTTCGAAAACGGCGGATACATATACCGTCTTGATCCGTCCGGCCGTCAGGCCGAGAAGGTGCGCATCACGCTGGCGTCGGATCACATTCATGCGCGGAGCGAGGTGAAGAACGGCAGCGAGTACGTGACGCACGTCAGTCTTTCGCCCGACGGCGAACGGCTGAGCGTTACGTCGCGCGGCGAGGTGTTCGATCTGCCCGTCGAGCGCGGCGTCACGAAAAACATCACGCGCACGGCGGGCGCCCACGAGCGCGCCGCACAGTGGTCGCCCGACGGCGAGACCGTGGCCTACATCTCCGACGCGACGGGCGAAACGGAGATTTATCTCTACCGTCCGCGGACGGGCGTCACCACGCAGCTGACGCGAAACAGCGACACCTACATCCGCACTTTCGAATGGAGTCCGGACAGCCGCACCATTGCCTGCGTCGACCGCAGGAACCGTCTGCAGCTGATCGACCTGTCGAGCGGGCAGCGCACGACGCTCTTTGCCGATCCCTACGGCGAGCCGCGCGGCGTCGCCTTCTCGCCCGACAGCCGGTGGCTGACGTACACGCGGACGGAAACGAATACTTTCAGCGTGGTATACATCTACGACATTGCGCGGAAGACGCAGCATGCCGTCACCGACCGCTGGTACGAGTCCTCGTCGCCCGTTTTCAGTACGGACGGAAAATATCTCGTTTTCCGTTCGATGCGCGACTTCACGCCCGTCTACGGCGCGATGGAATGGAATCATATTTTCCGCAACGAAAGCGGCGTATATCTGGCGCTGCTTTCGAACGGCACGCCTTCGCCCTTCCTTGCGCGCGACGGCAGGACGCCGTCCGCCGAGGCGAAGACCGCCGCCGACGACGCGACAAAACGCGGCGGTGCGGCGACGAAGAAGGACGACCGGACGGCAGCGGCGGCCCCCGCCGTCATGCACGTCGACACGGACGGACTGTCCGGACGCATCGTGAAGATACCCGTTGCCCCGGGCTTCTACACGGCGTTTCATTCCGACGGAAAGAAGGTCTACTACGCGCGCGCCGGTTCGACTTTCGCCTACGACCTCGAGGCGCAGAAGGAAGACGTCGTGGCCGAAGGCGCCGTCATGACCGTCGGCGCGGGACGCCGGCGGGCGCTTTTCACCCGCGGACGCGGACACTTCTTCGTCGCCGACATCCCGCAGGGCAAGGCCACGCTCAAGGATGAAGTGAATCTGGGGGATATGAAAATCACGACCGACTATGCGCGCGAATGGGCGCAGGTGTTCGACGAAGCGTGGCGCGCCTTTCGCGACGGGTTCTACGTCGAAAACATGCACGGCGTCGACTGGGCGGCGATGAAGGCCAAGTACGCCGTCCTGCTGCCGCACGTCAGGAACCGCATCGACCTCAACTACGTCATCGGCGAGATGATCGGCGAACTGCAGTGCGGACATGCCTACATCACGGCCGGCGAAACGAAACGTCCCGAACGCATACGCACCGGGCTGCTCGGCGCCGAGATCTCGCGCCACGAAAGCGGATGCTTCCGCATCGACCGCATACTGCCGGGCGTCGCGTGGAACGCCGCGCTGCGCTCGCCGCTGGACGAGCCGGGCGTCGACGTGCACGAAGGTGAATACATCATCGCCGTCGACGGCATACCGGCCGGCAGCGTGAACGACCTCTACGCGCTGCTGGCCGGAAAGGCGGGCGTGGCCACGGAACTGACCGTCGGACCGCATCCGCAGGCCGACGGCGCACGGCGCCGCACCGTCGTGCCGCTCGACAGCGAATACCCGCTCCGGCACCACGAATGGGTGCAGCGCAACATCGAAAAGGTCGACAAAGCTTCGGGCGGACGCATCGGATACATCTACATCCCCGACATGGGACCGGAAGGACTTGTCGAATTTTCGCGCCTCTTCTATCCCCAGCTCGACAAGGAGGGGCTGATCGTCGACGACCGCGCAAACGGCGGCGGCAACGTGTCGCCCATGATTCTCGAACGTCTTGCGCGCGAACCCTACCGCCTGACCATGTCGCGCGGCTCGGCGCGCATCTCCACCATCCCCGACGCCGTGCAGACGGGACCCAAGGTGTGCCTCGTCGACAAATACTCCGCCTCCGACGGCGATCTCTTCCCCTGGGGCTTCCGCGCCCTCGGACTGGGACCGATCATCGGCACGCGCACCTGGGGAGGCATCGTGGGCATCAGCAGTTCGCTGCCTTTCATCGACGGCACCGACCTGCGCGTGCCCTTCTTCACCAGCTACGATCCGGCGACGGGCGACTGGATCATCGAAAACCACGGCGTGGACCCCGACATCGTCGTCGACAACGACCCCGTCCGCGAATGGAACGGTGAAGACCAGCAGCTCGACCGCGCCATCCTCGAAGTCATGAACCGCCTCGGCGATCGCCGTCCGCTGCCTCCCGTTCCCGCGCCCCGCGTCTGGAACAGATAGTCCGGCAAGCCCGCCGCCGATACCCGGAGCGACAGCGGCGGCGGCAAAAAGCGTGTCCGGGACGCGACACATGAATATTGCAACTGCAGGAAACGTTTTCGGTATATGAAATACGGATATTGCAGTTGCAATCATTTTTTTACGGCAGACGGAAACGCGATTCGCGTGAAAAAAATGTTTTTGGGGGGGTTAATTCTTTTTTTGAGGTGCTGTTTCTTTTTTGAAATAAGGGAAAGACAATTACAAATGCATTCGCTACAGAGAGCGGCGAGGCTCGTACCGTCATTGCAAGGCACGTAGAGACGGGGCGCGCCCCGTCTCTACGTGCCCAACAACGATAAAACGGCGCGGACTATTTTTCGGCAGGTTGGGGGATATCAAGTTGCTTGCATATCAGTACACATAAATCGGAGTCAATGTCGGAATGACGGGGTATCATTGTGCGCTTGTCCGTTTCATTTTATATGGGCGATTGACTAAAACGACATTTCCGTTTCTTCTATCATTTCTCCCTGCGGGTCATAACTTTCCCGGAGGTCTTCCAGATACATTTCCAGGACGTCGGCTAT
>JAIRYD010000081.1 GCA_031267935.1 Tannerella sp.
CTAAACAAAAGCATTTTTTTTGCAAAAAATATCCCCGCCGGATGCTGCGGGAGAAACCGGAGCCATTCACGTGTAAACCGGTTAATTTTTTTTGATTTGACAA
Organism: Tannerella sp.; assembly: GCA_031267935.1. Classification (GTDB taxonomy): domain Bacteria; phylum Bacteroidota; class Bacteroidia; order Bacteroidales; family Tannerellaceae; genus Tannerella. The sequence goes on from JAIRYD010000081.1 coordinate 104, forward strand.
ATCCTGATACAAAAAACCGAACATCCGGAGTGGGATTTTATTGGCAAAACCGTACTCCACATTATCTATCGCCGAATAAACATTGTCAAGTCCGGAGATTTGTTCGCGCCCCTTGTTTTTTCCGCCCACCTCAAATTGAAAAACATCATTTACCGTAAAATCCGTTCGGGCGGATGACGTCACTTTTGAGACGGCATTTAATTGATTGAAAAAAAACGTTTCCCTGATGTTTCCCAAATCGGGTTTACTGTTCTCCAAAGCGTAAATGACATTGGTATTGTCCAGATAAATTTTTTCCGGTTTGGCAAGTGTCCGCAATCCCGAAACATCCTGCTTCAGCAGGCCGATCAAGTGTGCTTTTTGAAGAAAAACCAGATAAGAGAGCAAACTGTTCCGGCTAACGCCGATGAGGGCAGCCAGTTCGCGGATATTGGGCGTAAAGGGAACGCGCTGCGCCATAATCCGCAAAAGCTGCTTTATCTTTCGAACAGAATGACTTTCAATCTTTTCCACCGCAGGCAAATCTGTTTCCAGTATCACATTGACGGTATTCAACAGTTTTTCGCTATAAAACTCCTCGTCTTCTTTATAATAAGGATAATAACCTTTTTTCAAATACGATTGGAATAGAGGGACGGGTTTGAGTTTTGCATTTACCTGCTGTGCCAGATATAGATGATTTTCAAGCAGCTCATCAAGCGTAACGACAGGAAAATCAATGCCTTTTTCCATCATCAGATATTCCCGGAACGACATGCCATACAGTATGTAATGAATCGCTCTGCGGCTCAAATCGGCATTCCCTTTGTAGATTTCGAGCATGGACGAGCCGGTAAACACAATTTTCAACTCGGGAAAACCGTCATACAGATTCTTTATTTCCTGCGACCAGTCGGGATATTTATGCACTTCGTCAAGAAACAGATATAAGCCTCCCTGCCGCACAAAATCCGCCCCAAAGTCGAAAAGCCGGTTATCTGAAAACCAGATATTGTCGAGGCTGACATACAATGCCTGTTTGGGTGCGCTGCCAAAAGTCATTTTGATGTATTGCAGCAACAGCGTGGTTTTACCCGTACCCCGCGCACCGGTAATGGCAACAAGCCGGCTATTCCATTTTATTTTAGGATACAGATACCTTACAAAAGCGGTGTTCGTCTGGTTTAGTTGCCGATAAAACGATTGAAACAGATATTCCATTTTTTTTCCTGTTATTTTTGTCGCATCAAAGATAAAGTGTTTTTCCAAAACAACAAAACAGCGCCGAAACTGTTGTCTGCAAACAACACAATCCATCTTCAATTTTCAGCGCAAACAATCATTTCACCTCCCCCGGATGTCATTTCGTGGATGCCTGATACCATTTCATGGATAGCCCTGTTTTTTCTGCATCACCTGAAAAAAATCGCACATAACTTTACGCCGAAAAACAATTTGAACAGTAATCCGTGAATCCTGTTTTTACACGAGGCGGGGTTCGCATAAAAACAATGAAAGGACGTAAACAATGTCATTATTTTACAAAAAAATGCAGCGCGCCAATCCGCGTGATCCGCAGGCGCCGAAGTTATGGTATCCCATTCTCAAGAGTGTGGGACTGGTCAGGGAGAAAGAAGTAGGCAGGTTGCTTGCCGAAGAGACGACGCTCAATCCGAAGGAAGCGGAGATGACGCTCTATCAGCTCCTGAAAGTAATTATACGCCTCCTGCTCGACGGGCACACCGTGCAGCTGGGAGAGCTGGGCACGTTTCGCCTCGTCATCCGTACCGAAGGGTCGGAAAACGAAGCGGACGCCAACGCCTCGAAGATCAAAAATCTCCTGTTGCAGTTTGTCGCTTCCGCCACCGTGCGCGAGCAGCTTAAACACGCTTCTTACAAGGATGTTACGGATCTTCAATAGAGGCGAACGGCCGGCAGCGGGATGTCCGTGCAGGCGACTTCCCGAGGTGACCCCGCGTCACTTCAGGAGGTCGCACCACGCGACATCGGCAGGTCGGGCGGCCTCATCTGCTGAGGTCGTCATGCCCGACATGCGGAGGTCGCACGGACCCGCTTCGGCATCCCGCAAACATTAACAGCACAATTAACCTATTCACAAATTAAAAAGATTAACAACCATGTTTTTTGCAAGACTCAACAAAATGAAAGTTTTCGACAATCGCGAAGGCTTTCTCGGGCTGTCGGACCGCGCCGAACTGCGCATTTACAGCCGTGTAAACGCAGGACTGAACCCGTTCCTGCATGTGACGCTCGCCGATTTCAGGGAGCTGGACAACAATCCCGACGGCATTGCCGAAAGGCTGAAGACGCTCCTGCTGGGCGAGGCCGGCGACCTTGCGCAATGCAACTATGTCGAAGTGAACGGCGTCAAAGACAACGATTCGCTCTATTTCGGCGACGCCGGGTTCCTGATGTATCAGGACGCACAGATTCCCGAAACGCTGAACGTGCAACTCTTAGTCATCGAAGCCGACGACGACATACGCAAGTTTGCCATCGGAGCCGGCGACGTGCTCGACAGTCCCGTCGTGAAGGGCATTACCGGCTCTATCCTGACCGCGCTGGCGGCTGTCAACCCCGTCTGGACAGCCACGGTCGGCATCGGACGGCTGGCGGTC
>JAIRYD010000175.1 GCA_031267935.1 Tannerella sp.
AAACAGCGGGATGAGCGACAGCAGTAAAATGATATGTTTCCGTCCTGTCATGTCTACAAATTTTACCTGTAAATTCAACTTCTGTTCCCTGCTAAAATTCAACAAAAAAGAAAGCGGAGAACATAGACTCCTTTCTGTCGCCCCCGCTTTTTTTCCAAACCGTATCCCGAAACGCGGGGGAAAACACGGATACGGTCTTTTGCGCAAATGGGGTCATCATCTCTTTCCCGGGTGCAAGTTCCGACGACGCGGCAAAGATATGTGATGTGATTTACATGTGCAACAAAAATGATGTTAAAAGTGATGTATTTGTCAAATTAGAAATTGCAGATTGCGTCAAAATGATATTCGATAGAGATATATACATTCATTATGTCATTAGAAAACATGCCTGCATATCTGCTTCGGGGAATCATGCTTATTTTTTCTTTTATTCAAACACGGAGTACACGGAGCACACAAAGAGAACAGCCGTTCTATAACGATGAACGATGAACAGGGGCGGGGCAGGTTCATCGTTAAACTCGCAGTTTCAGACCGCGTGAAGTATATTTTCTTTGTGTGCTCCGTGAACTCCGTGTTGAAAATAAACGGGGGGCCTTCGGCCGAGTATTCGCGACCGTAGTATGCGGCAATCATGCGCAGGCAGGTGGCGCCGCATTCCATGGCGTCGGGTTGTTTGCGGAAGGGGAATTTTTTCATTCTATCTGAGCTGTATCCCCGATTCGTTCTGGTAGAGGCGTTTTTCCGTTCTGTGCTGTTTTTGTATTCTGTTTTGCAGGTTGATGCTCAGGCCGGCCGTCGTGAGGAACCGGCGGTCGAGCATGTCCTGCGTGCCGGTTGTCCGGTAGCCCCGGTCGTCGCGGGTCGATTCCGATTTTATTCCGCCGAGGAAATAGCGCATGCCGGCCTGCAGCGTGACGATGCCGGTCAGCGCCCAGCTGAAGGTGATTTCGGTTTCGGGGGTGTAGTTCTTTGTGGTCGACAGCGGGGTGTAACGGTATCTTTGATACATCACATACCCGTTGACGGACACTTTGCGGCAGGCGGCGTTGAAGTTCACGTTCGTATAAAACGAGCCTTTGTCGACGTTTGAAAAGTACGTCCGGCGATAGCCCGCGCTGCCGCCGATGCTGCCGTGCCTGCTGTTGTAGCGCAGGGTAAGCGCTCCGTCCAGTTCGCCGAAGCGTGTGTCGTTCATGTATGTCTGCGTATATACGCGGCCGTCGTTGCTGCCCGTCGGGACGATGTAGCCGGATACGGTCAGGTAGCTTATTTGCGGCGAGAGGTAGATGCCGCTTCTGTTAAGCGTGTACATGCCGGTGAACCGCTGCCGGCGGACGGGGCGCAGGCTGGGATTGCCGACCGAGACGTAGAGCGAGTCGGACGAGGTGTTGTAGGGGTTCATGTAGCCGATGTCGGGCGATTCATTGCTTTTGAGGTAGCTCAGGCGCATGGTACTGTACGGGTTCGCCCTGTAGGTGATGGCGGCGGAGGCTGCCGGGCTGTAATAGCTGTTGTCCGTGTCGCCGGAGCGGTTGAAGATCAGGTCGGCCCCGACGGAGGCCATGTAGCTGAAATGCGCGTTGAGCTGGCCGGAGGCGTCCACGTACAGATATTCGTCCAGTTCGCGGTAGTGGAACACGGGCTGCGATATGTGGTGGATTCTGTCTTTACGGAACCGGGTAGCGCTTCCGGCGTTCGACGACTGGCCGAGCCATTTGAAGCCGTAGTTCAGGTCGAGCGACGACGAGGTGCGGTAGTTGTCGTAGTCGAACGCGTAATGATATTGCGGACGGTTGTCGTACGTTTCGCGCGTTTCGCCCGACGTCCCGTTTCCGTTGAAATTGAGGCGGAAGGTGGTTTCCAGCAGGCTTTTGTTTTCGAAGCCGTGACGGTGGTAGGCGTTGTAGGTATTCACGTAATAGTCGGCTTCGCTGTTCGTGGCGATGTCGAACGCCGAGCGCACGTCGCCGGATGTCAGTTCGCCCTTTCCTTCGCGCTCCGTGCCGGAAGGGTTGTTGATGTACGTGATGCTGTACGACAGGTAGTCGGCGGCGGAAAAGACGAAGTCGCCGCCCAGGCAGGCGTAGTACGAGTTGGAATTGTAGAAGCCCGCCATGTCGCTGTTTTTCGCGTAGCCGTCGTTCTGCTGCGACGACAGGTAGCGGCTTTCGTCGCCGGTGAAATAGAAGTGCTGTCCGGTGAGATACGTCAGCCGGCGGGCGTCGCCCGTTTCGGCATTGAAGCCGCTCACGCCAAAGTTTACCGGCACGGAATGGCGGCTGTAGGCGTTCAGGCTCCGGTAGGCGTACTGCTTGCGCGCCACGCGGACGTTGACCACCGCCGTGACGCCGTCCGACACGTACCTTGCCGAAGGCACTTCGATCACCTCCACCGATTCGATGTCCGCCGGGTCGACGCCGTTCAGGCCGTTGCCCGTCCGTACGCCGTTGACGAGGATGAGCGGCGCGGCGCCGCTGTTCATCCGGACCGTCCGGTTCGTCGGGTCGACCACGAGCGAGGGAATCCCGTTCAGCGCGGCGAAGGCGTCGGTCGCCTTCTTCGCCGAAGCCGAAAGATGGAAGATCGCGCCGCCGGCCGTCTGCTGCACGACGTTGCTGCGGTCGGCCACGACCGACACTTCGCCGAGCGCGATCTCACTGACCGGATAAAGCACGTATCGCACCTCCCTGTTTGCATCGAGCGCGATGCTGTCCGCCACGGGCTGCATGTCCGCCGCCGCGACCGTCAGCAGATAGTTGCCGCTCCGCAATTCCCGAAATTCGAAGAGGCCCTTCGCATCCGCCAGCGTGGCGCTCGCCAGCGTGTCCGCGGCGAAGAGCGACACTACGGCCGCCACCGGCGCGCCCGCTTCCGTCGTAAGTTTTCCACTGATTTTGTGCTGACCGAAAGCATTGCACACGCTCATCATCGACAGCATAAAGCATGATAAAGTTCTAATCGTTGTTTTCATATAATTTGTGATTGATCAATTCGCGGAGTAAGTTCCGGCGACGCGGCAAAGATATGCGACGTGATTTACATGTGCAACGAAAATAATATATTTGTCAAATTTAAAATTGCAGATTGCGCCAAAAAATGCCGCCTGATAGAGCTGTGAGCGTTATTATGTCAAAGAAGGATATGTCTGCATGTCTGCTTCGGGGAATCATGCTTATTTTTTCTTTTATTCAAACACGGAGTACACGGAGAGAACAGCCGTTCTTTAACGATGAACGATGAACGATGAACTGTGAATGGGGTTATTGAAACTGCACCCGATACGGTAGTTTTTTGAACCGGAAACGGGAGGGGCGGTGGCAACGGCAAACCTGTCCCGCCCCTGTTTACCACTCTGTTGTTTATCGTTCATAGTTCATAGTTCATCGTTAATGACGTTCATCGTTCATAAAACCTGCCGCGCACAGTATTAAAGAATCTTTTCACGTTTATTTATAAAATACGCCGGAATCCATATCTCTGTTCTGCAGTTGCCGGTTCTTTTCGCCGTAGGTCTTTCCGCGGCTGAATGTCCACGAGAATCCGACCAGAATCATGGAGGCATTGTCGTAGATGCGGGTAAGAGCGTCGTAGCGTACCGTACTTTCGGGTATCGTGCGGGTATGGTATGTGGCTTTGGTGAAAGGCCAGAAGCAGCTTGCCTGCATGGTAAAGTTGCCTTTCCGGTAGCGTACTTCCGCGGTCGAAAGATTCTCGTCCGACGTCAGGTAGGGGCCGTTCAGCCGGTAGCTCACGATGCGTCCCTGATAAGAGGCGGAAAAAGCGCCGTACAGCATGTTGATCCGGTAGCCGAACGGCGCGTAGAGATGCGAATAGTGTCCGACGAAAGTACTGAACAGTTCCGTATTCGTCACTTCGCCGAAAAGCGTGACCGCAACGAGGTTGCTGCGGAACGGCTGCAGCCGCAGGTTGTACTGCATGCCGTACTGCCGCTGGCTGCGGCCGTTTTCGGACGCCCGGACAATGTAATCGTCCGACGCCGTGAAATAGCTGTTTACGGGCGACTGGGTATAGGTGAAGAAAGGGGCGAGCGTCAGCGTCGCGTGCTGTCCGGCGGACAGGTACCAGTTCAGCGCCGCCCGGTTGGCGATGCTGTGGCGCAGATGGGGATTGCCCTGCCCGATGATGTGGTCGGTGATGTACGTCCGGTTGTCGCTCAGGCTCGAGATGGACGGTTCGCTGTTTTGCCGCTCGAACGACAGGCGGAGGCGGTGCGACGGACTCATGCTGTACTGAAGCGTGAAGAAGGGTCGCAGAATCCAGCTGCTGTACGTGTCGGCATACGTGTCCGTTTCCTTGCGGCTGATGCCGAACGAGGCGTTGTAGCCCCATTTGCCCGTCTGCCCCACCCATTCGGCATACAGGTAATGCTGCATGAAGGAGGTGGAAAACCGGTTGTTGCCGAAGGTATTTATCACATGCGAGTTGAGGCGGTAGGTTTCCGCCGAATAGCCGATGTTCAGCCTGTCGGCGTTCAGGCGGCGCGAATAGTATGCCTCGCCGATGAGCGAATATTTGCGGTTCTGCTCGTCGACGTCGTTGTCGAGCAGCAGTTCGCGCATGTCTTCGCCGCCGTATTCACGGGACACGTAGTCGTTGGACGTCATGAAGCCCGTCCCGACCACGTTGAGCGCCAGTTCGTCGCGGTCGGTAAGTTTGTGCCAGTAGTAGAGGTCGAGCACGGGATTGAATTCGCCCTGGAAATTGGATATGCTGCCCGTGCGCGCCGTGGCGTCGCCGTCCGCGTCGAGCCGGATGTCCGACGCGCCCCTGACGTGCGAATCCAGATAGTTGGGCGAGAGTTTCATCTGGAAAGCCGAATTGTCGCCACGCTGGAACGTATATGTCAGGTTAATCACATTCTGACCGTAACCGAAATGCCTCCGTACCTTCGCGTCCTTTCCGTAGCGGACGCCGCGAAAGGAATAATCGTAGACCATGTCCTGCCGCTGGTCGTCGTAATCCCTGTATCCCAGGAAATAGTCGAAGCTCAACTGATGCCCTCCGCGATTGTACTTGAACCAGGCCATGTCGTTTCCGAATCCGGTCGTGAAGGCGTGCAGGATGTTGACGCCTCCCGTGAAGCCGCTTTCGATCTTCCGGGTGACCACGTTCACGACCGTTTCGTAGGCGGCGTAGCGCGCGGGCGGTATCTCGTAGTGCTCCAGCCGCAGGACGTCTTCGGGCGCGAGCGACTGTAGTTCCGTCTCGCCGGCGTTCATCCCGTTTATCAGCAGCTTGACCGGTTTGTCGCCCATGCCGCTCACCTTGCGGCTCACGGGGTCGACGGCGAGCGTGGGGATGATTTCCAGCAGGTCGAGCGCATGCTGCCGTCCCGTCAGGTCTTTCGGCAGGATGGCATACGTCGACTTCTCCATCGACGACGTCATCCGCCGCCCGCTTACTTCGACTTCGCCGAGCATTCCGGCATCCGCTTCCAGGCGGTAGTCGCGCGTCAGCGAGGCGGTGACACGCAGCGTGTCGCGCACGGTACGGAAACCGACGTACGACAGGACGGCGCAGTAGGCGCCCGGCGCCACGTCCGCGATTTCGTAACGCCCCTCCATGTCGGTAATCCCGTGGTTGAGGATGGTCACGCTGTCGGCCACGTCATACAGTACGATATTTGCCAGCGGAAGCGTCTGCCCGTCCGCGTCGTGCACCGTGCCGCGGAGCGTGTGGCGACTGTCGGCCTGCGCATGCATTGCCGTGCAGCACAGCAGCATGCCTAACGATAAAATAACTGTTCGTTTCATTTCCTGTATTGTTTTTATCAAGTTGAAAATCTGGTTTTAAAATGTAATAATCTGGATTCAGTACCACACAGGGCGGACTGAACAATAAACTTACTTGCGTAAGAAATGTCGTCATCCCTTTCCCGCGGGTGCAAGTTCCGGCGACGCGGCAAAGATATGCGATGTGATTTACATGTGCAACGAAAATGATGTTAAAAATGATATGTTTGTCAAATTAGGAATTGCAGATTGCGTCAAAATGATATTCGATAGAGATGTATACATTCATTCGTCATTGAAGCCGCTCACGCCAAAGTTTACCGGCACGTGAAATAAATAACATGTAACATCTCCGTGTCCCTTACCGTTTATTTTCAACACGGAGTGCACGGAGCACACAAAGAGACCGATGAACGATGAACGATGAACGATGAATCCGGTCATCGTTAAACTCGCAGTTTCAGACCGCGTGAAGTATATTTTCTTTGTGTGCTCCGTGCACTCCGTGTTTGAATAAAAGAAAAATTATGTCATAAGCACGGATTTTTTTATTTTTCATTCGAAAAAAAAAGTATCAGACACATCGCCGATTCAAAAACAACGCTTATATTTGCGCGGTGAAGTCTCGCAAAGCAATCGGCGATACACGAAGTAGTAGAGACGGGGCGTGCCCCGTCTCTACGTGCCTCGCAAGGGTGACGTACACAGCATAAAACCTCCGGCCAAACCCGTCATTGCGACTGCGAGGAACGAAGCAGGAAGCAATCCGGCC
>JAIRYD010000165.1 GCA_031267935.1 Tannerella sp.
AACGGCCGCATGGACATGGACTGTCTGATGCGCGACTTCCAGCAGTTCTGGCGCGAGAACAGCGCGATATGGACGGAACGCTTCGAATACAGGGAAGCCGCCCCTCACCTGATTCTGATGGCCTTTCTTCAGCGTGTCGTGAACGGCGGCGGACAGATTCTCCGCGAGCTTGCGGCCGAGACGGGTCGCCTCGACCTGTGCATCGTCTGCGAGGGACGGAAATATCCGCTGGAACTCAAGCTGTGGCGCGGCGAAAAGACGCTGGAGAAAGGTGTTGAACAGACGCTTCGCTACATGGATGCATACGGCTGCACGGAAGGCTGGCTTGCCGTTTTCGACCGTCGTCCGGAGATGAAGTGGGACGACAAGCTGTACATGAAAAAGGAAATGACGGGCGGAAAAACGGTTACGATCGTAGGACTGTAGCTGCCGGCATCATTCGGAATCCCGCCCATATATACTGCACGCGGTCTAAAAAAGTGCGAGGATAACTATGAACGGATTCATCGTTCATAGTTTATAGTTCTCAAATCCACACCGCTCGCAGTATAAATCGGCGAAATCCATCCGGTCCGCCTCTCTTAACGAAATTGTAACAGAAACGTTTTCGCTTCGTAATAACATCGTTTTACTTTTGCATGCGAAATGAAATAGAATCGTATGAAGCACAAGGAAAACGAAATGCAAGCGCTCCGGGAAGAAGTGAGCCGGATGTGGCGACTGGTACTCTCGCAGCTCGAAAAGGCCAAACAGTCTTTTCTGGGCGGAGACGTCGAACTGGCGCGCGAAGTCGTCGGCCGCGAAAAACGTGTCGACGTTTTCGAATTGAAAATCATCAGCGACTGCGAGAACTACATCGCCCTGTTCAGCCCCGTGGCGGTCGATCTGAGGCTGGTACTGTCGTTAATCAGGATTAGCTTCACGCTGGAGCGTATCGCCGATTTTGCGGAAAGCATTGCCCGGCATGTGATTGAAGAATGTGGCCGGATGCCGGACGCGCAGATCATCGAAGAGCTGCAGATGGAAAAGATCTTCGACACGCTCGTTTCCATGCTGTCCGACAGTTTCGTCGCCCTCGAGTCGGAAAATACGCGGATCTCCGGAAAAATAATGGCGAAGGATGATGAAATAGACCGTCTCTACCGTCAGTCGGTAGAGATCCTCACCCGCTATCTGGAAGAAAATCCGGCCATGATCCGCTGCGGACTGAAGACCATCCTGATCATCCGCAAACTCGAACGCATTGGCGATCACTGCAGCAACATCGTGGAAGAAATTGTTTTTTACGTGGACGCCAAAGTACTGAAGCATGGCGGAATTTAGGAACCGTTTATTTTTGGACGCCCGATGCGGCTGCCGGAATACATATTTCGTTATTTTTGCATCATGAATACAGATCCCCGTCCTAAAATTCTTGTAGTAGACGACGAGCCGGTCATTTGCGAGGTGCTCGAATTTAATCTGGCCAGCGAAGGTTACGAAATCACCTGCGTCCACTCGGCCGAAGACGCGCTGAAAAAACTCGCGCCCGACCATTCGCTCATCCTTCTCGACGTGATGATGGCCGGCATGTCCGGATACAAGCTGGCCGAAATGCTGAGACAGAAGAAAAACGCCGTCCCCATCATCTTCCTTACGGCGCGGGACGCCGAAAACGACATGCTGACGGGCTTCTCCGTCGGTGGAGACGATTACATTTCCAAACCCTTCTCGATAAAGGAAGTGCTTGCACGCGTAAAAGCCGTGCTGAAGCGCGCCGGGATGACGGACGAGAAGCGGAACCGAAGAATCGTTTTCGACGACATCACCGTCGACCTCGAACTGAAGGAACTGATTGTCGGCAGCGAAAAAATCCCTCTCACGAAAACCGAATTTGAGCTGATGGCCCTGCTGGCCGCCAACCCCGCACGCATCTTTTCGCGCGCCGAAATCATAGAAAACGTATGGAAAGAAACACCTTACATCACCGAGCGGACGGTAGACGTGCACATCACCCGCCTGCGCCGAAAGCTGGCCGACAGATCCACCCTCATTTCCAACCGCGCCGGCTTCGGATACCGGTTCAATATCTCCTGAAAAAAAAATGAAAACAAGCTACAGACAGAAACTCTTCCTCTCCTTCGTACTTATTTTCGCCCTGTTCACGGCCGGAATCATCCTCTTCGAACAGTCGCGCGAGAAGGAGCACAAAACCGCAGCCCTGGAAGAAAAGCTGGACGCCTTCACGGCCGTCGTCCACCGGCAGCTCGTCCTGCACGCCGGCCGGCCGCAGGCGCTCGACAGCCTCGTCGCCCTTTTCCCCTCCAATACGCGCCTGACGCTGATCGACCGGCAGGGATTCGTCCGCTACGACAATGCGATCCCCGAAACCGAACGGATGGAAAACCATGCCCGACGGCCCGAAATCGCACTCGCACGCGAAAAAGGACGGGGAAGCGACATCCGCATCTCCTCCTCCAACGAACAGGAATACCTCTATTACGCCCGCCAGTTCGACAATTACTACATCCGCGCCGCACTGCCGTACGACATACAGGTACGTCGCTTCATCAAGCCCGACAATCTTTTTCTCTATTGCATCATCGCCCTTTTCGCCGTCATGCTCACGCTCATCAACCTCGTCTCACGGCAGTTCGGCAAATCCATCCGGCAGCTGCGCGACTTTGCCAATCAGACTGAAAACGCAAACCTGCGCTTTCGCGACGACGAGCTGGGCGAAATCGGCGCCAAAATCGCCGCCAACTACCGGCAGCTGAAAGACAGCGAAAAAACAGTCGCCCTCGAACGCGAAAAACTGCTCCAGCATGTCCACAGCTCCGAAGAAGGACTCTGCTTCTTCTCGCCCGCCAACCGCGTCGAATTTTACAACGGACTGTTCATTCAATACCTGAACACCATCACCGACGCCGCCGACGGCAACCCCGCAAACGTGCTGACCGACGACGCCTTCCACCGGCTCGCCGCCTTCCTTTCGCAGCGAAGCATGCACGACAACTACTTCGAAACACAAATCGGACGGCACGGAAAAACGTTCGCCGCCAGAATCAACGTCTTCGACGATAAAAGCTTCGAGGTCATCCTCAACGACATCACGCGGCACGAAAAAACGCAGCAGCTCAAGCGCGAAATGACAGGCAACATCACCCACGAACTGCGCACGCCCGTCACCGGCATACGCGGATGCCTCGAAACCGTGCTCGAACATCCGCTCAGCGACGAAAAAAAGGAATACTTCATCCGCAGCGCCTACGAACAGACGCTCGCCCTGTCGGAACTCATCAGCGACATGAGCCTTATCACCCGGATAGAAGAAGCGCCGCAGACGTTCAAACCCGAAGACGTACACATCGCCCTCCTGCTCGAAAACCTGCGAAAAGAACTCGAAATACCGCTCCGGGAAAAACACATCACGATGACATGCAACATCGCTCCACACGTCACTGTACGCGGAAACAGCAACCTGCTCTACGCCATCTTCAGAAACCTCACCGACAATGTCATCCGCTACGCCGGACATCACGTCGCAATCTTCATCTCCGGATACGGCGAAGACGGTGACTTCTACCATTTCTCATACGCCGACACCGGCGCAGGCATCCCCGACGAACAGCACCTGAACCGCATCTTCGAACGATTCTACCGCGTCGACGAAGGACGCACGAGAGACACCGGCGGATCGGGACTGGGACTGTCCATCGTCAAAAACGCCATCACCTTCCACCGCGGCGCCATCGTCGCCAAAAACCGTGCAGGCGGAGGACTCGAATTTCTCTTCACGCTGCCCAAAAGCGGCAACCGCTGAGCCGGCGGCCATACACGTCACTGGCACACAGGGAAGGGAACGCCCGCCGACGTCATCGCGAACGCAATGACGGGCTTGGCCGGAGGTTTTCTGCCGTGTACGCAGCCTTGTTCGTGATTTCCCTTTGTCGCGCTTCCGGTACGAAGGAGATGTTTACAATTTTTTTCAAAAAGAGGTTCTTCTTGTGTCTTCCGTGTCTTCGCTCGACGGGCCGGACACAAAAAAAAGCAAGGCGACAAGCGAAAAGAGATCTTGTTTATTATGATTTACCAACATTGAAGTAACTCTTTTCCACGGCACTTGCTTTATTCCGTTCCCCGAAAGCGCCGACGCGCACCGGCGCTGCACGCGCGCATTGTCCCCTCGCGGGGAATCGTGCTACAATTCTGTTTTCCCGATTTCCGTCAGTGCATCGCTGCCGCGTTCGAGCGCCGCGAGCATGTCGAAAATCTTGTCCGACCAGCCGGCGATCAGATACACGTCGCCGCTGTCGATGCTCAGCGGTGTATTTCCGTAGCCTGCCAGGTCGAACAGATACAGTCTGGCGTCCGGAAACATCTGTTTGTATTTCGTCCAGACCGCAACCATCTCGTTGTCACATCCCGTATTGTCCCACAACTGGCAGTCGGTAAAAATCATTATTTTATCCATCGCGATCCTGTGGTCGATCAAATCCTGTACGACCAGATAGCCGTTGGTCGAATAGCCCACTTCGCCCTCGCGCCTGTAGAACGCATCGACGCTGGACAGCACGCCCGCGCCGGGCAGGTTCACGATTTTCCATGTGTCGCCGAACATGCCGGCGAGTGCGTTTTTGCAGCGCGACTTCAACAGCATGCCCAGCATCAGGCCGATGTCGTAGTTCTTCACCGCGCTTTTTGCCGAAATCGCCTTCTGCATTGACCCGGAAACGTCGCATGCCACCAGCACGCGCGTGTCCTCGTCGAACCCGGCAATGTTTTGCGCCGAAACCAGGACGGCCTGTTCCAGCGCGGACATAATCCGGGATGTATGGCCGGAACGGACGCCGGACAGTTCGCGGTATGCCGCCAGGAACCTGAAGGGAAACTGCCGGGATTTGCGTACGGCGTCGGGTGCGCTCAGCGCGTCGCAGACCTGCTTCACGTGTTTTGTCGAAATGCCGGTTTCCAGCAGGTTGCGCAGGTTGCGCATCAATGCCATGTAACCGATTTTCCCGCTGTCGATCAGTGCTTCCCATTTGTGGCGGAAAGCGGTGGCGCGCGCTTCGGGGCTTTCGAATTTCGTCTGTCCCAGCGCCGAGAGTTCCGTTTCCCAGGTGTAGGGCGTCTCCAGTTTGCGTGCTGCAATCTTGTCGAACAGCGCCTGCTGCGCTTCGTCCTTTGCCCCGGGATGCACGAGAAACAGCGCGTCGCGCAGCCGGATGGCCGTCGCGCGGTCGTATTTGGCAAACTGGTATTCGTCGAACCGGTTGAACGCATCCTGCAGTCCGGCCTGCAACTGCTTCGACAGGCGATTCAGTTTTTTCGTTCCTTTCCGCCCGTTGGCCTGCTGATAGTATGCCAGCAATTCCGTGATTTCGTCGGCGCGCTGCACGACCCGTGCAACCGTCCGGCGCACCGTGGCATCGCCGTTGTGCACCTTCGCCAGTTCCACGGCCAGCACCAGCGGGACGGAACGCAGATACATCTGCTCGCGCGCATATACGGCCAGCTTCGCCACAAACTGCGGGTCGCACCTGCCGATCAGTTCGCGCAGGACGTGGATACGGTCTTGAGCGCCTTCGTAAAACTTGTCGCTCAGCAATGAGGTGACGGCGGCGGTATACAGATGCCATTCGGGCGACAGGCGGTATGCCGGCGCTCCCTCGCTGTTGAACGTTTTGTTTTGCGCTTTACTTGATTCATTAAATTTCATGACGGTGTGTTTTTTTGATGATGCTAAATTTCTACGATGTTATTACAGTCACATGGTCTTTGTGATCCCCGCAAATGATTCTCCCAAAAGTAAAGCAAGGCGACAAGCGAAAAGATTTCAATAAAGATGGTGTCCTGACCATTAGACCACACAAATTCATGACGGGACTCGAACCCGTAACCCCATCCATCCAGCGGTGTTCGAAGAATTTCTTATCTACGGCACTTGCTTTACCGCGGCAAAGATAAACATTGTTTTTTAATATTACGCTTACGGTTCGATTTTTTTCATGAAGTCGAATCAGGAACCATAAATCCCGAATGTCAGACGGAAAACATGTCTGCGCCAATTTTAACATTTTGAACGTTTTATTACTTTACATCAAAAAAATAATTATTTTTTTTCCAGAATATGCATCGTGATAATAAAAAAAGGTATTATTTTTGCAACGTTAATATAATTGCTGAGAGATGCATTGTTTGTATTTTTTATTGTTGAATGGTATTGTCGAACATAAATACATAACTATGTGATATTTTTTCTCTCGATGGAAATGCCATAAACAGCATTTCCATCACTCTCTCGGACAGGAGTTCGACGCGACGTCGGGTTCCTGTCAATTTTTTTTCGGGGATTTTTCATACCTTTGCGCGCGTAAAAAAACAATATGGAAAGCAAACAGACATATCTTTCAGAGCTTAATGCGCAGCAGCAGGAAGCCGTCCTGTACAACGACGGCCCTTCGCTGGTGGTTGCGGGAGCGGGATCGGGCAAGACGCGCGTGCTGACGTACAAGATTGCCTGCCTGCTCGAACGCGGCCTGCCGCCCTACAGCATTCTGGCGCTCACGTTTACCAACAAGGCGGCGCGCGAGATGAAAAGCCGCATCGCCGCCCTGACGGATGAACGGACGGCCATGCGGTTGTGGATGGGCACGTTTCACTCCATCTTTTACCGGATCCTGCGCTACGAATCGGAAGCCATCGGATATCCGCACGATTTCACCATCTACGACACGTCCGACTCCAAAAGCCTCATCCGAAGCATACTCAAGGAGATGCAGCTGGATGAAAAAGTCTACCGGCCGGGCATGATTCAGAGCCGTATCTCGAATGCCAAGAACGCCCTGATTACATGTCATGCCTACGTGCGCAACGAGACCTACACGGACTACGACGCGAAGGCGCACATTCCTTTCTTCAGCGAGGTATACAGCCGCTATCAGGCGCGATGTTTTCAGGCGGGTGCGATGGATTTCGACGAGCTGCTGGTGCAGACCAACATTCTCTTTCGCGATCATCCCGATATACTGGAAAAGTATCGGCAGAAGTTTCTTTTCGTGCTCGTCGACGAGTATCAGGATACGAATTTTGCGCAGCATCTGATCGTGACGCGTCTGTGCGAAGCGCACCGGCGGATATGCGTCGTGGGCGATGATGCGCAGAGTATCTACTCGTTTCGCGGCGCCAATATCGACAACATGTTGCGTTTCAAGGATCATTATCCCGAATGCCGCATTTTCAAGCTGGAACAGAATTACCGCTCGACGCAGAACATCGTCAATGCTGCAAACAGCTTGATAAATAAAAACAAGGGGCAGATACGCAAGACGGTATATTCGCAAAATGAGCCGGGGAGCAAGATCGGTGTCGTGCCGTCGTATTCCGACTACGAGGAGGGGTACGTGATTGCTTCGCTGATCGGCGACATGCGCCGGAGGGAGCAGTGTGCTTTTGCCGATTTCGCGGTGCTGTATCGTACCAACGCCCAGTCGCGCGTGATCGAAGATGCGCTGCGCAGCCGCGGTATTGCATACCGGGTATACGGTTCGCAGTCGTTCTACCAGCGGAAGGAGGTGAAGGATATTATTGCCTATTTCCGTACGGTTGTCAATCCGCACGACGAGGAAGCGCTCAAGCGGATTGTCAATTTTCCGGCGCGCGGGATCGGCGAGACGACTGTGGGCAAGCTGATGGCTGCCGCGGCGAGGCATCAGGTGAGCGCGTGGACGGTTTTGTGTGCGCCGGATGCGACATACGGGGTGTCTGTCAACGAGGGTACGTTTCGCAAGCTGCGCGAGTTCGGCCGGATGATGCAGGGTCTGATCGACGAGCGCGAGAGGTTGACGGCTGTCGAGATGGCCGAGCTTGTGGTGACGCGCAGCGGTATTGCGACGGTGTTTTTTCAGGACCGGACGGCGGAGGGTCTCAATCGTCAGGAGAATCTTCAGGAGGTGCTCAAGGCGGTTGCCGAGTTCTGCAACAACAGGCGTGAGGAGGGCGTCGAACGGGTGTCGCTGGCTGATTTTCTTGTCGAGGTGTCGCTGATCAGCGATCAGGATCAGGATGCGGGCGAGCAGGTCGACAGGGTGACGCTGATGACGGTGCATGCGGCCAAGGGTCTTGAGTTCGATCATGTGGTGGTTGCGGGGATGGAGGATAATCTTTTTCCGTCGCTGATGTCGCAGGACGAGCGTGGGATCGAGGAGGAGCGGCGACTGTTTTACGTAGCGATCACGAGGGCGCGCAGGAGTTGCGTGGTGACGTATGCCAAGTCGCGTTTCAGGAACGGGAAGACCGGTATCGGCGTGCCGAGCCGTTTTCTGGACGATATTGATCCGCAGTTTCTCGACATGCCTGAAGTGCGTGAGGTGCCGCGGGTGCCGGCTGGCGGCGGACGGCAGGGGGCGACGGCGGGTGGTTATTTCCCGCATGATGTGCGTGAAATACCGGGCGTGTCGCGCATGCGCAGCGTACGGACATACGTGTCGAGGGAGGATGAAAAGGTGCAGTCGCTGTGTGGTTTCAGCGTCGGCGAGACGGTGCGTCACGAGCGTTTCGGCCGTGGAGAGATTCTCTTGCTCGAGGGTGGCGGCGCCGATGCCCGGGCGGTGATACGGTTCGAGCATCTCGGCGAAAAGAGTCTTCTGCTGAAGTATGCCCGGCTGATTAAGGTTGATTCGTAGTTTGTTTCAAAGTTAATATTCGAGTTATGATGGATACAGGATCCGTTCCGTCGCCGTGCTATGTGATTGAGGAGCGTCGTCTGCGGCAAAATCTGGAGTTGGCGGGCAGGGTGCAGGCGCGTGCCGGCGTGGAGATTATTCTTGCCCTGAAAGCGTTTGCGCTGTGGAGGACGTTTCCCGTCGTCCGCGAATACGTGTCGTGTGCGACGGCCAGTTCGGTGCACGAAGCGCGGCTGGTGTACGAGGAGATGGGCCGTCGTGCGCATGCCTGTGCGCCCGTTTACACGGAAAGTGATTTCGGCTGCCTGCTGCGGTACTGCAGTCACGTCACGTTCAATTCTCTGCGCCAGTTTGCGGGTCTGTATCCGATGGTGGTGCGCGACGGGAAGCGTGTTTCGTGTGGGCTGCGCATCAATCCCGAGTATTCGTCGGTGAAGACGGCGCTGTACAATCCCTGTGCGGCGGGTTCGCGGCTGGGTGTGACGGGCGACATGCTGGGAAGCCGTCTGCCGGAGGGTATCGAAGGGTTGCATTTTCATACGCTGTGCGAATCGTCGGTGCACGATCTCGAACAGACGCTTCGTGCGGTGGAGGAGCGTTTCGGACGTTTCCTGCCGCATGTGAAGTGGCTGAACATGGGCGGCGGACATTTGATGACGCATGCGGATTACGATGTGGAGCGGCTGATCGGTCTGCTGGTGTCGTTCAGGGCGAAGTATCCGAACCTGCGGGTCATCCTCGAGCCGGGCAGCGCGTTTGCATGGCAGACGGGGTTTCTGCTGACGACGGTGGTCGACATCGTGGAAAACCGGGGCGTGAGGACGGCGATCATCGACGCTTCGTTTGCGTGTCACATGCCCGACTGTCTCGAGATGCCGTATCGTCCGACCATCCGCGGCGCAGTGGAGCCGGGGTCGGGACGTCCGTCATACCGCATCGGCGGATGCAGCTGCCTGAGCGGCGACTGGATGGGCGACTGGTCGTTTCCCGCGCCGCTCGAAATCGGCGACAGGCTGATATTCGAAGACATGATTCACTATACGACCGTGAAGACGACGATGTTCAACGGCATACCGCATCCGTCCATCGCCATGTGGACGGCGGGGGATGAGCTGAAGATGCTGCGTACGTTCACGTACGAGGATTACCGGGAAAGGATGGATTAGGAATAGAGAGGTTGCGCGCAACGTCTCTGTCGACATGCCCGACGGCACGAAAAAGGCAAATGCCTTTTCGGGAAAAAACGGCCTGTTTTCATAAAAAAATTCCGCGCTTTGTCATCTGAAAAATTATCCATATCTTTCCGCCGTTTTTTCAGTCGGGTCGAGCAGAATCCGAACAACAGACCAAACATTTACTTTTAATACTCAAAACAAATGAAACAGATTCTCGTAACGATTATTTCAGGCATCGCCCTCGCGGGATGCAGCAAAACCGGAACGCCGGACGGACAGCCGTTCGGGATGATTACGCCGGTAGATTTTTCGCACGTGAAGATCACGGACAATTTCTGGGCGCCGCGCCTCAGGAGTCATGCCACGACCACGCTGGCTGTCTGCATCGATCAGATTGAAAACCAAACCGGACGCATCCGCAACTTCGAAAACGCCGCACGCGGCGAAGGCGAACATTCCGGCATCTTCTTCGACGACTCGGACGTCTACAAGGCGCTCGAAGGCATCGCCTACACGCTGAAGAA
>JAIRYD010000231.1 GCA_031267935.1 Tannerella sp.
CGATGAACGATGAATGATGAATGATGAACGGATTCATGGTTCAGCGTTCCATTGTGTATTCTTGCGGGATCCCGCGCGGCTCTCGCGGGATCCCACGCGGCTCTCGTGGGATCCCACGCGGCTCTCGTGGGATCCCACGCGACTCTCGTGGGATCCCACGGAACTCTCGTGGGATCCCACGGAACCTTCGTGGGATCCCACGGAACCTTCGTGGTGTCCCACGGAACCTTCGTGGGATCCCACGGAACCTTCGTGGTGTCCCACGGAACCTTCGTGGTGTCCCACGGAACCTTCGTGGGATCCCACGGAACTCTCGTGGGATCCCACGGAACCTTCGTGGTGTCCCACGGAACTCTCGTGGTGTCCCGCGGAACCTTCGCGGGATCCCGCGGAGCTTTTGCTTTACACGGGGGAAGGCGGGGGTCAGTACCAGGTCTGTCCTCCGCGCATGCTGCTGCTCTGCTGGTATTTCAGGTCTTTGAGCATGGAGGAGTTGACGGCGATGGAGAACATGTACGATTTGCGGTATCCGACGGGGATGATGCTGGCCGACATGCGGAAGCAGTGCAGGTCGCGCGTGATGTTGCAGGTCATGTAGGAGAGTTTCTTTTGGTCGAAGTCGTAGGTGGCATTGAAGGTGATGTTCCATTTTTTTGTCGGCTGGAGGTTGCCGTTGAAGCTTAGTGCATGCGTCAGCCGGTAGCGGTATTCGCGTATGTCGGGATTGAATTCGCCGTAGCTGAGTCCCAGATTGTAGTTGAACGAGAGGCTCCACGGCACGCTGGCGATGTAGTAGCCGTCCCGGTCGTATTCGCCCGACGTGTTGCGCCGCTGTTCGCGCAGGCGGGTGGGGGAGGTGGCGGTTTCCGCTTCGGGGGGGTCTGTCGTGTGCTGGCCGTCTTCGCCGGGCGACGTGCCGGGAGGCGACGCGGCTTGGGGTCCGGACGTTTTTCCGCCGAACAGTTTTTTGAACGTGTCGTTGTTCAGCGTGTACGAAAAGCTCGTGCTTGTGCCCCTCAGCCGTCCGAGGCCTTTTCCCCGCTGTGTCCAGCGCGGCTTGTCGATGCGGTTTCCCTTTTCGTCGTAGAGATAGGTGTCGAACGTGCCCGCGAGGTTGAGCGTGTAGCTTTTGGAGAGTTTCAGTCTGACGGCGGCGCGCGAGTCGCTCCAGCGGAACGATTGTGCGGCCATGTTGTAGCTGATGCCGAACGAGAGGTTGTCGACGACGGAGATTTTCTTTTCGTCCGTCGAATCGCTGTTTGCGCGCATTTTGGCTTCGATGTTGTTGTCGAGATTGAAGGAAAGGCTTCCCTGCTTGCCCTGTCCGGGGACGCCGAAGAGCTGTCCGGTGAAGGGCGAGTAGGTGCCGGCGACCGTCTGTCCGTCGCGGTTCACGTATTCGTACTGCTGCCAGAAGCCGTATCGCGGGTCGCCGAAGTCGGGCGTGTAGTTGAGCGAGACGGAGGGTTCCATGCGGTGGCGGATCTTCTTTATCCCCGTCCATTTTTCAAGGATGCGCAGGGGGGTGAACATTCCGTACACGGTGGTTGAGGCCGAGACGGATGCGCCGAAGTCGTATACGCGGTAGAAGTTGTATGTCGTGTCGACGGGCGTCAGACGGCTCTGCGCCGTGTCGTATGCCTGGATGACCTTGTTCGTGTACCATCGTTCGTGATACCGGAACGAGGGCGAGATGTTCAGGAATCCCATCGCCGTGTAGGTGGCGCTGACGGGTACGTTGTGGTCCATCGCGTTCTTCCAGTCGCGGACGAGGTTTTTCCTGAACAGGTCCTTTTCCTTGGCATTGATGCTGTTCTGCAGGCTGCCGTTGTAGCTCATGGAGATTTTCTCGTACCAGCGTTCTTTCCCGACGGCGTTCTTGCGCTTGAGAGGGAAGATGCGGCTCAGCGTCAGCGTCAGGTTGGGCAGGGAGACGTAGACGGACGAGTCGCTCGAGCGCGTGTTGACGTTCATGGTGGCCGACATGCTGAACGGGCTGTTCGGGAAACGCTGGCTGATGCTGACGCTCGAGCCTTTGTTGTTTTCCGTCGAGGCCTGCGAATATTGCTCCTTGATCTGGTTGCGGTCGTACTGGTTGGTCGACAGGTTGACGCTGGCCGAGACGGTGCGGAACGGATTGGCCTTGGGATCCTGCGTATGCGTCAGATTGATCTTGAAAGCTTTGGATTTCTGGTAGTCGTCGAATCCCTTTTCGCCCCATACGGTTTCCTGATATGCGACGGAAAGATTGCCCGAAAACTTGTAGCGCTTGCGGTACGAGGAGCGTGCGCTCAATCCCCACGAGCCTTTGGTATACACTTCGCCCGTGAGGGCAAGGTCGACATAGTCGCTCAGCGCAAAATACCATCCGCCGTCGCGCAGGAAGAAACCCTGCTGCATCTCGTCGCCGTAGGTGGGCATGATGAGCCCCGAAGAGTAGGCGCTCGTGAAAGGGAAGAATGCAAAGGGAAGGCCGAGAGGCAGGGGCACGTCTTCGATGACAAGATAGACGGGGCCCGAAACGATGTCTTTTCCCGGGCGGACCTTGAACTTCGACAGTTTGATGTAGAAGTGCGGATGATCGTGCTCGTCGCATGTCGTATACATGCCGTCGTACATGTTCATCGAGTTGTCGGGCATCTTTTTCGTCTCGTCCGCCGTGAGGAAGCCTTCGCCCTGCTGCGTGAGTCCCTGACGGGCATACGCCTTGCGCGTCTTGAAATTATAGCGCATCGTCTTGGCTTCGAACTGCTGCTCGCCGCTGGTGAAAAGCGGATAGCCGAACTCGGCGCCGGTGGAATCCGTCCCGAACGTGGCAAAAACGGAACTGCTGTCTATGCTCGCTCTTATCAGTTCGGACTGCAAATGGATCTGCTGATATTTCACGTCGCTCTGGCCGAAAAGATATGCCACGTTGTGGGCCGTCAGCACAATCGAATCCTTGGCCTTGTATTCGACCACGGCCTCGAGCGCACTCCGCTTCACCGGCACGGTATCGGCGACGGCCGTCGTGTCCCGGTTGTTGAATGTGGAATCCTGAATGTGGAATATCGAATCCCTCAAGGCATGCGGCACGGTATCCGGCGCCTGCTGTGCGACCGGATACAACCCGTTGTTTGCCGGCGGATTTGCATCCTGCGCCTGCATCCGGACGATTCCCCACAGGGAACAAAGCAGGACGGCGACCGGCATGACTTTTTGTTTCGAAAACATGGGGTGTACGACAGGATTTCCTGTAAATTTATTCAACCTGTTTACCTTGAAGAAGACGTTTCAATTCCGCAATCTGTCCGGCCTGCTCTTCGAGGATCTTGTCCTTTTCTCCGAGAGCCTTGGCCTGCTCTTCGATAATCATTTCCTTTTTCCCGATAATGCTTTCGCGATCCCTGATTTTACTGAAGTAAACGATGTCAAGAATACGCATCGCCTCTTCTTCGTCTTCCAGCCGTTTGCGTTCTTTGGGATCCGCCACCATCTCGTACAGCACGGACGTGATGAGTTCCATATTTTCATCGTCGGGATGATGACGGTATTCTTTCACTGCTCCCGAATCGTTGCGGACGAAGTATGCCTGCTCGAAAATACTCAGCAGTTTGTCCAGATTCGTCGTGTAGCGCATATCCGTGATCCGGCCTGCCTGAATGACGTAGCTGTCATGCGTCAGCAGTTCCATGAATTTGGATTTGGCATGGATTGTTTCCATGTTTCTCATGTCCGTGTATGTCCGGCCGACTTTCACGCAGGGACTTTCTATCTCGGCGAGGTTGGTTCCCAGAATATATATCGTTGTAATCGGCAGCATGGCTCCGCCGCCGTCTGCCGCATCTCTTTTGGCATACTGTTCGCCGAGATATTTGCGGAAGCGCATCACGTCGTCCCGGTCCCAGGATTTCTGGACTTCTATCAGTATCCTCTTCTGCGCGCCGTCTTCGGTTTGAACCGTTGCCGTGAAGTCCATACGCAATATGGAGTAGGGCAGTTTTTCCGACTCCCTTTCCGCGTTGCTCTTATACTTGTAGGTGAACTCCTGTGGAAGAACCGTCAGGTCTGTTATTTGCTGCTCCAGGATGGTCGAGAGGAAGAATCTGGCTATCCGCCTGTTTTCCATCAGTCTTTTGAATACCGTATCGTATAGCGGATTGGCTATGATAAACGATTTCACTCCCTTTCCGGTCTGTTCTTTTGCGCTCATGACTTTTTTGTTTTATCCCGTTAATGCCTGCAAAACTTATTCTTCTGTCTGAATATCCGCTGCAAAAATAAAACAAATTCATGAATCCGCCGCGATTTACATCCCTAAAAAGCGTTTACACCATGCGTCGAAACGCGCGACATCGCGTGGTCCGTAGCGCGACAGGCCCTTCCTGATCCGGTCTATGGTTTTTTCTTCGTCCGGTTTCGTCTTGCTGAAGAACTTGTCGGCAAAGCAGATCAGCTGTTCCTCGTCCGACTGCGGCTGCATGTCGCGGAAGGGGACGGGCAGCAGGCGTGCATGAATCATCTCCGGCGAAAGTCCCGTACCCGTATGCCGTTCGCAGACCAGGGCATGCCGCGGCAGCCCTTCGCGGCGCATCAGCCCGGCGCCCAGATAGCCGTGGCAGATGTACGGAAAGGGGCCGTGACAGTCAATTTCGGGCGCATGGCAGAGGAAAATACCGATGTCGTGCAACATGGCGGCTTCTTCGAGAAACGCGAGGTCGAACGGGATTTCCGGATGTGCACGGGCAATCGACAGCGCCTTGTCCGCCACACTGCGGCTGTGCCGTATCAGTATGCGGTATGCTGCCGAGCCGGCGTCGCCGTAGCGGGCAATCACGTCGAGGGGGTTCACCGGGAAATGCAATATCAGGTTATTTCGTTTCTCCGCAGTTCTCCCGAATCAGTTTTTTCACCACCGGGTCGCCCCGTTCTTCGGCCTTGCGGAAGGCAATGCAGGCTTCGTCTTTTTTCTCCTGACGCAGGTAGCAGACGCCCAGCAGGCGATACGACGAAGCAAAGTCGGGGTCTATCGCCAGCGCTTTTTCCACACATTCCTGCGCCAGCGCCGGTTCCTGTCGGCGAAGGTAGACCGAGGCCATCTCGGCGTGATAGACGGCATTGTCGGGCTGCATCCTGACGGCTGCCGCGATGTCGGTCAGTGCGCCGTCCAGGTTGCCGCTTCTGAATTTCGCCTGCTCGCGCAGATAGTAGAACGCGTCCGACACGTTCCCGGCCGTCAGGCTGTAGCACTGGTCGTAGTCCTTGACGGCTGCTTCGTACATGCCTGCATCCATCTTCAGTCCGGCACATTCTTCGAGATAGGGCAGCGCTTCGGACGGGAGGCTTTTGAGAATGGCGCTGTCGAGCAGTGTGATCACTTCGCCGGGATTGTGGCCGGGCATTTGCTGTCGCGCCTTTGCCGCCATGTAGTATGAGGCGGACGAGGCGAACGCGGACTGGTTGACGATCGCATACGACCGGAAAGCCTTTTCATAGTCCTCCTGCGAGAAGGCGATGTTTCCTTCCAGCAGGTAGTATGCCGGTTTGTTGTCGGCGGAGATGGCGCGCTGCAGGTATTCCGATGCGGCATCCATATTCCAACCGTCGGGCAGGACGGCGGAGTCGCCCGTCGCCACGGCGTATATCAGGCTGGCCCGGTCGAAATACGCTTCCGCCTCGTTGTCGGCATATTTGTGCGCCGCCGTCATGTCTTCCGCCGCCAGCGCCAGCATCTGCTGCCGTTCCGCTTCGGTTGCTGCCAGTTCATTGCGGAAGTGGGCGCGGTGGGATGCCCGCTTGGCATATCCGTCGTAGGAGCGGGGGAAATGCACGATGTAGTCGTTCAGTGTTTCCAGATAGGCGGGGGCGTCCTGCTGCGAGGCCTGGAGCATGAGTGCGACCTGCGCGTCCTGCTGTGTCGGCGGCCATGCCTTGCGGATGCCGAGGGAGGTGTAGGTTTTGTTCCACAAGTCCATCGAGCCGATGCGTATGTGCTGCACGTAGGGCACGGAGATGCCGAATGTCTTGTTCTTTCCCGAAGCGTCGGCCTGCGTCATGGCGAACACCTTGCCGTCGGGCGTCAGCAGCGGCACGCTGATCCATGCGGCGGGCAGGGGGGCGTCGATTTTGTAGTATCCGTACGATTCCCGGATTTTCGATACTTCCGTTATGGCCGCTCTGACGAACGGTTCGCCGGCGTGGGCGACGGGGGGCAGGGTGTATGCTTCCGAGCCTGCGGGGGGCAGGGCGTCCGCCGACTGCAGGTAGGGCGTGTTCCTGGGCACGGTCACCCTGAAGTGGATCACGTCGTACATGTCGTCGGCACCCAGCACGTGCGTGACCGGCATCTTTCGTCCGTCGGCATCCGTCACGAACGCGCTCGCGGCGCCGTCGAAAAGCGCATAGTCCGACACCGCCTCGCCGTTTTCGCCGGTAAAGAATCCGTTGCCGCGGCGCACGTGGCCGCCGGCGTCGTATGTTTCGACCGTCAGCATCGCTTTTTGTGCCTTCTCGAGCCATCGGGGCGCCTTTTGTGCCGTCAGCATGCTGCACTGTATGCCGGCAAACAGCGTAGCCAGCAAAAATATTCTTTTCATGATGTTCTGTAATTTGAATGATTCATGCTGCAAAAATAATACATTCGGCGTAATATTCAAAAAATAACGAAGAAAGGGAGGGCGGATGTGTCTTCCGCCGGCAGAGGATGCGGACGGGTACGGATTTTTCCGCATGCGGCGGAGAGGCGTGCGGCAGGCGGACAGACGGCAGGGACAACGTGCGTGAAACAGTGGAAAGTGCGTCCTGCAGGAAATATTTTTTTTGTGGCGAACGATCTATTGAATTATCTTTGCCGCATGGGAAAAAACAAACTGAAGAAATTCGAAGAGATGGCGGGTTTTCCGCATGTGTTCGAGTATCCGTATTCCGTATTGATGGAAAAGGGTTGCGCGCTGAAGGGTGCATGGCGGGCGGAGGTGTTCGGGAACGATCATCCGGTCGTGCTTGAGCTGGGATGCGGCCGGGGCGAGTATGCGGCGGGACTGGGGCGTCTGTTTCCGGAGAAAAACTTCGTGGGGATCGACATCAAGGGTGCGCGGATGTGGGCCGGCGCAAGGGAATCGTTCGAGGCGGGAATGACGAACGTCGCTTTTCTGCGCACGCATATCGAACTGCTTGCACATTTTTTCGCGCCGGGCGAGGTATCGGAGATCTGGCTGACCTTCCCGGACCCGCAGATGAAGAAAGCCGGAAAGCGTCTGACCGGCACGCGCTTCATGCGTCTGTACGGAAGCCTTCTTGAGGACGGCGGATGGCTGCATGTGAAGACGGACAGCATGTTTCTTTATACGTACACGTGCGAAATGATCCGCGTCAACCGTTACGCCGCGCTCATGCAGACGGACGATCTGTACCGCACCCTCCCGGCGGACGGCGCCCTGTCCATCCGCACCGCCTACGAGCGGCAGTGGCTTGCACGCGGGCTGACGATCAAGTACGTCCGGTTCGTCTGCGACGCGCGCGACACGCTTATCGAACCCGATCTCGAGATCGCGCCCGATCCTTACCGCAGCTACGGACGCAGCCGGCGGAGCGAAAACATCAGTGCCACATAATCAACAACCGAAAAATGAATCTGTATCCAAAACTTATACTCGACGCACTGACGAAGGTGCGCTATCCGGGGACGGGGAAAAACCTCGTCGAAGCGGGAATGGTGGACGACGACATCCGGATCGACGGCAGCCGCGTGTCGTTCACGCTGCTGTTTGCCAGGGCGAACGATCCCTTTATCCGTTCGGTCGTCAGGGCGGCGGAGGCGGCCGTACGCACGTATGCTTCGCCCGACGCGGACGTGCACGTGACGCCCGCCGCGCGTCCTGCCGTGCCGAAGGAGCCCGACGCACTTCTTCCGCAGGTGAAACACATCATCGCCGTCGCTTCCGGCAAGGGCGGCGTGGGAAAGAGCACCGTCGCGGCCAACCTGGCCGTCGCGCTGTCCGCCGCCGGGTATGGCGTGGGGCTGCTCGACGCCGATATCTTCGGACCGTCGCAACCCAAGATGTTCGGGATCGAAGATGCCCGTCCGGAGCTGACGGCGGTCGACGGTCGCGACGTGATTCGTCCGGCCGAAAACTACGGCGTGAAGGTGCTGTCGATCGGTTTCTTCGTCGATCCGGGCGACGCCGTCGTGTGGCGCGGCGCAATGGCGAGCAATGCCCTCAAACAGCTGATCGGCGAGACTGCATGGGGAGCGCCGGACTATCTGATCGTCGATTTGCCTCCCGGCACCGGCGACATTCACCTGACGCTCGTGCAGACGCTGGCGCTCACCGGCGTGGTCGTCGTCAGCACGCCGCAGGAGGTCGCCCTCGCCGACGCCCGCAAGGCCATCAGCATGTTCACGGGCGAAAAAATCAACGTGCCCATCCTCGGACTGATCGAAAACATGGCCTGGTTTACGCCTGCCGAGATGCCCGACAGCCGGTACTATCTTTTCGGACGTGACGGTTGCCGCCGGCTTGCGGCCGAGACGGGTATCCCGCTGCTGGGACAGATCCCGATCGTGCAGAGCATCTGCGAGAGCGGCGACAGCGGCGCGCCCGTGGCGCTGCACCCCGAAACCGTCACGGGCGCAGCCTTCCGCGCCCTGGCCGCGCAGGTGGTCGAACGGACGGCTTTCCGCGACGCGCACCTGGCGCCGACGCAACGGACGGCGGTAGGCCACGCGTGAGCGCCGCGTCACGTTTTCTTTCCGCGGCAAAACGTGCACACGACATTGAAGGCGTCGTCCACCAGATTGATATCGGCGTCCTTGCCGACGTCGAGCGATCCCTTGCGGTCGAAAATCCCCATCATGCGCGCCGTCGTGCCCGACGTCATGCGCATCACGTCCCCGGCCGGCAGGCCCGTCTTGAAAATCAGATACCGAACCATCCCGTCTATCGGCGTGACGGACGAAGCCAGCGACGTACGCGCCTCGTTCATCGCCACGCCCCGTTCAATCACATACGTCACGCCGCACGAGCGGAACACGTCGCCGTGCGCGCCTCCCGCAGCCCTGTTGGCGTCGGAGCAGACGGACAGACGTGCTGCTCCCTTGCAGCGGTAGGCGATGCGTATCAGTTCATCCGTCAGGTGATAGCCGTCGGCGATGATCTCGGCGAAAAGCGCGTCTAACGTAAGCCCCGCCTCCACCACGCCGCCGGTGCGAAACGGTCCGTGCTTACGCGTTTGCGACATCGCGTTGTACAGATGCGTCACGCTCGTGGCGCCCATCCGCACCGCGCGGACTGCATCGCGATACTCGGCCGCGCTGTGTCCGATGGAGATCTGCATACCCATTTCGCGCAGGGCCGGCAGGTACTCGACGTTTCGGCTCACTTCGGGTGCAATCGTGATCCGGCGGACGACGTCGTGATAATCCGACAGCATGCGCAGGTGATCGTCCGTCATCGGTATGATGTCTTCTTCCTCCTGGCTGCCCCGGAAGGCGCTGTTCAGAAAAGGTCCTTCGAGATGACAGCCGCAGATTTCCGTCTTTCCCGGTCTGTTCCGCAGCATGGCGCGGCGGACGGCTTCCATGCCGGTACGCGTAGCCGGCAGCTTGTTGACGGCAAGGGTGGGGTAGAGCGCCGTCACGCCATGACGGCCGTGGAAGTCGCGCATCCCGACCACCGAATCCGTCGTTCCGTCGTTGCAGTCGAAGCCTCCTCCACCGTGACAGTGCGCGTCGATATATCCCGGAACGGCCGACAGACCCTGTCCGTCAATCACCTTTTCGCATCCTCCGGTCGCTCTCTCACGGGCGTGAACGGCGATGATGCGGCCGTCGCTCATCACAAGCGTGCCGTTGCGCAGGATTTCATCCTGTGTATATATATTAATATGTACGAGGGCCGTGTTCATATCCATTTATTCGGACTGTTGTCGTCCGATAACCGCCCGATATTGAATGTAGTTGTTCTTCGGCCGCGATAGGCGCCCTTTCCGTGGATCGTGATGAAAGCAGTGCCGACCCCGACGTTGTTTTTGTACGTCAGAAAATAGTCTTTGGCGAACACGAGTTCGACCTCGGGCTGATTTTCTTCGCGATAGTAAACCGTCGGAATGGGCGTGATGGCCTGGCCCGTATATTGCTGCGGCGTGATGGAGTCTATCCTTGTGTTTGCGTCAGGATTGAGATCCTTCGGCAGGCGCATCGCATATTTACGCCTCAATTCGTTCAGCTCGTGGAACATTTTCTCCAGATCCGTCGAGGGTATCATTTCCAGTGCATTCTCCGTGACGGCGCAGAACAGGTCATAGTCCTTCACGAGCGTCGCTTTCATGCTCGAAGCCGAAGGTCGGGCGGCATCGGCGTTCTCCTGCAGACGCTGCGTGTAGGCTTGCTGCAGCTGCAGGGAGCCGACGAGAAGGTCCTGCCATGTATCGCCGAGCTGCAATGTGGACAGCGCATCGAAATACGGTCCTTGCTTCGCTATGCGGCTGTTCAGCGTATCCAGCAGCATCATTTGCGACGCAATCGGCTCGGACATCATGTTCCACAGCGGTCTGAAGAGCGGCATGAGGAGCTTCGCGGCGTTTGCTTTCGCCGGAATGCTGCTCTTTTCAAAGAATTTCAGTCCGCGCCGCAGTTCTGCAAAATCCTCGCCGCAGCGTTTGTCGATCGCCTTTATCTCGATCGTGAGCGGGCTTCGATGCGAGCGATCGATGAGCGTGTCGAACACGTCATTGCTTACACTTAACTTGTCGAATGCCGCCTGTAGCAGCTGCGATCCGAACTTCGAAATAATCGGTTTGACGATGTGAATGGACTCGCCGCACAATCCCGCAAGATTATCGAGTTTCAGGCGGTCTACTCTTAATGAAATAAATTTCTTCATGATAATTGTATTTTTAAAATTGAATGATAATTATGGTGATGATTATTTTTGAAAGATCAATTACTGCCGTTCTGTCATGTTTTATGATTTTGTAATTTGCCAAAACCGTGTTTCGTGTCCGAAAACTGGTTTTGGTAGTTGCCAAAACCATTTTTCGTGTTTGAAAACCGGTTTTGGCAGTTGCCAAAACCGTATTTTGTGTTCGAAAACTGGTTTTGGCAGTTGCCAAAACCGTTTTTGGTGTCCGATTTTCGGTTTTGGCAACTGCCAAAACCGTTTTTGGTATCCGTTTCTTACTTTTGGCAACTGCCATATACCTGTTTTTTATTGTTTATGCGTTGCAAAGATATATATTTTTTTTGAATACATATAAAATCGATGCAAATGTATGCAATTTTTTTTCACAAAATAATGAAAACATGATTTTGTTTTTCCCGATTTCATATTTTCAATCATGATTATAATCTCATGTTACGCATCTACTGTACCGAACAGCAGCAAGACGGCATGCCTGAAAGGCGTTATTTTCATAACCGCAGATAAGCGAAGCGCAGTCTGCGGATAGTATGGCCGCCAGCGATTCGCTGCCTGATAAGGCAGGACATTGCTGTCAATACAAAAACTGTCCTGCCTTTCAGGCAGCAGCAATATGTGCATATCTTTCACCGCAGGTCAATGACCTGCGGTTATGAAGATCAAGTCCTTCGGACTTTTGCTTTCCGGCATGAAATTTATGCAGTACATCACATCAGTTATAATATAAGATCAATGATAGACCAGGGTATGTGATCACGATGTAGGGGCAAGGCATGACTTGCCCTTATAAATCCGTCACAACGTTCAATCATGCAATACCATCCCCCAATAAATCCATCACAACGTCCCGTCATGCCACAACATTTCCATATTTCAAATCACAATTATAACAAAAAATTGATAATAGATAAGGGTATGTGATCACGATGTAGGGGCAAGGCATGACTTGCCCTTATAAATCCATCACAACACACCATCATGCCGCCGCGCAACAAATGCGCCGCATCATTCAGGTATCACAAGCATCGGTTTAAGCAAGCAAATCGCGTATCTCAGTCCAGTTGAGTGAAGCGAAAGGATCGTTGTTGTTAATAAAGGTTTCGGCGAGTGCGATTTTAGTGTCCTGCAGGCGGAGAATCTTTTCTTCGACCGTGTCGGTAGAGATAAAACGGCATGCGATGACAGGTTTGTCCTGTCCGATGCGGTGTGCACGGCTGAGCGCCTGCATCTCGGCTGCGGGGTTCCACCAGGGATCGAGGAGGAAGACGTAGTCGGCAGCCGTGAGGTTCAGCCCGACGCCTCCGGCCTTGAGCGAGATGAGGAGACAGTGCGTCTGCGCCTGCGTGGTGAAGGTGTGGATGGACTGTTCACGTTCGCGGGCGGTCATGCGGCCCGTCAGGGTGGAGTAGGACCAGCCCTGGGCGTCGAAACGGTCGGCGAAGAGCTGGAGATGTTTCACGTAGGAAGAGAAGATCAACACCTTGTGTCCGCTGGCCCGGAGATTTTCGAAGGCGCGTACAACCTGGTCGAACTTACCCGCGTCGCCGGCATAGTCGGGGAAGATCAGTTTCGGATGATTGGCGATCTGGCGGAGGCGGTTCAGCCCTTCGAGCGCGATGAAACTGTTTTTCGGTCCGGGCGCGTCCATCATTTCGAGGAGAAGATTGCGGATGCGGTTTTTTTCGTCGTTGTAGACGGCCTCCTGCGCTTCGCTCATGTCGCAGCAGACGATTTCCTGCTGGAGAGGAGGCAGTTCGGGCGTGACTTCTTCCTTGGTGCGGCGGAGGAGGAAGGGCGCGATGATTTTTTTGAGCCTCTCCTGTTGGCGTTCGTCGCGGTCTTTCACGATGGGCAGGAGGAAGTGTTTGCGAAAGGAGGCGAAGGTTCCGAGGAGTCCCTCGTTGATGCAGTTGAACTGCGCCCAGAGGTCTTCGAGCGAGTTTTCGACGGGCGTACCGGTGAGCGCCAGACGGTGCGCGGCAGTGAGTTGCATGACAGCGCGGAAAGACTGCGATTCGGGGTTCTTGATGTACTGGCTTTCGTCGAGGATGAGCATCCGGAAAGGGTAGGAGCGGAGGTGCGCGATGTCGTTGCGCAGCGTGCCGTAGGAAGTGACGACGATCTGGTAGCGGCTGAAGGTCCGTTGCGGGTCGTTGTGCCGGCGATTGTTTCCGGCGTAGATGAGCGTGCGCAGATGTGGGGCGAATCGCTTCAGTTCGCGGCTCCAGTTGTGGAGCAGTGAGACGGGCGCGACGACGAGCGAGGCCGGCAGCGGCGCATGCGGCGGATCGAAGAGCGAGAGCTGTCCGCCGGGCGGGCGGAGGCCGGCGGAGACGGGTGTTTCGGGGTCGTCGTAGAGGTGTTGCAGCAGCGTGATGGCCTGGAGGGTCTTGCCGAGCCCCATGTCGTCGGCCAGACATCCGCCGAAGCCGTGCCGGCAGAGGTGTGCGAGCCAGTAGAAGCCCTGCCGCTGGTAGGGACGCAGGATGGCGTCCAGATGTGCGGGCGGTTCGGGGTGTGCGGCGGGCGGCTGCATGAGGGTGTGGAAGCGTGGCGTGGCGGTTGCGCTGTCGGGCGTGTGCTCGGGCATGGCGAGTTCGAGCGACGGTGCGTGCATCTTTTTCAGCCGCAGGCCCGATGCTTCTTCGCGGGCGTAGAGGAAGAGTTCGGCGTACTTCGCGAACCATTCGTCGGGAAGTATGAACGTCGTGCCGTCGGGCAGGCGGAATTCCTTGATCTTTTCCAGGATATGTTTGCGAAAGCGGATGAAGGGCAGGCGGTGTGTGCCGAGCGTGACGGTGATGCGGATGTCGAACCAGTCGGGTCGTTCGTCGCAGGAGGCTTCCAGAACGGCCCGGCCGGTGAAGTAGTTTTGCTCCGGCTGCTGTTCGAGGGTGAAGAGGTCTTTGAGCGTGTCGTACTTGCGGTTGAGCCATTCGATCAGGTGATATGGCGCGTCGTCGGCGGGGTAGAAGTGATGCGTGCCCCGGCAGATCAGTCCTTCGTGCCGGAGCTTGTCGGCGAGGGCCGTTTCCCATTCGAGATCGCGTGCGTAGCAGCAGATGACGGGCGTGTCGCCGTCCTGCTCCAGCTTGAAGGTTTTCATTCTCCGGAGGTCGGGGTAGAAACGTTCGTCTTCGCCGTAGCGGAAGGAGAGAATCAGCGCGAGTTCCTGGCGGAGGTCTTTTTCGAGCGAGAGAAAGGCTTTCTTCGGCGGGTGTGTCCGGCGAACGGGGAGGCCTTCGATCTGTACTTCGTACTGCTGCATGATTTTGAACACGAAACTTTTCAGGTATATTTCTTCGGACAGGGGGGGAATCCTGACGCATGCACGGGTGAAGAAGGGGGTGAGTTTCTTGGCGTCGATCTGCGTGATGCAGTGAATGTCCTTTCCCAGCAGGACGATGGCGGGACTGTCGGAGATGACGACGGCCGGACGTACGTTGAGCGATACGGCCCGCGCGGCATGGGTGAGGGAGATGAAGTATTGCAGTCCGTCGCAGTCTTTTTTGAAGTGAAACACGCAGCTGGAGTCGGTGGGCAGGAGATGTATGCGGTCGTGCGTGTAGAAGCGCGTGCTCGACCGGTCTTTTCTGAAGAAGAGGGGGATGCCGGTCTGCCGTATCAGCTCGGTGATTTTGCGGTTGGCGAGTTCGATACGCGGTCGGACGTAGTGTTCGAGCTTTTCTTTCGTCATCTCGTCCCTCAGCGCGACGACCGATTTTGATTTCGAATAGGCGTTCATCAGTTCGCGGTCGGAAATGCTGTCGACCGTCGCGATCAGCCGGAGTACGTCGGGCGAAGCGCCCCGCAGTTCTTCCTGCCCGACGTCCGGGATGCCGCAGAGCTGTATGCACTCGCCGTCCGTGTCCGGAAGCGTGCGCGCCGTATGAATCTGGTATTTCCATCCGAAAATGTGATGTTCGGAAAGTATAACTGCAATGCTGTCGGTGTGCGCAGCAATCAATTCTTTCATGCTGCAAAGATAATCATCTTTTTTTGCAGGGGAGAGAGGCTTCTGAAAATTCGGGATTCGGTATCGCTGAGGGATGCTGCGGCAGCTCGGGTGGTCCGTCCGGCTGATAAGGGGGTTCAGTCCGTCTCCTCCAGTATTGCCGCCACCTCTCCGGCGGAAAGATTGGCGATGTCGGCAATGTCGTCCCTCGACATGCCCCTGCGTGCACAGCTGCGCACGAATTGAACGGTCTTTGCGTGTGATCCTTTCTTTTCGCCTTCTTCAAGGCCTTCGGCATGCCCTTTCGCAAGTCCTTTCTTTTCGCCTTCTTCAAGCCCTTTTGCAAGCCCTTTCTTCTCACCTTCTTCAAGGCCTTTCGCGATTCCTTTTGCAAGCCCTTTCTTCTCACCTTCTTCAAGCCCTTTCGCAAGCCCTTTCTTCTCACCTTTCTCAATGCTGGCTGTTATGACGGACAGTTCATTCCGGATCGTGTCCCAGTTCTTGTCGTACACGGCACGCTCCACCTCCGTGAAGCCGCCTTCCTCGCAGATTTCCGCCGCCTCCCGGATCGATTCGTCCGTAAGCAGGTCTTCGGGGACGAACTCTGCGCCGTGTTTCATCTCTTTCAGAAAACGCAGCCACAGTACGGCCATCCGGCGGTCAGACCACTTTTTCGCCATGAACTTGGGCAGTTCCACCATGATCAGTTCCAACCCCTCTATCACCTCGTTCGTGTTTTCACGGTTGGCGATCTGGTAGCGGTGGTAAAATTCCTTCGTCTTTTCATCGTAGCTCCCGTTCAGGATCGCCAGCGCGTACACCGGATGAAGATCGGTATATGTCTTCCCGCTGTCCAGCTGCTGCACATACGTTTTCGCGGCGTTGAACAGCATGCGGCCCGGGAAGGCGCTGCTCCATTCCA
>JAIRYD010000177.1 GCA_031267935.1 Tannerella sp.
TGGAAAACGCCCGAACACATTCAGGTGAAACCCATATACACGAAAGAAGACCTCGAAGGCATGGAGCATCTCGACTACGCTTCCGGCCTGCCGCCCTACCTGCGCGGCCCCTACAGCGGCATGTACGCCATGCGTCCCTGGACGATCCGGCAGTATGCCGGCTTTTCGACCGCCGAGGAATCGAACGCCTTCTACCGCCGCAACCTCGCCGCAGGGCAGAAAGGACTCTCCGTCGCCTTCGACCTCGCCACCCACCGCGGATACGACGCCGATCACGAGCGCGTCGTCGGCGACGTCGGCAAGGCGGGCGTCTCCATCTGCTCGCTCGAAAACATGAAGGTGCTCTTCGACGGCATTCCGCTCAGTCAGATGTCCGTCTCGATGACGATGAACGGCGCCGTCCTGCCCATCCTCGCGTTCTACATCAACGCCGGACTCGAACAGGGCGCCAGGCTGGAAGAAATGTCCGGCACGATACAGAACGACATCCTCAAGGAGTTTATGGTGCGAAACACGTACATCTATCCTCCCGACTTTTCGATGAAGATCATCGCCGACATCTTCGAGTATTCCTCGCAGAAAATGCCCAAGTTCAACTCCATCTCTATCTCCGGCTACCACATGCAGGAAGCCGGCGCAACGGCCGACATCGAGATGGCCTACACCCTCTGCGACGGCATGGAATACCTCCGTGCGGGCATCAATGCGGGCATCGACGTCGACGCCTTTGCGCCCCGCCTGTCGTTCTTCTGGGCAATCGGGATGAACCATTTCATGGAAATCGCCAAGATGCGTGCCGCGCGCATGATTTGGGCGAAGATCGTCAAAAGTTTCGGCGCAAAGAACCCCAAGTCGCTGGCGTTGCGCACGCACTGCCAGACCTCGGGCTGGTCGCTCACCGAGCAGGACCCGTTCAACAACGTCGGCCGTACCTGCATCGAAGCGCTGGCCGCCGCCCTCGGACATACGCAGTCGCTGCATACCAACGCCCTCGACGAAGCCATCGCCCTGCCGACCGACTTCTCCGCCCGCATCGCCCGCAACACGCAGATATACATCCAGGAAGAAACGCAGATATGTCGCGGCATCGACCCCTGGGCCGGATCGTACTATGTGGAGACGCTCACGAATGAACTCGTACACAGGGGCTGGGAACTCATTCAGGAAATTGAAAGTATGGGCGGCATGGCCAAAGCCATCGAGACCGGCCTGCCGAAGATGCGCATCGAAGAAGCGGCCGCACGTACGCAGGCGCGCATCGACTCCGGCGCGCAGACCATCGTCGGCGTCAACAGATACCGGCTGGAGAAGGAAGCGCCCATCGACATCCTCGAAATAGACAACACGGCCGTGCGCGAAGAACAGATCACGCGTCTGCAGGAACTGCGCGCCGGACGCGACGAAGCGGCCGTCAAAACGGTACTGGCCGAAATCACGGAATGTGCCCGCTCCGGGCAGGGCAACCTGCTCGAACTGGCCGTCAGGGCTGCCGGTCTCCGCGCCACGCTGGGAGAAATCTCCGACGCATGTGAAGCCGTAGCCGGACGTTACAAAGCAATAATCAGAACCATATCAGGCGTGTATTCATCGGAAACAGGAAAAGATGCAGACTTTGTCAAAGCCTGCGAACTGGCAGACAGATTTGCCGGAAAAGAAGGTCGTCAACCGCGTATCATGGTAGCCAAAATGGGGCAGGACGGACACGACCGCGGAGCGAAAGTAGTAGCAACAGGCTATGCCGACTGCGGTTTCGACGTCGACATGGGGCCGCTGTTCCAGACGCCGGCCGAAGCCGCCCGTCAGGCCGTGGAGAACGACGTGCACGTACTGGGCGTCTCGTCGCTGGCCGCCGGACACAAGACGCTCGTGCCGCAGGTGATCGAAGAACTGAAACGGCAGGGACGTCCCGACATCCTCGTGATTGCCGGTGGCGTCATCCCGGCGCAGGACTACGATTTTCTTTACAAAGCCGGCGTCGCCGCCATCTTCGGCCCCGGCACCTCGGTCAGCAAGGCCGCCGTGCAGATCCTCGAGATTCTGCTGGGCGAATAGCGCGATGGAAAAGCATTGAGTGACATCGCAGTTCGGGCAAACTTTGCGATATGGGAAAGAAGAAATTTTATGTAGTGTGGAACGGTGTGAATCCGGGCATCTACGACAACTGGATAGACTGCCGGCTGCAGATAGCGGGATACGGCGGCGCCCGTTTCAAATCGTTCGATTCGTTCGAGGCGGCGCGCGAAGCATTTGAGGCAGGCTATACGGCGTCGGAAGACCGTGCACCGCGCCCGGTGGTGACGGCGGAGTTGTCCCTTTCCCCGTATATCCGCGAAAGTCTGGCCGTCGACGCGGCGTGCAGCGGCAATCCGGGACGGATGGAATATCGTGGCGTACATGTAGCCACGGGCGAAGAATGGTTCCACGTAGGCCCGCTGCAGGAAGGCACGAACAACGTAGGTGAATTCCTTGCAATCGTACACGGCCTGGCGTTCATGAAACGCGCCGGCCTGTATCTGCCGCTCTATTCAGACAGTCAGAATGCGATCAAATGGATCGGCATGCGGCAGTGTCGCACGACACTTGTGCAGACGGATGCCAACACGCCACTGTTCGACCTCATTACCCGTGCCGTAAAATGGCTGGCCACAAACGAATGGCAGACACCCGTCCTGAAATGGGACACGGCCGCATGGGGCGAAATACCGGCCGATTTCGGACGCAAGTAAAAACCTCCACCCGTCCGAAGGAAACCTCCCTCCCCGAAGGCTGTACATTTGCAGATCACAAAAATATCCCGTTACTTTGCCGTACGACAAAACAGAAAAAGAATGAAAAATGGACAGGAATAAGCACATGCGGCAGACGGTTACCGTCTACTGCCGCAACACGGGTGAAAGCCTGGACGTACCCGCGGGCGCCTCGCTGCTCGACGTCTATACCCTTGCGGGCGAGCCGTTGCGCTATCGACCGATGAGTGTGCGCGTCAACCGGCGCGTCGAAGGGCTGGGCAGCCGCTGCTGGACGGAAGCCGACGTCGAGTTCGTGGATTGTACGCATCCCGCCGGTTTCCGGACATATCTCCGCTCGCTCTGTTACATCCTGGCACGGGCGGTGAACGACCTTTATCCACGCGCCGTGTTCGACCTCGAACATTCCGTTTCGAAGGGCTATTACTGTGCGTTTGCCGACCGCCGGACGGTGTCGGCTGCCGACGTGGCGCAGATCAGGCGCCGGATGCAGGAAATCATCGATGCCGACATCCCTTTCGTGCTACGGAATATCCGCAGCGCCGAAGCCGTCGACATGTTTCGCCGGCGCGGAATGGACGACAAGGCGCTGCTGATCGAAACCGTCGGGATGGCCTACACATCTTATTACGAGATGGAAGGATATGCGGACTACTTCTACGGCTGCCTGACGCCTTCGTCCGGCTACATCCATCTGTTCGGCCTCGTGCCCTACGAAGACGGGATGCTGCTTCAGGTGCCGCAGCGCGACCGTCCGGACAGGCTCGAAGACATGGTCCGGCAGGAGAAGATGTTTCAGGCCTACAGGGAACACCTCGTGCTTCAGCGCACGCTCGGACTGAACGACGTGGGCGAACTGAACCGTGCCGTAGCCCGTGGCGGCGCGCGGCGGATTGTGATGGTTTCCGAAGCGATGCAGGAGAAGCAGATCGCACGCATTGCCGAAGAGATTGCACGGCGCTATGCCGGCGGCGTGCGCGTCATACTCATCTCCGGCCCTTCGTCGTCGGGGAAAACAACGTTCTGCAAGCGACTCGAAATACAACTGATCACGAACCTGCTGCATCCCGTCGGCATCTCGCTCGACGACTATTACCTCAACCGCGAAGACACGCCCCGCGACGAAACGGGCGCCTACGACTTCGAGTCGCTCCATGCCATCGATCTGCCGTATTTCTACGACCACCTGCGCCGGCTCATTGCCGGCGAGCGCATCGAAGTGCCTTCGTTCGACTTCGAAACGGGACGGCGTATCTTTCGCGGACGGACGATGCAGATGAACCGTCCGCACTCGATACTCCTGCTCGAAGGCATCCACGGCCTGAATCCCGAACTGGTCGCCGCCCTGCCGCCTTCCAGCTTTTTCCGGATCTACGTCTCGGCGCTCACTACCATCTCGCTCGATGGACACAACTGGATTCCCACCTCCGACAACCGCCTGCTGCGACGTATCATACGCGACTATCACTCGCGCGGATATTCGGCGCGCGAAACCATCGCTATGTGGCCGCGCATACGCCGTGGCGAAGACCGCTGGATTTTTCCCTATCAGGAAAATGCCGACGCCACGTTCAACAGCGCCATGATATACGAACTGGCCGTGCTGCGCAAGTTCGTCGAACCGATACTGAGCGAGATACGCGAAATTGATGACGAAAGCGCCGAAGCCTGGCGTCTCCTGCGTTTTCTGCGCTACTTCAACTACATCCCGCCCGAAGAATTGCCGCCTGCTTCGCTCCTGCGCGAATTTCTGGGCGGAGGAAACCTGGGATGAGTGCACGGTTTATTTTCAGACAGCCTCTTTCTCTCCGTAATTTATGATTCATCGTTTGCGCCCATTTCCGGCCGCAGGCGCGCAGTACGTGCCTGCGCCTGGTGGAGTTGCCATTCGCGGATATTGCGTGCGTGTCCCGAGAGCAGCACGTCGGGGACTTTCCACCCCCGATAGTCGGCGGGGCGCGTATAGACGGGCGGCGCCAGCAGTCCGTCCTGAAATGAGTCGCTCAGCGCGCTCTGCTCGTCGCCGATCGCACCGGGTATGAGGCGGACTACGGCGTCGGCAATCACGGCGGCGGCCAGTTCGCCGCCGGTCAGGACGTAATCGCCTATCGAGATCTCGCGCGTAATCAGGTGCTCGCGGATACGGTAGTCGATGCCCTTGTAGTGTCCGCAGAGAATAATCATGCTCTCGAGCATCGACAGACGGTTGGCGGCAGGCTGGTCGAACAAAGATCCGTCGGGCGAAGTATAGATCACCTCGTCGTAGTTGCGTTCAGCTTTCAGGGCGGCAATGGCGCGGTCGACAGGCTCGATCTGCATCACCATCCCCGCTTCGCCGCCGAAGGGATAGTCGTCGACGCGTCGCCAGCGGTTCGTCGCGTAGTCGCGCAGGTTGTGCAGCCGTATTTCGGCCAGTCCCCGCTCCTGCGCCCGTTTAAGAATCGAACAGTTCAGGCTTCCTTCAATCATCTCGGGCAGGATGGTCAGAATATCTATGCGCATGTGGGGTTGAAATTTCTTACCACGCAAAGAGCGGATAATCCTTCATCATGGCGTTTACCTTCGTGCGCACGGCGGTAATGACGTCGTCCGAGCCCGGATTTCGGAGTACGCGGTCGATCATTTCCACGATCTCGCCCATCAGTGCATCTCCGACGCCGCGCGTCGTGACGGCCGGTGTGCCGATGCGTATGCCCGAAGTCTGAAAGGCGGAGCGCGTGTCGAAGGGCACCATGTTTTTGTTGACCGTGATGTCGGCGGCTACCAGTGCGTTTTCGGCCGTCTTGCCGGTCAGGTCGGGGTATTTGGCGCGCAGGTCGATCAGGAAACAGTGGTTGTCCGTCCCGTCGGAAACGACCTTGTGTCCACTGTCCGTGAACGCCTGTGCCATGACGGCGGCATTTTTCTTTACCTGCGCCTGATAGGTGGCATATTCGGGTTCCATTGCTTCGCCGAAAGCGACAGCCTTGGCGGCAATCACGTGTTCGAGCGGTCCGCCCTGTATGCCGGGGAAGACGGCCGAGTCGAGCAGTTGCGACATCATTTTTGTTTCGCCCCGCGGTGTTTTTTTCCCCCACGGGTTTTCGAAGTCACGTCCTGCGAGGATGATTCCGCCGCGCGGTCCACGCAAGGTCTTGTGCGTGGTGGAGGTGACG
The DNA here is from genome assembly GCA_031267935.1 of Tannerella sp. GTDB lineage: Bacteria > Bacteroidota > Bacteroidia > Bacteroidales > Tannerellaceae > Tannerella. The sequence goes on from JAIRYD010000177.1 coordinate 5,903, forward strand.
ATGTGTGCGTGTTTCAGCGGATTGTCGAGCAATCCGGCGGCGATCAGTCCGGCCGGATGCGCCATGTCGATCATCAACAGTGCGCCTGCACTGTCGGCAATGGCGCGCATGCGGGCATAGTCCCATTCGCGCGAATAGGCCGAGCCACCGCCGATGATCAGCTTCGGCCGTTCGCGCAGGGCGACTTCTTCCATCTGGTCGTAGTCTACACGGCCGCTGTCTTCGCGGACGTTATATTCCGTCGCGCGGTAGAGAATGCCCGAACTGTTGACGGGCGAGCCGTGCGAGAGGTGTCCGCCGTGCGAGAGGTTGAGGCCGAGAAATGTGTCGCCGGGATTGAGTACAGCCAGAAAGACGGCTGCATTGGCCTGCGCGCCCGAATGAGGCTGCACGTTGACCCACTCTGCACCGAAGAGCGTCTTGAGTCGTTCGATGGCAAGACTTTCCGTACGGTCCACCACCTCGCAACCGCCATAGTAGCGTTTGCCCGGATAGCCTTCGGCATATTTGTTTGCAAGCACGCTGCCCATTGCTTCCAGCACCTGGCTGCTGACGAAATTTTCCGATGCGATCAACTCTATTCCTTTCGCCTGGCGTTGATATTCTTCTTCAATCAACCCGAAAATGACATGATCCTTTTTCATTTTGTTTGTTAATTATGTTCGTTATAAAATGATTATATCTTCCGGCACCGTCTGCGGACAGCACTTTCGATGCCGTAAAGATATTGTTTTTTGAGGAAATATTCAAAAGGGAACCTCTAAAATCCCGTACTTCTGTGTGACGTTTCGTCGCCGGAAGGCGCATTTGTGATCAGTAAACACGGCTTTTGGCGCCTCGCAAGCCTTGAATTTGGATTTTTTAGAGTTTCCCGAAGTCGCCGTTGCGGGTATAAAAATGTTTTGTATGATGAATTTATGAAAAAGCAGCCTTTGTAAGGTAAATTTTTCGTCATGGCGGGGCTAACTACCCGTTTCTTATGGATTGTTATTGTAAAATTGTATCGTAAAGTAAGGAACCGCCGTACGCCGAACGGCACATACGGTGGTGTGAGAGGTCGAAACGTTATTTCGTGCGTTTACTCCGTTTTTTCTTCGTCTTTTTCGTTCATTGTCAAAAAAACGTTGTATTTTTGTGATTTTAAAAGAGGCGAACATTAAAATGATTCGGAGAATTATACAGGAATATTTTTTCTATCTCTTTGTGTTTCTTCTGTTTTTCGGAGTATTACTTTACGATATGGCAGGCTTGAGAGGGATGGATGTCGTCGCGGATATTGTGTTACTCGCGGCCTATTTCCTGTTTCTGATATCGGCAAAAAAGCACGAAATCAACTGGGGTATCGTTGTTACGCTATTCATTTTCCTGTTTTATCTCGCTTACTCGCTCCTCATCGTCTACAACAATACGCGAAATGCCATTACGCTCGATTTCATGATACAGATCAGGCCATACCTGACGTTTTTCATTGTGTCGCAGATGGTGCACACTTTTACCGGTTCACAGAAACGATTGTTGAAGCGGTTGTGTATCAGCATGTGGATATTTTTCATTCCACTGGGACTTTACGGTTTAATCAATCCCGTGGCGTTTGCGGACGTAGCCGGATCGCCGGCAAATTATGTGTCGAGCGTTTTATTCCTGTCGCTGCTATATCTGTATTGCAGTGGATTTTCGTGGAAGGAACGGTTGATTTTTTTGCTGATGTTATCTTTGGGACTGATTGTCGTACACGCCGTATTTTATGCGTTTTATATCCTGACTTGCCTTGTGCTGATGTATTTTCACCATCCGGAGATTATGCATTCGAAACTGCGCACGGGTATTGCTATCGCATTGGTTCTGGGCGCCACGATATATATTTCCGAGTCGCAAATCACGAACTACCTGTCGCCTCAGGCGAGCGTGGGAAGCGACTACGGCTTTACGGCGCGTGCCACGCTGTACCAGACGGCTCACGTGCTTCTGAAAGATTTTTTCCCATTGGGAAGCGGCTTTGCCAGTTTCGCCACATACGCCTCGAAGCAGCACTATTCGCATATATATTCGGATTACGGGCTTAGTTCCGTCAATGGCCTGACGCCGCAGGAATGGTTTCCGGTATCGGATTCCTACTATCCCTCGCTGGCGCAGTTCGGGATTGTCGGGGTCATCCTGTATTTGATGTTTTGGGGATACATCGTGTGGCTTATCTTTTCGAGGCTGCGTAAAAAACATGAAATACAGCCTTTTATCGTGTCGCTTATTTTGATCAGTTTCGTTTTTATCGAGAATATATTTGATTCGTTTTTTACCAGTAACAAGGGAGTTTTTATGATGATGTTTTTAGGGAGTCTTTTCGGCAAGCCCAACGCGACTTCGGCTCACCGGCGGAGGAACAGGCGATTTATTCCATTGGAAACCACGCAGCTGGCAGATACAACTGTTCCGGTCGATACGGCCGAAGTAGAAACACGCGAGGAAGAAGTGGCCGACGCGAAAGAAACCGTACTCACGGACGCGGAAGAAAAAACAGCGGATACACCGGCAGAATCCGTTTCGGCGCAGTCCGCGCCTGAGGTCGAGGAGCCGACCGGCAGTGTGGAAGAGGATGCCGAGGATGAATATGACGATTTCGAGGAATACTGCGACGAAGAAAACGATTTTGACGGCGAAATCGCTGAATCGCAGAATACAATGCGGCCGGCAAATCCCGCGGAAGAACAGGACGAAGCAGTCGCGGACGACACGCCTGCGCCGGACGACCGCATTATCCTGAAAGAAATGCCTGACATAGCGTATTTTGTTGAAGGAAAAAAAGAAGTGGAAGAAACAGCGGAAGTTTCCGAAGACATGTCGGACGACGATTTTTTCGAAGAAGAGTTGTCGGACGACGACGATGATTTCCGTATGGACGACATGCAGGCGGAAGCACCTCAGACTCTGCAATCGACCTCGCCGGTCGTGTCGGAGCCGGCGCGTGATGCGGCTCCACAGGATGAAACATATATGGAAAAGGAGTTTCAGGAAGTACTGGAAAAATTGAAATCGCGCACGGAAGAGAAGCGCAGCCGGCCCGAAAAAGAAACAGGCAATACCCCGGACCATTCTGAAAAAGAAGGTGATTCCGGACGCTTTGATTATATTATCTGATAAATGGAAGCATTAATCGATTTTTACAAAACCCGGATAGAGACCTGTTCGGGCACACTCGAACGGCTGAAAAAAAGGATTTATTTACTGGGAACGCTTCGCCTGCTTGTGTTTGGCGGCGCAATCGTTTTACTCTGGCTTTTCAGAGATGCAGGCTGGCCGGCACTGACCGGCATTGCAGCCGTTATGGCCATTCCGTTTGCGACACTGGTGGTTGTGCATTCAAATCTTTTCAGACAGAAGACGTATACCGAAGCCATGATTCGGCTGAATGTCGGCGAGCAGCGTGCGATAGATTATGATTTTGAGGCATTTGACGGTGTGCCGGAAGAAGTGGACGCGCAACATTCCTTCAGCACGGATCTGGATCTGTTCGGAGAGCAGTCACTTTTTCAGAGTCTGAACAGAACGGTCACCTGTGTGGGCAAGTCGCTGCTTGCAAGCTGGTTCAAACAGCCGCTGACGGACAAATCCGCTATCTTGAAGCGCCAGGAAGCCGTGAAAGAGATGGCACGTAAAACGACTTTCCGCCAGCATTTCTGCGTGACGGGAATCCCGGAAAGAGCCGGCAAGGACGATATGCGCAAGCTCAATGAATTATTCTCCCGGACCACCCGTTTTTCGCAACGCCTCTTTTGGCGTCTGACGATATGGATTATTCCTGCCCTGTGGCTGGTGACGCTTGCCGGGACGCTGTGGGGCGGATTTCCGGGCAGCGTGAGTGGCGTCATGTTTGTAGCTGCCTATTTCGTCAGCAACATGCAGAGCCGGCGTATCCATCTGTTACACAAATCCGCCGACGAGATGGAGAAGATTTTGCAGACCTATTCGCAACTGATTGAGCAGATTGAAAAAGAATCTTTCCATTCGGAAGAACTGGCGGAAACGCAGCAGGCTTTTGTTTTGGAAAAAGGCAATGCGTCGCAGGTGATCAGGCGTTTATCCAGAATCATCGGCGAACTGGACCAGCGATTTAGTCTTGTGGGCTTCCTGCTGAACCTGTTCTGCATGCGCGACATGCGTCAGGCGATGAATCTTGAGCAGTGGATCACGGCGCATGCCGGAGATTCGGCCAAATGGTTCGATGCCCTTGCCCGCATCGACGCTTTCTGTTCGCTCGGCGGTTTTGCGTTCAATCATCCCGACTATGTGTATCCCGACATTTCCGACCGCTATTTCGAAATGGAAGGAAAAGCCCTCGGACATCCGCTACTGCACAGGGACAAATGCGTAAAGAATGACGTATCCATCTCGCGAAGTTCTTATTTTCTGATTATTACCGGAGCAAATATGGCCGGAAAAAGTACATATCTGCGCACGGTCGGCATCAATTTTCTGCTGGCCTGCGTAGGACTGCCCGTCTGCGCCGATTCGTTGACGGTGTATCCGGCTCATCCGGTAACCAGCCTCAGAACGGCAGATTCGCTCACGGCGCACGAATCGTATTTCTTTGCCGAACTGAAACGGTTGAAAATGATTATCGACCGTCTGCATGCAGGCGAGGAACTGTTTATCGTACTGGACGAGATTTTGAAAGGGACCAACTCGAAAGACAAGCAGAAAGGCTCGTTCGCGTTGATGAAACAGCTGATTGCACTCCGGTCGTGCGGTATTATCGCCACGCACGACCTGCTGCTGGGTACATTGGAAAACGATTTTCCCGCCAATACAAAAAATCTTTGTTTCGAAGCCGATATCGACGGCGACAGACTGACGTTTACCTACCGGCTCCGCCGGGGCGTTGCGCAGAACATGAACGCCAGTTTTCTGATGAAGAAAATGGGTATTACGCTTTGAAAATCAATATTTATTGAAATACGTACCGCCGTATTTCGATCCCACCATGCCGTTATAGACGAGGTGGAGATTGTTCAGTTGCGAATACTTGTCGTCGTTGAGGAACGAGATCATTGTCCTGGAAGTATGTTTTTCCCGAACGACGTACAGGGTCATATCCACATATTCGGCCACGATGAAGGCATCCGAAACAAGTCCGATCGGCGACGAATCGAATATGACGTAGTCGTAGGCGGTTTTCACGTCGTCGATAAACGTGCTGAACCGGCTGTTCATCAGCAATTCATTCGGATTGGAGGGAATCGTTCCGGCCTTCAGTATGTGCAGCGCCGGAAAGCTGTTCATGTATTCGATCGTATTTTCCCATCTCACGATATTTCCGGTCAGATAATCCGTCAGTCCCTGCTTCGATTTCGAATGCAGATACTTGCTCAGGTTGGGACGGCGCATGTCGATGTCGACCAGCAGGACGCGTTTGTCCAGCAGCGTGAAGGCGATTGCCAGATTGATGCCGACGAACGTTTTCCCTTCGCCGTGGACGGAGGATGTGGTCAGCAGCAATTTATGGTTCTCGTGCCCGAAGTGGTAATCGATATTGTTGCGCAGCATCCTGAACTGTTCGGCTGTGTGCGACGACGTTTCTTTCTGTACCACGATGGAATGGCTGTCGTAACAGATCTCGCCGATGACTTTGGTATCCGTCAGCCGTTTCAGTTCGAAGAAGTCGCCGACGGTAGTCCTGAAAAAATCGGTAAGAAAAATGAGCAGGGCAGGCAGCGCCAGTCCGAAAAACATGAATATGGCAAGCGTTTTCCGATTGGAGGGATACACTTTTTCGCCATCAGTAGGCGAGATGACGACTTTTGCCTTGTCCATCGACGAGGCCATCGCCACGTTCGATTCTTCGCGTTTCTGCATCAGATAAAGAAACAGGTTTTCAATCACTTTCTGCTGTCTTTCCTTTTCGAGCAGCACTCTTTCGCGTTGCGGTACGGACTGGATGCGGGAATACACCGAGGAACCTTGCCGGTTGATGTTGGCGAGCGTGATCCGTATCGACTCTCTTTCCGTCCGGATCAGGCTGGCGATGCGGCTGCGGGTGGTAGAAATACTTTTTTCCAGACGGAGGCGCGACGGATTGTTTTCGCTCGTGCTTTTGAGGAGAAGTTCATACGTGGCCACATTGTTGTTATATTCCGCAATCGCCTGCGACAGTCCGTGATCGCTCACACCCAGACTCGGAACAGGTTTGTTGATGGAATCTTCATGCACAAACCGGTCTATCATGCCGATGATGCGCAGTTGCGTTTCGGATTCAATCTTCTGCCGTTCATATTCGCCCGTCTGTTCCATGTAAAAACCCGTTTCGGAAGAGAGGTCGACGATTTTGTTTTTCTGCTTGTAATCCACCACATCGTCTTCCAGCAGACCCAGTTCGAACGATATTTCCTTCAGTCTGTCGTTGATAAAGGCCGAGGTCCCGAGCGCCCATTTTTTCTTTTCATCGCTGGCGCTTTCGTTGTATTTCCGCACAAGCTCTTCGAGCACGGCCGATCCCTTTTCGGCATTGTTGACGCGCAGGTCGATCTTCAGCACGGACGACAAGGTTGACGTGGGTTTGATTTCCAGTGCGGCGGCGAGGGCTGTCGCCACGGTTTTTGTCCTGTTGATGTCGATGTAACAGACCGGCGGAACGGCTCCTTCCGCGGCGTGGACAGACAGTGTCCCGACGTGGTCGGGTATGGAAATCATGGCGGGCAGTTCACGCAGTTCTTCCTGAAAGGTGATTATCGACGACGAGGTTGTACAGCTGCCGTCGACCACATACGTGGAATTATTGTAGCGGATGATCATTTCCATCTTACGGAACTCCACTCCCTCGTCCGGCGTAAAATGCACCCTGTACGGCGGGCTGCCGTACAGATCGCTTTTCCGTCCGAGCAGACTTTTGACGTAGTAGCTGGTGTTGAGATGCAGCGCTTCGACCACCTGCGCCATCAGGTCGGGCGATTTGATGATGACAATCTCGTTCTCAAGATTGTTGACCGTCGAATAGAGGCCGAGTGCTTCGAGCTGTGCATCGGCGGTAGAGGTAGACGATTTTTCCTCGTTGAGCAGCGCATGCAGGGACACGCTGTACTGCACGTCTTTCGACAGCAGGAACAGTAGGCCCGCGACCAGACAGGCGGCAACGGACGCGGCGAACCATCCCCAGTGGCGCATATACTTCGAAATGATGTCGAGCACGGAGAGCCCTCCCTTGTCGTCCTGCGTTTTTTGCCGGTCAATTTCCATAAAACCCTATTTGCTTCTGTATATACTGTAGTAAGTGAGCACCGACGCGATGGAAACAAGCAGCGAAACGATCGACAGTCCGGCCGATTCTGTCACCCCGAAACTGCGGCTGTTGGCTTTCGACCGGCTCGTTTCGACGTAGATCTTGTCGTGCTGCTGCAGATAGAACAGGTTTTTGTCAAGCAGGATGTTCGGATCCTGCAGATTGATACGTATCGGATGCAGTTCGCCGTTCTCCGCCGTACGCATCAGCAGGACGTTGTCCCGCCTTCCGTAGATCGTCATGTCGCCGGCCGCAGCCAGCGCATCGAAAATGGACATCTGCTCGTTTTCGGACTTGTAGATACCCGGCTTTACCACTTCGCCCAGCACCGTCACTGAAAAATCGAGAAAACGGATGTCGATGAACGGTTTCTCGGTCAGATACGCCGGATAGATCTGCGAAAAAATCAGCGCTTCCGCATCATTTTTCGTCAGTCCGCCCACTTTTACCCGGCCCAGTATGGGAAAATTCACATACCCTTCCGCATCGACGATATACGTAAACTCCTCCTTCGATGCAAAAGACTCGGACGTGACCGGATTGAGCACGCCCGTCTTGTATGGAAACGAAAGATTGAAATCTGCCGCAGCGCCGGGCGTTTCCGAAGTAACGCTGATACTCAGCACATCTTTGGGCATGATGCGGGCCTCGTACACCGTAGCCGCCTTTTCGAGCTGTTCCCGCGACAGCGACTCCGCACCCTTCACGTAAGGAATTTTCCGGTAGGCCGAACATGAGGATATCAGTGCGATAAACACGCCTGCCGTTACAATATTTACAACTTTTCTATTCACTTTTATCGGGACTTACATGTATTTTTCGTCTGCAAAGATATGAAATCTTTTCAAACAGACAACAAATAACAAACAAGATTCAAAATTCAATATTTGGGCGCCGTCCCGTCCCGTCGTGCGGCCCCAACCTGTGGCCGGGCGCCGTTGCAGCCTGTGCTGCGTGTCATAAGAGAGTATCCCGTTTCGCATCTCTAAACGAAATAATTATTAAAGTTTGCAAAGCGGGCATGCAGGGTTGTCGGAAATCCATATATTTGCACTTGATATGACGGCAGAACGGAACGACAGACATGTTTTCCGCCGTCGGAGAGAGAGAGTTTTTAGAGTGTCAGAGAGAAAATTATGAGAGAGAACGTATTGGAAAAACCGCATTTTCTTCTTTTTTTACTTCGGAATTGCCTGCTGCGGGAATCGAAACATGTGTCGAGCCCCGGCGGGTTTCGGGCGGATGAAAAATCTGCTGCAGCGCCGCATGTCCCGTATCATTCAGGTATTAACTTTAACTGTATGTTTATGAAATTATTCTGCACAGTGGGACATATCCGTAAATACGAGCACGGGCGCCGCCCTTATTGAAGAAATCATGACGCATCGCCGCTCGAACTACGGGGTGAAGGCTTCCGCCGGTTCGGCCTCAAACGTCAGAATCTGACGTACGGCCGCACCGCAAGCAATTTCGACCCGTCGTTCTGCGCCGTGCAGCATGTAGACGCCGGCTGCATCCGCCGGCAGTGGGCTATCCCACAGGAAGAGTTGGACGTACACAGACCGATCACATCCAACGAATAAAAACCTCAACCAATTGTAAGCCGAAAAGGGGCTGTCTTTTTATGGACAGTCCCTTTTTTTTACGTCCCGTTTCAATCTTTTTGCAAAACCCGGATTGTTTTACTACTTTTGGCGGCGCGCGGGCACATGCGCTGAAAAGGCAGGTCCCGCGGAATTGAATGGACAGACAGAATATTAACTTTTTTATTTGTAATCCGATGAAAAAACATTTATTATCAATTTCCTGCATGTTAGCTTTCGCCGTGTGTGTGCAGGCGCAGTGGAAACCTGCGGGCGACAAGCTGAAAACCGCCTGGGCCGAGAAAATCGATCCGGCGAAAGTGCTTCCCGAATATCCGCGTCCGCTGCTGGAGCGTCCGCTGTGGCTGAACCTGAACGGCGAATGGGAATATGCCATCCTCGACAGGGGAAGGGTCGAGCCGGAAACGTTCGACGGGCGTATACTGGTCCCTTTCCCCGTCGAATCGTCGCTCTCGGGCGTACAAAAGTCCGTGACCGAGAAACAGGAGCTGTGGTACAAACGTACCTTCGCACTGCCGTCCGCCTGGAAGGGACGGCACGTGAAGCTGAACTTCGGCGCCGTCGACTGGCATGCGGACGTGTTTGTCAACGACATCCTCGTCGGCTCGCACCAGGGCGGATACACTCCCTTCTCGTTCGACGTCACACCTTTCCTGACCGCTTCCGGCCCCCAGAAACTGGTCGTCCGCGTCTGGGACCCGACCGATCGCGGACCTCAGGCCGCCGGCAAGCAGACGCTCAACCCCGAAAGCATCTGGTACACGGCCGTGACGGGTATCTGGCAGACCGTCTGGATTGAACCGGTAGCCGCCAATCACGTGACGGCCATCCGGAGCATCCCCGACATCGACAATCAACTCGTGGCCGTGACGGTCGAAACGTCCGATCCGCAGAGTCGCGACGTCGTCGAAGTACGGATCACGGACAACGGCACGACCGTCGGATCGGCCAAAGGGCTGGCCGGAAAAACACTGCGCGTGCCCGTGAAAAACCCGAAACTGTGGTCGCCCGAATCGCCCGTACTCTATTCGATGACCGTGGACGTGATACATGCCGGCAACGTGGTCGACAAGGTTGCGTCATATACGGCCATGCGCAAGATCTCCGTCGCCCGCGATGCCGAGGGTATCATGCGCATGCAACTGAACAACAAGGATTATTTCCATTATGGTCCGCTCGATCAGGGCTGGTGGCCGGACGGACTCTATACCGCTCCTGCAGACGAAGCGCTTGCATACGACATCGTGAAGACGAAAGCGCTTGGATTCAACATGATTCGCAAGCACGTGAAGGTCGAGCCCGCTCGCTGGTATTATCATTGCGACCGCGAAGGCATCCTCGTCTGGCAGGACATGCCGAGCGGCGACCGCGGCAACCAGTGGGAGCCGCGCGTCTACGGCGGCGGAACCGACCGGGCGCGGACAGCTGAATCCGTCGAATACTACCACCGGGAATGGAAGGAAATCATGGACCTGTGCATCTCCAATCCCTCCGTCGTCGTGTGGGTCCCGTTCAACGAGGGATGGGGACAGTTCGATACCGAGCAGGTGGTCGCCGGCACGAAGGCGTACGACCCTTCGCGGCTGGTCAATCCCGCAAGCGGCGGCAACCATCGCGCCTGCGGCGACATCTTCGACCTGCACAACTATCCCGGCCCGAGCATGTATCTCTTCGACCCGCAGCGCGTCAACGTGCTGGGCGAATACGGCGGCATCGGACTGGCAATGGAAGGACATCTCTGGTGGGACAAGCGCAACTGGGGCTACGTACAGTTTAAGAGCAGGGACGAAGTGACGGCGGAATACGTCAAGTATGCCCGCGAACTGCAGCAACTGGTCAAACGCGGCTTCTCCGCCGCCGTCTACACGCAGACCACCGACGTCGAAGGCGAAGTGAACGGCCTCATGACCTACGACCGCAAGGAAGTGAAAGTCCACGAAGCGGCCGTGCGCGATGCCAACCGGGCTGTAACGGGGGAGGTGAATGATGAACGATGAACGATGAATGATGAACTATGAACTATGAACGATGAACTGTGGGCGATGAACTGAGGGTGATGAATGAGGGGTTTATATGGGTACGGTTACGAAGTTGAAATAAAGAATATGCGGGATCATGTGCGTGCGACGGATTGAATGTATCCCGTTCACAGTTCATCATTCATCGTTCATAGTTCATCGTTCACAGTTCATCGTTTTTTTCCTAACTTTGCATCCTGTAAATAATAAGATTTCCATGCAGACAAATCAACAACTCGAACTGGCGGAAAAGTACGTGCAGTATACCGGTCGGCACATTTTCCTTACGGGAAAGGCCGGGACGGGGAAGACTACCTTCCTGCATCGTCTGCGCGAAAAATCGCCGAAACGGATGGTCGTCGTTGCGCCGACCGGCGTGGCCGCCATCAATGCGCGCGGGGTGACGATTCATTCTTTCTTTCAGCTTCCGCCCGGTCCGCAGATCGGCATCGAACGGGTCAATCCCGCACAGATGCGTTTCAACAAGGAAAAGATCAATATCATCCGCAGCCTCGACCTGCTGGTCATCGACGAGATCAGCATGGTGCGCGCCGACCTGCTCGATGCCGTAGACGGCGTGCTGCGCCGCTTCCGCTCGCAGAACAAACCTTTCGGGGGCATACAGTTGCTGATGATCGGCGACCTGCAGCAGCTCTCGCCGATCGTCAGGGACGATGAACGCGAACTGCTGCTCGGACATTACGACACGCCTTACTTCTTCAGCAGCAAGGCCCTGCGCGAAACGTCGTTCGTAAGCATCGAACTCACGCACGTCTTTCGCCAGCAGGACGACCGCTTCATCTCGATTCTCAACAGCATACGCGACAATCATCTCGACCGGGACACGCTGAGTGCACTCAACCGACGCTTCATCCCGGATTTTCATCCGAAAGATGAAGAGGGATACATCACCCTCTGCACCCACAACATCCAGGCGCAGCGCATCAACGAGCATAAACTGAATACACTCGCAGACAGGGCATACCGCTTTACGGCGGAAATCGGCGGGACGTTTCCCGAATATGCCTGGCCCACCGAATTCGAACTGGTGGTGAAGAACGGTGCACAGGTGATGTTTGTCAAAAACGATACTTCGCCCGAGAAACGGTTCTACAACGGCAAGGTGGGAAAAATCACATACGTCGACAGCGACCGGATCCGCGTGCGCTGTCCCGGCGAGGCGGACGACATCGTGGTGACGACGCAGCGGTGGGACAACGTGAAGTACAGCCTCGACGACACGACGCACGAAATACGCGAAGAAACGGAAGGATACTTCGTCCAGTACCCCCTCAAGCTGGCGTGGGCCATCACCATCCATAAAAGTCAGGGACTGACGTTCGAACGCGCCATTATCGACGCCGAAGCATCGTTTGCGCACGGACAGGTATACGTCGCCCTCAGCCGCTGCAAGACGCTCGAAGGCCTGGTGCTCAGCTCGCCCGTACGCCCGGAAAGCATCATTCTCGACCGTACCGTCGACAGCTTCACCCGGCAGATCGGACAGAACCAGCCCGACGAACGCCAGTTTCAGGACGCGCACATCGCCTACCAGCACGAGCAGCTCGCCGGCCTGTTCCTCTTCGACATCTTCCGCAACCGCATTGCGTATATCGAAAAAATCATTGCCGACAACCGGGGAAGCATTCCCGAACAGACGCGCGAACTGTTCGACCGCATGCGGCAGCCCGTCCGGACGGACATCGTCGAAACCGCCAACCGCTTCCGCGCACAAATCGACCAGTTGCTGACGCGGCAGCCCGACACGGCGCAGAACGCCCCCCTGCAGGCACGCATCGGACAGGCTGCCAAATATTTCTCCGACAAGATGGAAACGCTGATACTCGTCCCGCTGGCCAAAACGGACCTCGACGTCGACAACAAGGCCGTGAAAAAACAGCTGCGCGACGCCGTCCACCGCCTGGAAGACGACGCACGCCTGAGATACGAAAGCCTCCGCGCCTGTCTGACCGGCTTCCACCTGACGGCGTTTCTGCAGGCGCGGGCGATCGCCGCCATCGAAAAAGAAAAGCCTGCCGGCGAAACCGCCGGATTCTCGCCCGCAGACAGCGACGCGATTACGCATCCCGCGCTGTTCGATCAACTCCGTGCGTGGCGCCGCGAAAAAGCCGGCGAAATGGAGACGCCCCCGTACGCGGTCTTTTCCCAAAAAGCCCTGTACGAACTGTCGCATTACCTGCCGGCGGACGAAAAATCGCTGCTCAAAATCAACGGCATCGGCGCAAAGAAAGTCGAGCGGTTCGGCGCGGACATCCTTAAAATCATCCGTGACTATTGCGCCGGCAACGGCATCACGGACGAAGCAAAAACCGCCTTCAGCCCGCCGCCGTCCAAACACGCGCCGCCCGGTGACGATACCCGCCGCATCAGCCTCAACCTGCTCCGCGAGAAGACGGACAGAATCATCGACGAAATTGCCGCCGAACGCGCCCTGACGCGGCAGACCGTCGAAAACCATCTGTCGCACTTCATTGCCGAAGGCGAACTGGATGCAAGGCTGTTCCTTCCGCCCGAAAAACTCGAAAAAATCATCGACTGCTTCCGCCGTACGCCGGACGCGAACCTCTCGACCGTAAAAACGGCGCTCGGCGACGACGTCTCCTACGGCGAACTGCATCTGGCGCGGGCGCATCTCCGGTTTACGGAACGCGCCGCAGAAACGGAACGGCAGCAGTAACCGCCGCACCTCTCCCGCCGCTGCCGGATCCATGCGTCACGACAACAGTTTGTGTTTTATCTGATTATCATGCGGCATTCTTCCCTTCTGTATGCCGTAAAGGTGCGCACACATGCCGCGAAGGTGCGCACACATGCCGTAAAGGTGCGCGCCTTTGCCGTGTCTATCCGAACATCGTAAGGGACTTTATCCCTATAGCGCCTAATCGGTTATGGGTAAGTGATATCACATATATTACCATCCGGCTGAATGAATACAGG
>JAIRYD010000023.1 GCA_031267935.1 Tannerella sp.
ACGTATGCCAGTTCCTCCGAGAGCGAACGGGCTGCCCTGTCCACGTCGGTCAGCGTCTTGAGGGTGAAATCGGAGTAAATGGCCAGTATGCGCATGGCGTCCTTCTTCGTGCGGTTGGCGATGTAGTATTCGATAGCCGCCAGCACATTGGCGTTGAAGTGCGGGATGGCTTTCAGGCGGATGCTGCTGATGCGCAATTCGTTCAACTCCTTTTCGGTACGGAGTTTTTCCAGCAGCGCGCGGTTTTTCCGGCGCTGAATGAACAGCGCGACGCCTGCACCGGAGAATATCAGGAAGATGATGCACGCGGCAAGAAACCAGGCCGTTTGCCAGAACGCCGGACGGATGGTGAAAGCGAGCGATTGCGTTTCGCTGCGCGACTCGTCCGTCCCGGCGTCGGCATAAATCTCGAACGTGTAATCGCCCGGCGGGAGGTTGTTGAACGTCACTTCGCGCTGCTTCACCGGCTCGCTCCATTCGTCCTGAAAACCGAGCAGGCGGTAGCGGTAACGGACGTTTTCGGCGGCAGAGTAACACAGTCCAATATATGAAAAACGAATGTCATTGTGCATGTAATCCAGTTTCAGACTGTCCTTTCCGACCGGCTGCCAGTTGACATTGTCGGTTGAAACGCTGATGTTCAGAACAGTCAGATTCGGCGCGGAAATCTGCCGTATCAGCTTATACGGGTCGAAACGGACGATACCCTCCGAAGTCGGCATCCAGACATTATGACTGTTATCCAGAAACAGTTTGCCGAACAGAGGCTCAATCCCGTTCATCCCATTGTTGTGATTGTAGAAAAGCAGCTGCACTTCGCCCGTCTCAAAATACTTTTTTGAATTGAAAATGTAAAATCCCTTCAGGGTTGCAACAATCATGTTTTCGTCGTCGAAGGGCAAAATGCCCCTAATATAGTCGTTGTCGAAAGTGCATACGGTTTTTATGCTATCGCCCTCTATAAGATTCAGGCGCTTTTTTGCGACGGAAAAAACATGATTTCCGTAATCAATGCACACGATGTCGGATTCAGGCGTATTCCGGTTTTTCAGGACGGTAACTTCCCCTTTTTCAAGAATCGAAAGCCCCTCTCTGCCCCCGACAATGATCCGGTTGTCTCGATCCACGGCAATCCCCGGGTAACCGGTAATCTTCAAGTCCTTTTCGGTATGGGTTTTTACGGCTTTCCCCTGCGGCGTGATTTCAAAAACCGTGTTTGTACCCGTTACGAGCAAGTTCTCTCCGTATGCGACAATGTTGTTGTAGTACTGGTTTTCGCCCGGCAAATCAGCCCAGTGGAAATGCCCGTTTTCGTGAATCAGGACGCCGTCGCGGATGAGGAAGTAGGTAATGAGGTGGTGTGAAAAGACAAAATTGAAACTTATGGTATTGATTTTAGGGTTTAAGGGATAGTCAATCCGTTCAAGCCTGCCGTCGGAAAGCGAAAAAATATCGTCATCGTTTCCCGCAAACCAGTACGTGCCACGCTCGTCCTGTGTGACGGACTGGATATTGTGATCCGGTATCCGGTAATTCAGGAACGCGAAGTGAAAAAAGTTGTAAAGGCCTCTGTTGGTTGCAACCCACAGATTCTCGTCATCGTCCAGCGCCATATCCCAGATGAATGCGCCGGAATTGTGATACAGATGTTCGACCTGTTCGCCGCTTATCCGGTAGATATTGTAAAAGTCGGTCACGTAAAGGTCGCCGTCCCGGGTTTCCTTTGCGATTTTGTTTTTCCTTTCAAAAGACAGAGGGACATACAGTTCGGCCCTGTCGCCTTCCATCCTGTAGATGCCGCTGTCGCCGATACCGAGCAGTCCCAGGCGGGAGTGACGGAAGAAACTTTCCATCATCACGTTTTCGACCGTCCGCGAGGTTTTTGCCGTCAGGCTGTAGATGCAAACCTGCCGGTTCGGATTGTCGGGGATGTAAAGCTCCTGCCGCTGCACGTCAAGATAAGGCTTGTATTTGAACACATTTTGCAGCTGCGAAATGTCTTCCATCCGGGAAATGCGGTCATTTTCCACTGTCACAAAGTATTTCTTCCCCTCCAGGTTTTCAAACACGTAAAAATTTGGAGGCAGGGAATAGGAATTGTGAGGATTAAAAGTCAGCGTATCCGAAAGCGTCACACGCTTTCCCGTCGCGGGATAAAACATTTCTCCGCCCCACAGGAAGCGTATCTGCCCGTTTATCTCTTCAATCCTTTCGACATTCGGGAACGAATCCAGCGCGCAGGGCGTGAAATCAAACCCGTCGAAGCTCGACGCCCCCCTTACCGTCCCCTGCCAGAGAAGCCCCCCGGCATCCTTCAGAAGCGCCTGCATACTCACGCCCGGCAGCCCGTCGGCAGTCGTGTACCTTCGGTAGCTGTATTCCGACCGAATCGTTTCATCCTCCGCAGCAACAGCTGTATTTCCGCAAATGAGCAATAACATCAGGCAAAACGCCGTTCCGGCGGCAAAGCGCGTTATTCTGTTCGAAATGTATCTTCTTTTCATAGTGATGATTTTTTTTGATTCGCAAAGATAACATATCCGTGCCGCAATCCCGCTCACGGAGAAGCCGTTTTTCCACGAAATGGTAGCTGGCGTCCACGAAATATCATTATCAGTGGTGAAATAGCTTTTTAAAATTAAGAACTATTGTTAAAAATCAGATTTGTTTTTTTTGTCCATTTGCATCGTATTTATTTTTGTTTTACTTTTGCATCACATTATTAATTGCGGATGCCGAAAAGCACAGAGAGTAGGCAAAATATAAATTGTTTTTGAATATGAAAATTTTTAATGTCAACAGATTAAAAAGAAGCAATTCTTCTAAAATTGTAAAAGGAACACTCAAAAGAGAAGAAATGAATTATTTGAAAGGCGGAAGTGAGAAAATGTTCAATAAATGGACTGATGTAATAAAGGGCTGAATCTTTGACAAGGGGCAACAAATACCAAAAGTATACGTGGTTTCTCCCACCGACATGGACTTTCAGTCTGTGCCGATTTGGAATAAGTTTGCCTAAACAGTTTCAAAGTGCGGGTATAAAAACGCATTTCCTGTTCCAAAACGGGGGTTAAACTGACGCGAAATTGTTTCAAAAGGAGGGAATCTCTTCACCTGATTCCTGTATAGACAAGGAACTGTTCTATGTTGTTAATTTCTCATTCCTTAACATCCGGCTACGACAATGGTTTTACCGTCAACGGTTTCCGTCCGGAGGTAGATTTTATCGTCCCATTTCACGTCTGCACGGCGGTCGAAGACGATCAGCCAGCCTTCGGTGCAGCCGAGCGTGTCCATGTAGCCGGCAAGCTGCTCCAGTCCATCCCGTTCCGTCTTGTCGCCGCGGCGCAGCTTGAGTTCGATAGGGTATTTGCGCCGCTCAAACTCGACGCACAGGTCTAAGCGGTTGCGTCCGGCCGCCATTTCGCGGGTTATCGTCCCGCCGCCGTTGACGACGCGCTGGAGAAATGCCTGCAATATCAGGTGCGGGGCAGCTTCTTTATAGTCATAGCGTTCGAACCACGACTCGCTGTTCTCGCGCCAGAACGTCTGGAAGTCCTCCAGCAGACAGGTTACGTCGATGCGTCCGTTTTTTAAATAGCGCGGCATGCGGTAGGGATAGCTGCTGTCGGAGAGGGCGTCCTGCGTGTTGTAGCTCAGGGTGCGGACAATCACTTCGGCATA
>JAIRYD010000055.1 GCA_031267935.1 Tannerella sp.
ATTTCCGGTATCAGCTCGCCCGGCTGATACGTCAGGCTGACGATCCGCTGATTCTCCGCCAGCGGAAGCATGCTGTTGAGAAGACTTATGCACAGATGTTCGTGTTCGCCGAAGATGCGTTTGAACGTCAGATCGTTTTTGGGGTCAAGATAGTATGCCATATCGTTCGCGGTATTTAAATTATGGAGGCAAATATACGGAGATTTTTTAATTGCACGGCAGGCTCGAGCCTGTTTATTGAATATACATGCTTGCAAAGGAGTGGAACGGATACTTTTACAGGGATGCGTACCCTGTTTCGGCAAAACATTCAACAGCACCTCAAAAAAGGAATTAACCGAAAATGGGGTTATTTCTTCAATCCGGTAGCTTCCAGCCATACGTCGGCCATCAGTTGCCGTCCGGGCAGGTCGGGATGCACGCCGTCGCCGGACCAGTATCTTGCCGGCGCCAGTTTGACTGCGGCGTCGAATGCCGACTGGAAGGGTACGAACACGGCGCCGAAGTCTTCCGCGATTTTTTTGAGCGAAGTTCTGTATTCGTCGAAGAAAGGAAACCATCTCGGTTCGTCGATTGCCGAACCTCCTTTTACGGCAAACGGTTCGCACAGCACCAGCTGCACGTGGGGCAGCTTTTCTTTTGTATATTTCAGCAGGTTGCGCAGGTCGTTGTCGTACACTTCGACCGTTCCCCTGTATCCGCTGCTCAGCGTATGCCAAAAGTCGTTGACGCCGATCAGGATGCTCAGCACGTCCGGCATGAATGCAAGCGTGTCCGTTTCCCAGCGTTCGCGCAACTGGAAGACTTTGTTTCCGCTAATGCCGCGGTTGTAGATTTTAGGCTGTTTGTCGGCATGACTTTTCATCAGCTGCGTGGCGGCAAGCAATGTATAGCCGGGTCCCAGCATGTCGAACGTGTTACAGACCGTCGCGTCGCGTTTGCGTCCGGCGTCCGTGATGGAATCGCCCTGAAAGAGGATTACGCTGTCCTGTTTCAGGCTTGTTTTCGGCGCGTTCACATTCTTCCGTTCATTCACGACGGCTTTTGCCAGTTCGGGAAGCATCATCAGTCCCAGTCCGCCGCATACTCCTTTTTTCAAAAAACTGCGTCTCGTGTTGTTCATTGTGTTTATTTCAATTTTATTGTTTGTCCGGCAAAAGTACATTTTTTTATTGAATATTTGTGTCGGAAGCGTATGAATGACGCGGATTATGCGGATTTTTCAGTTATTCGAGCGGGTCGGTTGACCGGTGTTTCCGTTTTCAGGGAAATGTCAGCACGAATGATGTCATTCTTCCCTGCTGCGTATTTTTGAGTGTGATGCTTCCGCCGGAGAGGCGCATGATTTGCCGGGCGACGGATAGGCCGATGCCGCTTCCGCCTTCTTTGGTGGTGAAGAAAGGGACGAAGATGTGTTTGGCTTCTTCGGGCGGGATGGCGGGGCCGTTGTTGCCTACTTCGATGATGACGGATTCGGCTTCGTTGCAGCAGGCTTTCAGTTCGATGCGTCCGTCTGTCTGTTCGTGGCCGATGGCCTGCACGGCGTTTTTCAGCAGGTTGAGCACGACGAGGCTGATGAGATTTTCGTCGGCATGGAGAATCAGGTCGTCGGGTGCGACGTGTACTGCGATGGAAATGTTCGAATACGGGTTTTGGTGCATGGTCAGCTGCACCATTCGTTCGGCAAAGCGGCGGACGTAGAACAGCGAGGGTTTGGGCATGGGGATGTGGGTGAATTTGCGGTAGGAATCGACGAAGGAGATGAGTGTTTTGCCGGTCGAGTGGATCACGTCCAGCCCGTTGCGTATCTCTTCGTCGACGTGGCCGGGGATGGCGAGCAGTGTTTCGCTCAGCGAGGTGATGGGCGTGATGGAGTTCATGATTTCGTGCGTGAGGACGCGCGTGAGGCGTATCCACGAGTCTATTTCTTTTTCGTCCAGTTCGCTGCGGATGTCGTTGATGGCGATGATGCGTACGGGTTTTTTGTGCAGCGTCATTCCGGACACGTGTATGGAGAGTGTGACCGTTTCGCGTTCGTTGGAGAAGGATATCTGATGTTTGTCGCCGGGACGGATGTGGGTGATCAGCTTTTCCAGTGTTTCGTCCACGCGTCCGAGCTGGCGGACGTGCGAGAAGACCGTCAGTCCCAGCATGCGGAGCGCTTCGCTGTTGGTCTGGAAGACGTAGCCGCGATCGTCGATCACGAGGATGCCCGTCGTGATGCTGTTCATGATCAGTTCGTAGTATTTTTCCTTCTGGATGGCGCTGGCGCGCGCCTGGAGGAATATCTGCGTGATGCGGTTGAGCGACTGGTTGATCATGCTGTCGTGCGAGGAGTGTCCTTCGGTGGCGAATTTGAAGGCATAGTCGGCATTGTCAATGGCATCGAACATGGTGGTGAGTTTTTCGGCATTGCGTCTGAACATTTTCCTGATGCCCGCCAGCGAATGGATGCAGAAGAGCGCCGCGAGCGCCATGAAGGTCCATTCCTGTCTGACGGCCGTGACGGTGACGGCCGCCGTGGCAATCGTCAGCATGCCCAGACGGAAGGTCAGATTCTGCGTCAGTCCACGTTTTTGCATCAGAGTTCGTAGCGTTTAATCTTGTTGTACAGCGTCTGCCGCGAGATACCCAGCTGTGCGGCCACGAGCGAGAGGTTGCCGTCGTATTTCTCCATCGCCTCGCGTATCATGCTGTATTCCATTTCGCCCAGCGTGGCGACTTCTCTTTTCGGCTGCAATTCTTTTTTCTGCCGTGCGAAGTCGAAGTCACCCACGTCCAGCGTATCGCCTTCACAGATAATCACCGCTTTTTCGAGCGTATGCTGCAGTTCGCGTATATTGCCCGGCCACGGCTGTATTTTCAGTTTTTCCCTTGCGGCCGCGCTCAGATGCAGCGCCGCCCTGCCGTAGTGCGCCGCATAGCGGAGGAGGAATATTTCGCTCAGCGCGCCGATATCTTCCGGACGTTCGCGCAGAGGCGGTATTTCGACATGAATCGTATTGATGCGGTATAGCAGATCCTCGCGAAAAACCTCGCGTGTCACCATCTCCTGCAGGTCGCGGTTCGTGGCGGCGATCAGGCGTATATTCACCGGCACGGGCACATTGCTTCCCACACGCACGACACTGCGGTTCTGCAGCACCGTCAGCAGTTTGGCCTGCAGGTGATACGTCAGGTTGCCGATTTCGTCCAGAAAAAGCGTACCGCCGCTGGCCGCCTCGAACTTGCCCGGACGGTCGGCACGCGCATCGGTAAAGGCGCCTTTGACGTGTCCGAACAGCTCGCTTTCGAACAGCGTCTCCGTAATCGCACCCATGTCGACCGTCACGAGCGGTCCGCCGTTCCGTCCCGAAAATCGGTGTATCTCACGCGCCAGCATCTCCTTTCCCGTTCCGTTCTCGCCCGTAATCAGCACGTTCGCCTCCGTACGCGATACCTTTTCAACCAGATGCCTCAACTGCATCATCGCGCGGCTTTCGCCCCAGAACATCTCGCCTCCGTCTCCCGCAGCCGGCACGGCAGCCACCCTCCCGCTGCCTGCCGATTTCAGCGTCAGCGCATTGCGGAGCGTATCGAGCAACCGTGCATTATCCCACGGCTTGACCACAAAATCCGCCGCACCCTCCTTGATACCCCGCACCGCCAGATCGATATCCGCATACGCCGTGAAGAGCACCACCGGCAGCGCCGCATCCACCCGGCGTATCTCCGACAGCCAGTACAGACCTTCGTTGCCCGTATTAATACCCGCCGAAAAATTCATGTCCAGCAGCACCACGTCCACCCGTTCTCCGCGCAACGTGACAGGAATCATCTGCGGCGACGCAATCACAATCACCTTCTCGAAATGCTTTTCGAGAAGCATCCGGACAGCCTCCAGAATCCCCTTGTTGTCGTCCACCACCAGAATAACACCTTTTTTTACCATACAGCAACAATTTTTTTAAACTTCCGCAAAGATAAAAAACTATTTGCAAATCATATCCCCGCGCGAAAAAACAAGGAGGAAGAGAATTTGCTTTGTGAACGGTATCTGTGTATCCATGACGCGCTTCATCTTTTTCCGTTTCTTTCTTCCGTCGAAAAATTTTATCTCGCTTTCCGGAAAATATCCATACTTAATGCCCGTCATACTGCAATTTAAAAGTTTTCCCCAGCGTACGGACCAGATCGCCCGCCAGCAGACTTTCTTCCGAACCGTCGACGGCGGCAATATCTCCCGCCATGCCATGCAGATAAACGCCCGCCACAGTAGCCGTTTCGGGTGCATAACCTTGTGCCAGCAAGCCCAGTATCAGTCCTGTCAACACATCTCCGCATCCTGCTGTGGCCATTCCCGCATTGCCTGTCGAATTAAAAAAAGCCTTTCCTTCAGGCGTGCAGACGGCCGTATATGCGCCTTTCAACACGATGTATACGCGGCGCTGCACCGCCATTTCCATCGCCTTGTGCAGTCGTTCGCCACTGTCTGCACTTTCGCCGGCCAGCCTGTCAAATTCACGGGGGTGCGGCGTCAGGATCGTATGCGGTGGCAGCAGTTGCATCCGTTTTTCGTCGGATGCCAGCAGGTTCAGCGCATCGGCATCCAGCACGAGCGGTTGCGTCGCCGTTTTCAGCAGCGATTCGAGCAGGCCGGCAGAAGCGTCGTGCGTGCCAAGTCCGGGTCCGATACCAATGGCTTCATATCCATTCGTTTCGGGCAGGGAAGAGATGAAATCTGCATTTTCGTCCAGGCTAAGCATGGCTTCGGGAACGGCCGTTTGCAGAATGACCTCGCCTCTCTGCGGAAGGTGTACCGTCAGCCGTCCGACGCCGCTCCGCATACACGCGCCTGCGGCCAGCACGGCGGCGCCCATCCTGCCCCTGCCGCCGGCAAGCAGCAAGGCATGCCCGAAGGTACCCTTGTGCGAAAATTTCCGGCGGGGACGGATGACGCCTTTCATATCTTCGTCTGTCACAAAATAATACGGCGTTTCCGTCTTTGCCTTGATGTCGGGATGGATGCCGATGGGAAGAATCGTCCATTTCCCCGTAAAAGTTTCATTTTCGGCAAACAGAAAAGACAGTTTCGGAAATTCGAACGTGTACGTGTGGTTTGCTTTTATAACATGTACGCGTTCACGACAGTTTTCGCCGGAAAGTCCGGACGGAATATCTATCGACACGACGGCGGCGCCCGACCGGTTGATATAGTCGATCACGGCTGCAAATCCACCGCTCAGCGGCCGACTCAGCCCCGTGCCGAACAGGCCGTCGATCACGACGTCGTGCACACTGATGGCCGGAGGGACAAAGTCGTTCACGATTTCTGAAAAACGGATCTCGCGCCCGGCGAGCAGCAGGGATTTATGCGCCTCGCATTCGGGCGACAGTTTTTGTTTCGGATTGAAGAGGTATACTTCCGTCCGGTAGCCGGATTCGTGCAGCAGGCGGGCGATGGCCAGCGCGTCGGCGCCGTTGTTTCCCTGTCCTGCAAAAACGTGTACTTTGCGCTGCCTGGAGTGGCGGCGGCAAAAAGCGTGTACGAACGCCGTGGCCGCCCGCTCGACAAGCTCGACGCCGCTGATCGGTTCGTGATCAATCGTGTACTGATCTAATTCTCTTATTTTCTCTGTTTTAAAAATTCCGGTCATATATTTGTTTATTTTGAATGGCCAAATATACATGTTTTTTTGAACTGATTTTGTCGGAAATCGAAGAACTTTGCGTAAGTTTGTCACCCTAAAAACAGATTGTTTCCGATGCAAGATACGATTAGGCTGAAAGACAGGGAATTTTCCCTGTACATCCGGGAGACGGAAATTGTAGATGCAATCACGCGGATTGCAGCAGAGATTGAACGCGACGTACAGGGTAAAAATCCGCTTTTTGTGGGGATTCTGAACGGGGCATATATGTTTGTGGCAGAACTGATGAGCAAACTGCCTCCTGTATATGAATTGACGTTTGCGGCGTATTCGTCCTACCGCGGCGTCAAGTCGGAAGGTATCGTGAAGGAACTTCTGCCTGTCAGGGGCGATGCGCACGACCGGATTGTGGTTCTGCTCGAAGACGTGATAGATACGGGTCTGACCATGCAGTACGTCATGCACAAACTGAAGGAGTCGGGCATACGCGACGTGCGTCTGGCGACGATGCTGTTCAAGCCCGGCGCGCTCAGATGCGATCTGAAGCCCGATTACGTCGGGCTGGAAATAGGGAACGATTTTATTGTGGGTTTCGGACTGGACTACGACGGACTGGGACGGACGTCGCGCAATATTTACAGGATTCTGAATAATAATAAATAAGACAGAAATATGCTGAACATTGTTATCTTTGGCGCTCCCGGCTCGGGAAAAGGAACACAAAGCGAGTTGATGATCAAGATGTATGGGCTGGACTACATTTCTACCGGAAACGTACTGCGCGAAGCTATCAAGGCGGGGAGCGAACTCGGCAAACTGGCAAAAAGCTATATGGACGGGGGCCGGCTGGTTCCCGACGATTTGATTATCCAGTTGATATCCGATTTTCTGGATGACATACCCGATTCCAGAGGCATCGTTTTCGACGGTTTTCCCAGGACGATTCCGCAGGCCCGGGCGCTGAAAGATCTGCTGAACAAAAGAGGGACGGACGTGTCGGTCATGCTCGATCTGCAAGTGGCGGACGACGAACTTATCAGTCGCCTGGTCGAACGCGGCAAGATTTCGGGTCGCTCCGACGACAATATAGAAACGATCCAGCAGCGGCTGGACGTCTACCATACGCAGACGGCGCCGCTGGCCACGTACTATATCAGCGAAGACAAACGCATCGCAATCCGGGGGACAGGTTCGATCGACGACATCTTCCGGCGCATTGACGACGCTGTCGGACCATTACTCAAACCGTAGCGCATGACCGAATCCAATTTTGTCGATTACGTAAAGATTTATTGCCGTTCGGGGAAAGGTGGCGCCGGGTCGATGCATTTCAGGCGCGAGAAATATATCCCCAGGGGCGGTCCGGACGGTGGCGACGGCGGACGGGGCGGGCATGTCTACCTGCGCGCCAACCGAAATCTTTGGACGCTGCTGCATCTTAAATATGAACGGCATATCATCGCTACGCCGGGCGAGGGCGGCAGCGCCAAACGCAGTTCGGGCAAGGACGGCGAGGATCGTTATATCGAAGTGCCTTGCGGGACGGTTGTCCACGATGCGGAAACGGGCGAATATATCTGCGACGTCAGGGACGACGGGCAGACGGTCCTGCTGCTGAAAGGTGGAAAGGGCGGACGCGGAAATGTGCATTTCAAAACGTCGACCAATCAAGCGCCCCGTTACGCGCAACCCGGCGAGCCGTTGCAGGAGCGCGTCGTCATTCTCCAGCTTAAGCTGCTGGCGGATGTGGGACTGGTCGGTTTTCCGAATGCAGGCAAGTCTACGCTGCTGTCGGTCGTCTCGGCGGCCAAGCCCAAAATAGCCAATTATCCTTTCACCACGCTGGAGCCGAATCTGGGCATCGTGCCGTATCGCGACAGCCAGTCGTTTGTCATGGCCGACATCCCCGGCATCATCGAAGGAGCCAGCGAAGGCAAAGGTTTGGGTTTACGTTTTCTGCGTCATATCGAGCGAAACTCGCTTCTGCTTTTCATGGTGCCGGCCGACACGGCCGATGTCTGCCGCGAATATGATATACTGAACCGTGAACTGCTTCGTTACAACCCCGATCTTGCCGGAAAGCGCCGGGTGCTGGCCGTGACCAAGACCGACCTGACGGATGACGAAGCACTGAAGAAACTGAAAACCACGCTGCCCAAAGACATTCCGAGTGTGTTCATCTCGTCCGTCAGCGGACAGGGTATCACCGAACTGAAGGATCTTCTCTGGCGGGAATTGAATCGCGAAACATTCCACGACGCCGAGCAAATCGTTCATCGCGACATCGATATTCAGCCGCTTCTTTCGAATGAACAGCCATTAACAATTAATGGAGAACTGTTTCCCGAAGACGAATAACCGGAGAAACGGCGCGTTCACCGGATGGGCGTCAGCACTTTCTGCAGAGCTGGGACGGAGGCCGGAAATTTAACCATACATTTATTCAGGATGTCCAGCGCGGCGTCGCGGTTGCCGGTATTTGCCAGGTAAAGCGCCATGTAATAATACGCGTTGAACATGTATCCGTTCCTTTTCATGCAGAGATCCATCAGTTTTTTCCCGGCGATGGGGTCTTCCTTTGCAACATACAGCATGGCCAGGTTGTAATAGTACACCGGTTCGTGCGGAAAGTCGGCCACCATTCGCCGGCGAAATGCAATCATCTGTTCCGCATACTGCCGATTCTTTGTCCGCAGAGTATATTGTTCGTACAGATTGGCGATATAATTCAGATTGTTCTCGTCCGGGTAGTATTCAACCAGTTTGTTGACGTAATAAAGAGATGAATCTATCTTGTTGACGGAAAGATACATGTCCGAGAGGGCAATCAACACGAAGTCGTTATAGGGATCTGCTTCATACGCCTGCCTTAGGTCGGTAAAAGCATTGTTATTCAGTATATTACGCTGTTGGGGGGGGCAGTCGCCGGCCATGTTGCGCGCCAGCGCTGCCCAATATGCCGACTTGTCGGTGCAGCGGAGCACGATGCAGACAGGTTTGCCGTCCACCGTGACCGTATGAACGGTATTCTGCGGCGGGAAATGCGGACTTTTGATCATTTGCGGCATTATGCCGGTGACGGGAAAGATGGCGTAGTCCCAGTCCTTGGCGCCGCGTTCGCTCCAGCGCATGAAGACGCTTTCGAACCGGGCCGTGTCGTGCCGCAGAAAATACTGCACCGAGGCATGCCAGCTCCCGACCACAATCTTGTCGCCCTCCTCGAGTCCGGATTTTTCGGCATGCGCTCTCAGCCATTCCGTGGCGGCACGGGTGGAATGATAGTAGTAATCCATCTCGTAATTGCCGTAAACCTTGTCTATTCCACCCGCAAACGTATTGAAATAGATGTATTCGTACGGATGATTGCGCACGATGTGTGCGGCCGGCGCAATCAGCAGCGCGAAAGGCAGCGCCGTAAGAGCCATCCTGAGATATCTGTTCCCGGCCCATTGTGCCAGGGCATTGAAGCCCAGCCCGGCAGCCACGACCATCGGCGGATAGGCAAACATCGCATGCCGCCAGCCTCCGTACACGTTGGCATTCGTATACACGATCCAGAAAACAGGAAAAACGGCGACAAAACAGATCATGAACGTCGCAAGGCGACTCGCTCTTTTCAATCCTCCGGCAATCACGAAGATCGCCGCTCCCGCCAGCACGACAGGCGGAACCGTGAGCAGGATATATTTGGGCGTGTAGTACCACGGCAAGTTGTTGGACAGCGTATAATATCCCTCAAATATCTGTCCCAGGGCAATCTCGAAGTGCGACATTTCCCTGAAGGCGCGCAGAGGATGTGCAAACGGCGACTGCAGGGCATATGGCCACAATATCAGTCCTGCAAAATAGCCTGCCGTGCAGATAATGAGCGCATACGTCGACAGGCGCAGCACGTCGCCCTTCCATCCCCGCACGGCCGGCCGGACATCTCGCCTGCGGATGGTAAAATAGCGGTCGACCAGATATGCCAGACAGAAAATGCCGAAGTATCCGAACAGAATCAGTCCGCCGATGCGGATACTGATTGCCAGCGCAATGGAAAGCGACAGAAAGACGACCGTCCGCTTCTTCACGTCCGGAAACTGCTGAAAAAACCGCAGCAGGAAATAGCATCCCATCATGACGGCCGCCGCAAAGGGCGTATCTTTCGGGTTGTTGTAGGCATGTCCCAGAAACCGTGGCGAAAGAAAAAGCATCGCCATCGTCATGACGCCCGCCCGCCAGCCTCCGATCCGGACGGCCGCCAGCCCGGCAAAGATGATTGCCAGCCACCCGAACAGAGAATTGAACACATGCCGCGTCACATGAATGTCGTCGACCCCGCACACACGGTTGACGAACGCTGTCGCCACATCGAACGACGCTCCGTAGTACTTCAAATTCTCGAAGCCGAGACACGTCGTGTCCCGGCCCAGCGTCCCGTAGTAGTCAAGCACATAATTACCCTGCGGAATTTGATACAAATCCTCGTCACCACTGTTTCCCGCATCCAGACTCAGCAGCGGCATGGCCACAAGCAGCGTCGCCGCCATACCCGCAAAAATCCAGCGCCAATAATTTCTTTTCATCTTCACAAATAAATTCTGTTCTCAATCAGCATTTCTCGCTTTTATCTACGAAAATCGCATTTGACAATCCTGTCATTTTTACGCTTTGAAAATGCTCGGAAACGAATATTTTCATTTTCTCTGACAGATGCAGGATATTATATTAATGTGTGCATGTCTTGACTATGATTTTTTTTGATTATATGAGAACTGTGATTTTCTTTCAATAAATAATCATGGTATTCATTCAATCATGGTTTGACTATCCGGGGTTTCCGAATCATCCGGCGGCGGAACGGGGTGATGACGCCCTTGCCGTTGCGCCAGCACGTCGGCATAATGCTTGAGGAAAGCGTTCCATTCGTTCACGAAATCCGTGAAATGGGGCACGTCGCCGTTGAGGGTCATTGTGGCTTCGATGCGCGCCGTCATTTTGGAATACACTTCCTGCACTTCGCGGCGTACTTCCTTCATGCGCAGCTTGGAGCGGGAGGCGATTTCCGTGTTGCGGTCTTTCACCAGCGCTTCGTAGGCGGCGTTGTCGGCGGCGAGGCGGACGGCCCAGTCGCGCAGTCCGAGTAC
>JAIRYD010000110.1 GCA_031267935.1 Tannerella sp.
CCGAAACGGCATCGCCCGCCGATGCCGTCGTGAAACTGCGTGAAGCGATTACGGCATGACGGCCTGCAGGATGAACGGCCTGTACTGCCGTAAATCTATTGCAAAAAGTCAGCACGGCAACTTGCCGTCCCCGTTTTTTTTGTTAATTCTTTTTTTTGAGGTGCTATTGACTGTTTTGCCGAAACAGGGCGACGTACACAGCATAAAACCTCCGGCCATTCCCGTCATTGCGAGGAACGAAGCAATCCAGACGTCGTACAGCCTGGATTGCTTCACTGCGTTCGCAAAGACGGGGCGAGCCTCGCCACTCTCTGTAGCGAATGCATTTGTAATTGTCTTTCCCTTATTTCAAAAAAGAAATAGCACCTCAAAAAAAAGAATTAACCTGTGTTTTATACTTCACGCGGGCTAAGGAGCCGTCTGAAAATATTGCCGCCGTCCGACCGTAAATTCCCGTCTACCTTCGGACGATTGTTGCCTGCCTTTGGCCCGTTTTAGTCTAACTATGGAGCATTTTAGTCTAACTATGGTCCGTTTTAGTCTAACTATGGAGCATTTTAGTCTAACTATGGAGCGTTTTAGTCTAACTATGGAGCATTTTAGTCTAACTATGGACCGTTTTAGTCTAACTCCGGACCATTTTAGTCTATCTTTCGCCCATTCTTGCCAATGACGAATCGGGCCTTTTGAGACAGCCCCTCTGTGGAGATTTCCGTGAAAGGCAAAATATCATCGGGGCGTCGCCGCCTCACGTCGTACCCTGGCGGAAGCCCTTCCGGCCGGAAAGGGAACTCGCTGAGGATAAAACACCTTCACCCTCCGTATCCGTCCGGTTTTCGGACGACGCCCAGGCTGCGCCGCCCGTCGACAAGCACCGTGAGCGGACGGTCGAAATGCACCAGGCGGACGTGATCCGTCTCCTGCGCCGACGGATGGCTGTCGAGCCACTCCTCGTCGAACCGGTCCGTGCCGTGCGCCGGATTTATCGTGAAGTAAGCCACGCCGTGCGAGGTAAGATTCTGGAAGAAATGCGTGCCCTGACTCGGCTCGATGCGATAGCCGGCGAAACTGCACTCGGCGATCACCCGTGCACGGCTGATGTGCGGCCATTTCACGGGAATGCCGAGCCACGGATCCTCGCTTCCCCAGCGTCCGGGACCGATCAGGATGAAACTTCTGTCGCGTTCGGCAAACAGACGGTTGATACGTTCTATTTCGCGGGCAATGGCAGGATTGTGCGCCGGATCGAAACCGCGGCTCTTGACGTAGACCACGTCGTGAATGTCGGACGAAACGCCGTGTCCCAGCGCGGTCGACGAACAGAGCAGCGTCTCTTCGCGGGCGATGAGCGCCAGATCTTCGTCGATGACTTCGTTGCGGCTCACGATGGGACGGATCTGAAGGAAATAAAAATCCGCCGTCACGTCGTCGCCGGCAGGTATGTCGACCACAAACTCGATCTCGATCGGACGTCCCATCTCTTCCTGCCCGATTTTCAGCAGTTCGCCGAGCGTGGCCGCCAGCGGCAGACAGTCGTGCTCGAGGATGTTTGCGAACGAGAGAATCTTTCGCCCTTCGGGATAACAGCCGTTGCGTATCACCTGCTCGCGCGGATCGCAGGTCGACGCGACGAACGTCAGCGCGCCGTCTTCAGCCGCATCCTTCAGCGTAAGTCGCAGCAGATTGAAAGCATCGTCGACGGCCATCTGCCGGCAGGGATTCGTCAGGTCGAGCGCCAGAAAGCGCGTCTGCGTTTCCTTCAGCGCCATGTCGACCGAACTCAGCTGCAGGATGTGGTGCGGCCGCTTGGGCGAGAAACGCAGCGAAACGCCGCCGTCCACGATATACTTGCCCAGCCCCAGCGCGATATTCGCAATCCCGTCTTCCGCCTTCTCGTTTCCTGTCGGATAAAAATTCAGCGACCGCGCCACGCCGCTCAGCAGCGGATAATAACGGTTGCCGAACCGGCTGCCGATCGTTTCCTGGAGCACGACCGCCATTTTTTCGCGGTCGATCAGATTGCTCGTCGCCTTCATGTATGCCTTGCTGTCCTTGAAAAAAACGGACGCGTAGACACCCTTGATCGCGCTGCCCGTCACGCGCAGCATTTCGTCCCCGTCCCCCAGATTCGGTATCATGTAAGTAGAATATATCCCGGCAAAAGGCTGATAATGCGCATCCTCGAGCAGACTGGAAGAACGGACGGCAAGCGGACGTTCCACCACGTCGATGAAAGCCTTCAGATCGGCATTCACCTCTCCGGGCAGCTCGGCCTGCTGAAAATGACGGAGAATCACCTCGTCGTCCGCATCGCTCAGCGCGACGGGATACAGCGCGTTCGTCTCCATGAACAGGTCGAAAATATCCGTGCAGAGCACCACCGTCTTGGGAATGCGCACCGTAAAACGCTCCCTGTCGAGCGACGGATTGCGCTTGATCATCGCGTCGATAAACGCCAGTCCGCGCCCCTTGCCGCCCAGCGATCCCTCGCCGATCCGCGCAAAGTGGCTGTAGCGATCGAAGCGGTCGGGATGGTATACGGCCACGATGCCGTGATTCTTCAAGCGGCGATAGCGCAGTATCGTCTCGAAAATGAGCCGGCGCGCCTCGTCCATATCCCTGTATTCGCCCACGTTGATGTCCTTCAGCAACCTTGCCGGCGGAAACATGGCGCGCGAATAGAAAAAACGCGAAAAATGATCGTGCGTCAGATGCTCCCGCAACGCATCGTCCGGTATGTCGAACACCTTCTTCTGCAAATCTTTCAAATCCCTGATACGCATGATTTCCATCCGGCTGACGGGATCGACAATCACGAAATCGCCGAAACCGAACTGTTCCATCACTTTCTTGCGCATGTCCTCCTGATAAGTCTCCGAATTTTTGTCGACGAACGAAACGTGCAGCTCGTCCGCCAGTCTTCTGCACTCCGTCTCCGACGATTCCATGATGACGGGTATCGAAAAAACCTTCGGCATCCGGTCCTCACCGCCCGCAAGCGGCATAGCCACGTACCGTACAAACCGGTATCCCGCCAGCGGATCGTTTTTCCCGTCTTTCGGAAAACCGAAATCGGAGATGATGCCCAGGATATTGTTTCTGTACTGGTCGAACATTTCGACCGCTTCGCCGTAATTGCGTGCCAGCTTGATTTTCGGCCGTCCGCGCTTGCGAAGCATCTCCTGATGCGCGTTCAGGGCTTCCTTCGAAAACTCGCGGCTCTGCTCGAGCACGAACTTGTAGAGCATGGGCAGCAGCGAAGAATAGAAACGGATGGAATCCTCCACCACAAGAATAATCTGCACGCCGGCCGCCGTGTCGTAAGGCATGTTCATGTCGTCCTCAATCAATTTGATGATGGCCAGCAACACGTCGGCATTGCCCAGCCAGCTGAAAATGTAATTGACCGCGCTGGTATCTTCCTTTTCGATCCGCTTCGACACTTCCCTGGAAAAAGGCGTGAGCACGACAATCGGGATTTTCGGATGACACTCCCTGATCCTGCGCGCCGTCCCGAAAATATCGCTGTCGACCATGTTCGGCATGACGATGACCAGCTCGAAATTAATCTCCTTCATTTTCCCGAGCGCCTCGTCGACGGTCGTCACCTGCGTGAAACGCGGCGGATGACGAAGATTCAGCGTCATGTACTCGTTGAAAATCTGTTCTTCCACACGCCCGTCGTCTTCGAGCGTAAACGCATCGTATTTCGTAGCCACCAGCAGCACGTTGATAATACGCTGATTCATCAAATCATCGAAAGACGTATCGCTGAAAGCCACTTTTGTCAGTTCTTCTATTCGTCCCATATTCCTTACTATTGATAAAGTTGCTCAAAAATAATGAATAATTTTGTTTCTGCATGAAATTAACCGTATATTTGTCACCCGTATAAAGAAAGTTTTTCATTAAAAAAACAAACTAATATGGATACCAGAACAATACTGTCGGCCTTAGAAGCCAAACATCCCGGCGAACAGGAATACCTGCAGGCCGTCAGAGAAGTACTACTTTCAATCGAAAACGTTTACAACCGGCATCCCGAATTTGAGAAAGCCCGGATCATCGAACGTCTGGTCGAACCCGACCGCGTGATTACATTCCGCGTGCCGTGGGTCGACGACGAAGGAAACGTCCAGGTCAACCTCGGATACCGCGTCCAGTTCAACAACGCAATAGGCCCGTACAAGGGCGGCTTGCGTTTCCACCCTTCCGTGAATCTTTCCATCCTCAAATTTCTCGGTTTCGAACAAACGTTCAAGAATGCACTGACCACGCTGCCGATGGGCGGCGCAAAGGGCGGCGCCGACTTCGCCTTTCGCGGACGCAGCAACGCCGAAGTCATGCGCTTCTGCCAGGCATTCATGCTCGAACTGTGGCGCAACATCGGCCCCGACATGGACGTGCCGGCCGGCGACATCGGCGTAGGCGCACGCGAAGTGGGCTACCTGTTCGGCATGTACAAAAAACTGTCGCGCGAACATACGGGCACCATCACCGGCAAGGGAATGGCTTTCGGCGGCTCGGTACTGCGCCCCGAAGCAACAGGCTTCGGAGGACTGTATTTCGTCAACCAGATGCTTAAAACGCACGGCATCGACATCCGCGGGAAAACGGTCGCCGTCTCGGGCTTCGGCAACGTGGCATGGGGCGCAACCCTCAAAGCCACCGAGCTGGGCGCCAAAGTAGTGACGCTCTCCGGCCCGGACGGATACGTGTACGACCCCGCCGGCATCTCGGGAAAAAAGATCGACAGCATGCTCGACCTCCGCAATTCGGGCGAAGACATTGTAGCACCCTATGTGGAGATGTATCCCGAAGCCACGTTTTATCCCGGAAAACGCCCGTGGGAACAGAATGTAGACATCGCCCTGCCATGCGCGACGCAGAACGAACTGGATGCAGCAGACGCACGGCAACTGCTGGACAACGGCGCACTTTGCGTCGCGGAAATATCCAACATGGGCTGCACGGAAGAAGCCGTCGAACTGTTTGCCCGAAACAGGGCGCTGTATGCCCCCGGCAAAGCCGTAAATGCGGGCGGCGTCGCCACGTCGGGACTGGAAATGACGCAGAACGCGATGCACCTTTCGTGGACGGCCGCCGAAGTAGACGAACGACTGCATCAAATCATGCGCAGCATTCACGAACAGTGTGTGATGTACGGCAGGGAAGACGACAATTATATTAACTATGTAAAAGGCGCCAACATTGCCGGCTTTATGAAGGTCGCGCAGGCAATGATGGCGCAGGGAATATGAAAATATAAAGATTCCATGATTTATGGGGACGGGGACGGTCGTCGTGCGAATGCATGCAGCCGTCCCCGTAAAGTTTGCGGCCGGCAAAAAGCGGATTCACGTCCCTCAAACATCATTTCGTGGATATGAGATACCATTTCGTGGAAAAACGGCTTCTCCGTGTGCGGAATTGCGGCGCGGATATGTTATCTTTGCGA
>JAIRYD010000125.1 GCA_031267935.1 Tannerella sp.
CGTGAAAACGGAAGTTCAAGTTACCAAACAAAATCAAGACAAATATAAGATGAAAAAATTGAATATTAATGCGCGTCCGCATGAAAAAAAAAGCCGGATGCGCCAAACGGTTAGAGTTATGAAAATAATGTTTATGTGTTTATGGATCGGACTCATGTCCATCCATGCCGAAGTTTATTCGCAGATATATTCCGTTTCCATGAAAAACGCCATGCTGAGGGATATTCTGCAGAATATTGAAAAACAGAGTGACTATCGCTTCTTCTTCAGCGACGATGTGGCCGATCTCAACCAGAGCATCCGGATAGAGGCGAGCGGAACGATCGACCAGCTGCTGGAAAAAATACTGTCGCCCCGCGAGCTGGGATACAAGATTATGGACAACAACCTGATCATCATCAGCCCCTACGAGACGGCAGACCGCCGGCAGCAGGGCCTTTTCATCTCCGGGACGGTTGTCGACGAAGCCGGCGAGCCGCTGCCGGGCGTGAACGTCTCCGTGAAAGGCTCCACGAGCGGAACGATAAGCGACGCCGACGGGAAATATTCGGTCAGTGTCGCCGGACGGGACGCCGTCCTGATCTTCTCGTACATGGGGCTTGCCCCGCAGGAAATAACGGTCGGGGAGCGTACGGTGATTGACGTCACGATGATTGAGGACGTCCGCCTGATCGACGAAATCGTCGTCACCGCGCTCGGTCTGCAGCGCGAGAAGAAAGCCCTGGGCTATGCCGTGCAGGACGTCAGGGGCGAAGCCATCGCGCAAAGCCGCGAACTGGACGTGGTCAACGCACTGAACGGGCGCGTCTCCGGCGTCCACATCACGCACGGCGGCGGCGGACTTGACGGCGGCGGCTCCCGCATCGTAATCCGGGGCGAAAACTCCATGTCGGGCAACAACACGCCCCTGTTCGTCATCGACGGCGTACCGGGCAATGCCGGCGACGTGGCCTCGGACGACATCGAGAGCATCTCCGTCCTCAAGGGGCCGGCAGCCTCGGCGCTCTACGGCTCGCGCGCGCTGGCCGGCGTCGTGCTGATCGCCACCAAGTCGGGAAAACAGAACACGGGGCTGACCGTGGAAGTGAACTCGAACTCCATGTGGCAGAATCCGCTCGTGCTGCCGGAATATCAGACCGGCTACGGACAGGGGCAGGGCGGAAAATACGAGTTCAACAACAGTCAGGCCTGGGGCGCAAGCCTCAACGGCGCCGGACGCGCCGACAACATCCGGGATTTCTACGAAACGGGCCATGTCCTGACCAACAACGTCGCCATTACGCGGACTGCCGGCGACAACAGCATCCGCATGTCGTACACGAACATCACGCAGAAAGGCATCATACCGAACACCGATATGGCAAACAACCGCTTCGACCTCTTCTCCTCATGGGAACTGTTCAGCAATTTCAAGGTCAACGCGAACGTGAAGTTCATCCGTAAAAATTCCGGCAACGACCAGGATCCCAATCCCTATCAGTGGCCCGCCGACATCGACCTGAACAACCTGCGGGATTACTGGGAGACGCCCGGCGAAAAACAGAAAATCTTCCGCTACGAGAACGACAACCCCTATTTCTCCCTCTACGAAAACCTGCACCCGTGGGAAAGCGAGCGCTGGTTCACGAACGTATCGGCGGAATACGGCTTCCTGAAATACTTTTCGGCCATGGCGCGCCTCAGCTACATCTCCGAATCCAGCCAGGAGGAATGGTTCGTGCGCCCCGGCTCCGAGGGTTTCGACAACAGCCACCCGCGGAAGGACGGAGGCTATTCCACCAAAATGAAGCGCGGAAAGGAACTGAACTCCGACTTCCTCCTCTCCTTCGAAAACCGCTTTGCCGGCGACCGGCTCTTCCTCAAGGCCTCCGTCGGCGGCAACCACGCCTACACGTCGTGGAACAACGAGATTTACGGGAAAACCTACCAGCTGCTTTCCGGCGTGCCGGTCTACACGCTCGGCAACTATCAGACGTATCCCCGTGCAACGAACAACTACGGCCCCGACAAGATTATCAACTCCCTCTACGCTTTCGTGAACCTCGGATACCGGAACATGCTCTATCTCGACGTCACCGGACGCAACGACTGGTCGTCGACGCTGCCGGCGGGCAACAATTCGTATTTCTACCCCTCGGTATCGCTCAGCGGCATCCTGACGGAGATGTTCCGACTGCCGCAGCCCATTTCCTTCTGGAAAGTCCGCGCCAGCTATGCCAGCGTGGGTAACGACACGAATCCCGGACAGCTGCAGCCCGATTTTTACTTCACCGAGGGAACGGGCGGCATCGCGGGTATTGCCGAAGGCGGCATCAAGCGCGAATACAACCTGAAACCCGAACTCGCATCTTCCTTTGAGGCGGGTACAGACCTGCGCCTGCTCAACAACCGGCTGGAACTGGACGTGAACTATTACAGCACCGTCACCCGCAATCAGATATGGAACGTGCAGGTGTCCAACATTTCGGGCTACAGCTATGCCATGAAGAATGCCGGCCGCGTGAGCAGCCACGGACTGGAGGTCAGCCTGAACGGCTACCCCGTCCGCTCGAAGCAGTTCAGCTGGCACACGGGCGTCAACTGGTCGTTCGACCGCTCGTACATCGACGAACTCGATCCGGCCAATCCCGACCTGGTCTTTACCATTAAGCTCGCCGAGGGGATGTATACTCACGACAAGCTGGGCGAGCGCCGCGGGGCGCTTTATTCAAGGTATGCGAAGAAGTTCGTCTACGACCCCGCCGTACATTCGTCCGACCTCGCCGCCTACGACGGCGCCATTCTGCACGACCAGGCCAAGAAGATTCAGCGCTCCGAAGACCTCGCCGTGCTGGGCAACTACAACCCGGACTGGATCGGATCGTGGTACAACACCTTTCAGTGGAAGGGCTTCACCCTCTCCGCACTCCTGACGTGCAACTACGGAAACGACTTGTTTGCAAGTTTCGAGAAGGCGTACTACCGCTACGGTTACGCGCCGCAGACCGGCATCGACCGCGACAATGGCGGCGTCCTGCCGGTCGGCGAGCTGTGGGACGATCCCGACAGGGGGATTCACCTCTTCGGGCCGGGCGACGAGATCGATCCCGAAACGTACTACAAGGAACATATCGGCGATGGCGAAAACAACGACTACTGGATACGCGACGGCTCGTTCGTCAAACTCAAGGAGCTTACGCTCACGTACGATTTGCCGGGAACGCTGCTGAAACGCGGCTTTATCAAGGGACTCTCCGTCTCGCTGACCGGACGCGACCTGGCCGTATGGAGCAAGGTGAAGTGGATAGACCCGGAAATCTACGGCTCCGACGACGAAAACCGCTGGCTTAAGGTGCCGGGCGTATCCAAGAGCGGTGGCGTACCAAGCACGCGAAGCATGGGCTTCTCCGTCAACCTTCAATTTTAATCATGTCGAATCACTAATAATTTATATTATGTATAGAATTTATTCAATCATCAGTATATTCCTGACTGTCCTGCTCGCGGGATGCGACACGTGGTCGGACGGTTTCAACGACAACCGGAACATTCCCATGGCGCTCTCCAACAACCCCTCGTCGTTCATGGGCGCTATCCTCAACGGGCCTTTCCGCGACAACTGCGAATGGGTGGCGCTGCAGAGCGTGCAGCCTGTAGTAGGTACTATCGGACGGACGCGCTCGCTGAGCCAGGGCGGACGCCACCGCGCGTGGCATGACTTCGACGGCAAAGTGTGGCCGGTATGCTACCCGACCCTGCCGAACATCAAGAACGTGCGCAATGCCGCCATCGCTTCCGGACAGTCCCAGTATATCGCCGTGGCCGACATCTGGGAATCGTGGATTATGTTTACCCTTACGACTTTCTACGGCGACATCCCTTACTTCGCCGCCGTCATGGACACGCTCGTCTTCACCGTCGACTACGACCGGCAGGCGGATATCTACCCGGCCATACTTGCCAAGCTGAAAGACGCCGGGGATATGATTGCCGCCAATCCGGTCGACATCGACGCCAATTCGGACTATATCTACGCCGGCGACATCCGCAAGTGGCAGAAGTTTGCCAACACGCTGCGCGTGCGGATGTGCATGCACATGTACAACGCCTCGCCCGACGCGGCAAAGGGCCTCCTGAACGAAATCCTGTCCGACCCGCAGAAATACCCGGTCTTCCGGTCCAACGACGACAACTGCGCGATGCACTACGACGGCAGCAGCGAAGACCGCAGCTCGGAGTTCTACCGCAGCCCCGGCACCTGGTCGGAAAACTGCCTGGTGAGCAACGTGCTCATCGAACGGCTCGTCACGCTGCGCGACCCGCGCCTGCCGCTCTACGCCTATCCCGTCAAGCAGGTGCACGGGGAGGACAATTACATCAAGCCGGGTAATCCCGGAGCGGTCAAGTATCTCGGACACATCTACGGCCTGACTTTCAGCGACGGCGATGCCACTTCGTGGAACGGCGGACTGGACTACGGCTCGACCGTCGGCCCCTGGTTCCGCCACCTCGATGCCGACGGCAACCGGACGGACGAGACCAAGCTGACGCCGCTTTCCCTGGTCACCTATCCCGAACTGTCCTTCCTCCTGGCCGAAGCTGCCCAGCGCGGTATCATCTCCGGCGACCCCAAAACGTTGTATGAGGAGGGCGTGAAAGCTGCCTTCGAACAGTACGGAGCTACGTTTTCCGGCGATGGATACACCGGCGCTTACGCCGACCAGGGACTGAACTCGGCCGACGAATACCTCCGTCAGCCGCAGGTGAACTTCGACGGCGGACGCGACAAACTGACGCTCATCGCCGAACAGAAGTGGATTGCGCTCTTCAACGTGCCGTTCGAAAGCTACTTCGAGCACCGGCGCACAATGCTGCCTAAACTGAGCTGCGCCGACCTGGCGGCTACCTACAGCGACGGCAGCGGCACCAGGTTCCCCTCCCGCGCCGACTATCCGGCCTCCGAGGAGCAAAGCAACGCCGACGGATGGGCTAAAGCGCGCGCCACGGGCTTCGACATCCCCATCACCGGCGACAACGACCGCACGCTTGCAAAAATGTGGCTGCTCAACAACGCCGCCAGCCCCGACCTCCAGATGCCGACTTTCAAGGAACCCCTGCGGGCGCAGGGCGAATATCCCGGCGGCGAAACGTTCAAAGCCTGGTACGACGCCCACTGGCGGGAACTGTACTGGTGGGAGTACGAAGCGGACAAGTAACGGAAGTATGCTTTCCCGCAAAAACATAAAGAGGCTGAGTTCGATATAAGCATAGTCTGTCAGAACTTGCATATCAATAGAAAACAATGTTGCCTCTCCGTATCAAAACCTCATAGAGGTTTCATCCGTTCTATTGTGTATCCCCCGCAGGGGAAAAAGGCAGGGGTATACCGTGCGTTTTCTATTGATATGAATGCCCTCCGGACAAGCGACCGTTCGTCTTCAGGTATTTATTGTAATTCTTAGGTCGAACTTCAGATTCTTACTGTTTCCGACCTCGACGGTCGGAATCCTGAGACGATTCTCACGGTTTCCGACGGAAATGGTCGGAATCCTGAGACGATTCTCACTTTTTCCGACGGAAACGGTCGGCAAGCGAGAGTTCATCTTCAGGTATTTATTGTAATTCTTAGGTCGAACTCGGGTAAAGAGGCTGTCTCAAAAGCCTTGATTCTCCGTCACCAGCGAGGAGGAACGACGAAGCAATCCAGCTACGATCAGGCATTTCCGGATTGCTTCACTTCGTTCGCAATGACGGAATGGGGCTTTCAAGACATCCCCTTTGCGTTTTTTGCAGTTTTCTATTGCAGATTAACTTTGCGGCAGTCAATCAGAACCTTTTGGCCGTCGGACAGCGTCGTGGCAAACAGATATGCCTCGCCGCCGTCAAGGATACGAACACGCCTGCGCAGTTCGTCGACGGAAAGCGGAAAATTGCGAACCGAAATATTCGCTTTAGGTATCTGCGCCGACAATTCCCGGCACAGGCGCCTGTCAAACTTATACACGCCTTTCACTTCAAATATCCTGCCCGCAAAAGAGGGCGCACAGGTTTCGGAGGTATAAAGATGACTGCTCACATGGAGTTTTTTCAGTCCGTAACGCGCCGAAACCGTTCTGTACGCGCCGGCTTTCAAAACGGAGGAATTAGGCTCGTAAAGGTAGCGTCCGACATTCTCCGCAAACGAAACGGCCGCCGTCTCTTCTTCGTCACGGTCAAACTGAAAATCCTGTTCCCCGCCCGACGACGTGAAATTCACGCAGCAGAC
The DNA here is from genome assembly GCA_031267935.1 of Tannerella sp. Lineage (GTDB taxonomy): Bacteria > Bacteroidota > Bacteroidia > Bacteroidales > Tannerellaceae > Tannerella. The sequence continues at coordinate 6,245 of JAIRYD010000125.1, forward strand.
CTTGACGCCGGGCTTGCCCTTTCCGTTCATTCTTTCTCCCGAAACATTCTCCGGCCGCCTCATGCTTCCGTCCGGAAAAGCGTCGTCGCCGGCCACGACCAAAACTTCCTTACATTCATTCCTTACCGAGACGACATGAACTTCCCGCACGTCCGGCAATTGCGACAGAAGCAGGCTTATATCCAGCATCGGCGACAGTTTGACGATGATTTTCTCAGGTCTTTTGCGAAGCGCGGGCCATATCTCCGTCAGGTCCGGTTCGCAATCCTGCAGGGCAAACAGACGTCTGTTTCCGGCGCCCCTTCGCGCGGGATCAATATAATATACGCTTGCCGCCGGCAGGGAGGCGCAGACGGATTCGCTACCGGTATGAGACCTCGCATTTCCGGCAATCAGCGCCACCGCATCCACATTCAGCACACGGACATTATCCGCTCCAAGTTCTTTCATATTATGGCGGGCGGCTTCGCAACAGTCCCCATTGCGCTCCACATAAGTCACGCCGCGCGCCTTGCGGGACAGAAAATAAGCGTCCACCCCAAGCCCGCCGGTCAAATCGACAACCGCATCGCCGCTCCCGATAAGCCTTTGCTTGTAAGATGCCGTCTGCTCGGACGAACACTGCTCGGCGGCAAGCGCCGACGGGAATATCAGTCGGTCATTGGCATACCATGACGGAAGTTTGTCCCTTATCCGGCGCCGCACCGCAATCTGCCCGGACGCAAACCGCACGTCAACGCCCTCATAACGGGACGCATCCAGGACAATCTTCAACACGTCATCTTCCAGATGTTCGCGTATGAAATTCCGCATAATATCAGTCATCTGCATGGGCACAAAGAATTTGAAATTTTCAGCCCGAAAATACGATAATTTTTCAAATAACAAATAATCCGGCACGATTTTTTTTTTGAGTTTCGCTTCACAATTAAACTTTTCCGTCGTCCGCGCTTGTATAATAAAAGTATTTCATGTAAGTTTGCACCTGTAAAAAAAACAGGTCATGACAACAACGGACAAATACATGAGCCCCTACACCGACTTCGGCTTCAAGAAGCTGTTCGGCACGGAAGCAAACCGCGATTTACTGATTGATTTCCTCAACCAGCTGATACGCGAGCAGGGAAAAATAACGGACATCACCTACCTGCGGAACGAGCACGTAGGCCGAGGCCCGGAAAACCGTAGCGCCGTCTTCGACCTGTTCTGCACGAACGAGCGCGGCGAAAAGTTCATCGTCGAGATGCAGCGCGCCAAACAGAAGTACTTCAAAGACCGCAGCGTCTACTACTCCTCCTTTCCCATTCAGGAGCAGGCGCAGCTGGGCAAATGGGATTTTCAGCTGAAAAGCGTCTATTTCGTCGGCATCCTTGATTTCGTGTTCGACGAGGACAGGGACGACGACGAATACTGCTACTATCACGAGGTGAAGCTGATGGACGTCAACCGCAACAAAGTCTTCTACGACAAACTGACCTATATCTATCTGGAGATGCCGAAGTTCAGGAAGACGGAGCAGGAGCTGAAGACGCGTTTTGAAAAATGGATTTACGCCATCAAACACCTGTCGGCGCTGGAGGACCGCCCGGCACAACTTCGCGAGCGGGTGTTCAGACGTTTATTCCGCATAGCCGAGATTGCCTGTTTCACGCCGGAAGAAGCCCTGGACTACGAGGAAAGTCTGAAACATTACCGCGATTTGATAAACGTGATAGACACCGCCGTGGAAGAAGCGCGCGAAGAAGCGCGTGAAAAAGCTCTCAAAGAAGGTCTCGAAGAAGGACTCAAGGAAGGTCTCAAGGAAGGAAAGACGGCAGGCGAGCGGGAAAAAGCCGTCCAAGTCGTTCTCAACTGCGTCCGGAGAGGCATGTCGAAAGAAGATATCGCCGATATAAGCGGCCTTTCCGTCGACGAGGTCGCCGCGATAATGGAAAAACAGGATTAGGACAGCCTCGCGCGAAACCGGCGGGGAATAGTCATTTTACAACTTCATCAAATTTGTCCGGCATAACTAACCGCATACCCGCCCCGCCATGTTTCCTTTACCGCCCCGCATGGACTTGAACATCCCGTAAAAACCGGAAGCCGGTGTGCCGCCGGTTTTTACAGAATGGATGCTTTTTACCGTGATGCGCCGGCGATGGACAGTTCCAGCGTTACGATTGATTTGGGCGGCAGTTTGACCTGCAGGATGCCGCTGTTTATTTTTGCATCGTTGAAGTTTGTCGGCGTTACGGTCTGCGGCTTTTCGAATGTGTTGTGATCGGTGAGGTTTGCAGACGTCAGGATGTTTCCGCTTACGACTCGGCCGGCTTTCATTTCTGCAAATTCGACGGATACGGTTTGTGTGTTGTCGGCGTCGATATTGGACAGGGACAGGTGTACCGTTCCGCTTTTATCTTTTGAGGCGGTGGCGCTCAGCAGCGGTACGGTGCGGTCATCCGGTACGTCCATCCCGTCGCAAATCAGCGTGAGAGGCAGGTTTAATGCATCCTGATGTACTTTGTACATGTTGAATACGTGGTATGTCGGCGTCAGTATCATTTCGCCCTTGTCGCCTGTCAGGATCATGGATTGCAGTACGTTGACGATCTGCGCGATATTAGCCATTTTTACGCGCGACACGTATTTGTGGAAGACGTCCAGCGTGAGGCTTGCAACGAAAGCGTCGCGGAGTGAATTTTGCTGGTAAAGATGTCCCCGCACCGTGCCCGGTTCTTCGTCCCACCAGGTACCCCACTCGTCGACCAGCAGGCCTGTACGCTTCTCGCGGTCGTACCGGTCCATGATGTCGCAGTGCCTCCGGATGACGTTTTCAATCTCAAGGCATTTGCCTATTGTCCGGTAGTAATCGTCTTTGTCGAACACCGTTGCCGCGCCCTTGCTGCCGTTCCAGCCTTTGACCGTGTAGTAGTGAAGCGACACGCCATGCATTCGCCGCCCAATGTTTTTCATGAGCGTTTCCGTCCAGTTGTAGTCGTAGTCGGATGCGCCGCTGGCTACCTTGTAGAGCCTGTTCCCGTCGTAGTTGCGGCAATAGACGGCGTAACGGCGGTACAAATCCGCATAATATTCCGGCCTCATGTCGCCGCCGCATCCCCAGCTTTCGTTGCCTACGCCGAGGTATTTGACTTTCCAGGCTTTGTCGCGTCCGTTTTGGCGGCGCAGGTTGGCCATGGGACTGTCGCCTTCGGAGGTCATGTATTCGACCCATTTGGCCAGTTCCTCGACCGTGCCGCTCCCCACGTTTCCGCTGATATAAGGCTCGCATCCGAGCATTTCGCAGAGGTTGAGAAATTCGTGCGTGCCGAAGCTGTTGTCCTCAATGGTGCCGCCCCAGTTGTTATTAACCATCCGGGGACGTTTCTCCTCCGGCCCGATGCCGTCCATCCAGTGATATTCGTCGGCAAAACATCCTCCCGGCCAGCGCAGGACAGGGATTTTCAGTTCTTTGAGTGCGTTGAGCACGTCTGTCCTGTATCCCTGCGTGTTCGGTATGGCGGAGTTTTTTCCTACCCACAATCCTCCATAGATGCATGTTCCGAGATGCTCGGCAAAATGGCCGTAAATCTCTTTCGGAATGGTGTCCTTAGCGCGTTCCGGGTAAATCTTTATGGTTGCGTTTTTTTGCGCCGGCGCGCTTCCCGGCAGCGTAATCATCGCCGCCAGGAATAATGTTACCGATACTGATTTGAATCTGAAAATGTTCATAATATTAAAATTTAAAGAGACTCTTCTGCGAATTTTCCCAGTTTCACGTATTTTTCGTAAAGCTCGCGGTAGCGCCGGGCATTTTCGGCGTTGGGCGTGAACTCTTTTGCAAAACCCGAACTCATGGCTTTTTGCGCATCTTCGATTTTGGCGTAGATGCCGGCGGCTGTTGCGGCAAACATGGCGGCGCCGAGGGCGCATGCCTGGTCTGTCCGGCAGACTTTGATGGGCATGTCGAGCACGTCGCTCAGCGTCTGCATGACGAACGGCGACTTCAGGGCTATTCCGCCGATGCCGATGACGTTGTCGATGCAAAGACCTTCGCTGATGAAACGTTCGACGATAGCGCGCGAACCGAACGCCGTCGCTTCAACGAGGGCGCGGAAGATGAGTGGCGCCGTGCTGCCCAGCGTAAGGCCGTCGATGGAGCCTTTGAGCAGCTGGTTGGCGTCGGGCGTGCGCCGGCCGTTCATCCAGTCCGTCGCGATGACGGCGCTCTCGCTGACCGGTATTCTTTCCGCTTCGCCGGAGAGCGCGGGGATGATTGCGGCGCAGGTTTCGTCTATCAGCCGTTCTTTCGTGGCGTCGTCGACGAGCGTCGTTCCGGCCAGAATCTTTTTAAGCGGAAATTCCAGTATCCGCTTGAACCAGGCGTAGATGTCGCCGAAGCCCGACTGTCCGGCTTCGAGGCCAATCATGCCGGATATGACGGAGCCGTCGACCTGTCCGCATATACCTTTAATCAGTTTGCCGCCTATCTCATCGTGGCTTGCGACCATGACGTCGCAGGTCGATGTGCCGATGATGCGGACGAGCGTGTTTGGCGTTATGCCGGCGCCGACGGCTCCCATGTGGCAGTCGAACGCGCCGCCCGCTACGACAACCTCCGTGGAGAGTCCGAGGCGCGAAGCCCATTCGGCGGAGAGTGTGCCGACCGGTTTGTCGGCCGTCTCCGTCCGGTCGAACAGCCGGTCGCGGAAACCTTTGAGCAGCGGGTCGAGCGTCGTCAGGAAGTCCTCGCCGGGCAGTCCGCCCCAGCTTTCGTGCCACATCGCCTTATGCCCGTTTGCACAGCGGCTGCGGACGATGTCTTTGGCGGTTTTCACGCCCGTGAGCAACGCCGGCAGCCATTCGCAGTATTCGACGATAGAGAAAGCTTTTTCGCGGACGGCGGCGTCTTCACGCAGGACGTGCAGCGCTTTCGCCCAGAACCATTCCGAGGAGTAGACGCCGCCTTCGTAGGCCGTATAGTCGGTGTGCCACGTCTTGCAGAGGTTGTTTATCTCGGCCGCTTCGCTGACGGCCGTATGGTCTTTCCAGAGGATGAACATCGCGTTCGGATTGTCTGCAAATCCGGGCAGTAAGGCCAGCGGCGTACCCGTGGCGTCGGTAAATGCCGGCGTGCTGCCTGTCGTGTCGAACGCTATGCCGGCCACCTGTTCCGCCGTTCCGGACGGACATTGCGCCAGCGCTTCCTTCACGGTGGCTTCGAGTACGTCGATATAATCCTGCGGATGCTGGCGGTACTGATTGGTGGCGGAATTGCAGTATTTGCCTTCCGCCCAGCGCGGATAATCTTTAACCGCCGAGGCGATGATTTCCCCGTTTTCCGCGTTTACGACGAGGGCGCGGGCGGAATCTGTTCCGTAGTCAAGTCCGATTACCGTTTTCATGTCATTGCAGCGCTTTGTTTAACAGGTAGAAGACTTCATTCATCCGTATTTCTTTCTTGAAACCGGACATCGTCGTGTTTTCGTCGATAACCAGCAGTTCGATGCCGGCAATTTCGGCATAATCCTCGAAATATTCGACGGTCAGGTCGTATGAAAACCCGGTGTGGTGCGTGCCGCCCGCGAGTATCCAGGCTCCCGCTCCGACTTCAAAGTTCGGGCGCGGTATCCACAGCGCCGACGCTACGGGAAGCTGGGGGAGCGGTTTCGGTTCGATGCAGTCCACCCTGTTCACAATCATGCGGAAGCGATTCCCCATGTCGACGATTGTTGCGGCGACGCCCGGCCCCGTCTTGCTCGTGAAAATAAGGCGCGCCGGGTCGTTCTTTCCTCCGATGCCGAGCGGGAAGACGTCCATTCGCGGCTTGTCGCCGGCGGCTATCAGCGGACATACTTCCAGCATGTGCGCCTGCAGGATAGCGCTTTTCTCGCCGGCGAAGTTCAGCGTGTAGTCTTCGAGGAAGGAGCATCCCCCGGTCAGGCCGCGGCTCATGAACCACATCGTGCGGTAGAGAGCGGCCGTTTTCCAGTCGCCCTCGGCGCCGAAGCCGTAACCCTCGGCCATCAGGCGCTGCGAGGCGAGGCCGGGAATCTGGTCGATGTTCGCCAGGTCGTCGAAGTTTGTGGTGAAGGCTTTCGCGCCTTTGTCTTCGAGCAGTTTGCGCAGCGCTATTTCGATGCATGCCGCCTTTACCACCTGTTCGCGTTTTTCGCCGCCGGGCAGGCATGACGGTGCAAAGGCGTACAGTCGTTCATATTCTTCCATCAGCGCGTCCACTTCGGCGCGGGGGACATTGTCCCGGACAGACGCCAGTTCCGCTATCGGACAGTAGTCGACGTGATAGCCCAGGCGCATTTCGGCGTCAACCTTGTCGCCGTCCGTCACGGCGACGTTGTTCATCTGGTCTCCCAGGCGGATGATGAGCATATCCTGCGCGTCCGCCCACGCTGCGGCGACACGCATCCATACGGCGATTTTCTCCTGCGTGCCCCTGTCGCTCCAGTGGCCGGCCACGATTTTGCGCGGTTTGCGCATGCGTGCGGTGATGTGGCCAAATTCGCGGTCTCCGTGCGCCGACTGGTTAAGATTCATGAAATCCATGTCCATCGTGTCCCACGGTATTTCTTTGTTGAACTGCGTGTGCAGGTGCAGCAGCGGCTTGCGAAGCTCCTGCAGCCCGTGAATCCACATTTTTGCCGGCGAAAAAGTGTGCATCCACGTGATTACGCCGACACATTTCCCGTCGCTGTTTGCTTTTTTCAGCGCTTCGGTAACTTCCGCGGAGGAATTTACCGTTCCCCTGTAAACAATCTTCACGGGAAGATTCCCCGATTCGTTTAGTCCCCTGACGATTTCGCCGGAGTGACTGTCGACTGCTTTTACGGCATCGCCGCCATACAGAAGCTGCGCGCCCGTAATAAACCATACTTCATAATTTTCAAATGCTTTCATTGTTCTTTATTTTAAAATGATAATTTCAATTTGATAATTGATGTTACTGCCGTCATTGTCGGCACGGGCCGCAAGCCCGCGCCAGCGGAACCCGTCATTGCGGCTTCTCTCCCCGTCATTGCGGTTTTCCTCCCCGTCATTGCGAGGAACGAAGCAATCCAGGTTACGCCTGCGCCTGGATTGCTTCACTGCGTTCGCAATGACGGGTCGAGCGTTTGCGATTTTCCTCTCCGTCATCCTATGTTTGCAGTCTGAAATAAAAAGAATAAATTTGCAAAAAAAAGAGAGAGAAT
>JAIRYD010000150.1 GCA_031267935.1 Tannerella sp.
TCCTTGCCCGAACCGGTTTCTCCCGAAAGCCGAATCGTTTCGTCCCACAGGCGATCGAAATAAAAAACCACATCTATATACTTGCATTCGTGTATGTTTAGGGAACCTCTAAAAACCCCGACTTCTGCGTTACGTTTCGTCGCTAAAATGCTCATTTACGACAGGTAAACTCCGCTTTTAGCTCCTCGCAAGCCTTGAATTCGGAGTTTTTAGAAGTCCCCTTTATCAGTGCGTCGGCATAAGCCGGAAATATCAGCAGGCGGCTGATTTCGCTTTTCAGCTGGCGCAAAGGCGTGTCGTAGTCGTATATTCGGGTTCCGGCGCGTATTTGGGATGTCTGGAGATATAGCATTGGCAGGAAAACAGAAAAATGTGAAAATGAGGCTGCCGGTTGCCTCATTTTCACATTTGCAGGAATCACGGTGCGGTGATCCGGATGGTATCGGTAAGCAGACGGCCGTCTATGAGCAGTTTGTGCACAAATACGGTATCTGTGAGGGCATTTGCGGTCGAAAACGTGCCGTTGGTATTGTTGACGACAATATTGCTGTTGTGACTGGTTACATGGTAGTCATACACATTGTCGCCGTTTGCGTCGAACGTAATCCCGATATATGTGTTTCTGGCGATCGGATTATCGCCGCTGATCAGAGGTGCGGAATTTAACGCCGTGACCAGCGCCTCGGCGACGGGAGTAGCGGCATCCTTCCCGTTTGCGGCAATGGACCACGTGGTATAATTCGATTTCACAACCGTGGTGCCTGCTTCCAGATAATAGAGCGCATTGCTCACGAATCTGTTTTTGAAGGCGGCCATGTCGGTTTGCACGGAATCTATGAGGTCGATGGGGATCAGGAAGAATGTCCCGGCGGAAGGTCCGTCCGAGCGTGTCAACACTCCGGTGACGGTCGTCGGCGTACCGAATTTAATCGGCAGTACTGCGCCGCTGGAGTTTCTGAATTTCAAATTCGTCAGCGAAGTCAGATTCGTGTTGATCACAATGGCCGTATTCTTGTTGGCCAGCGCGCTCAGCATCTGTCCTGCCTGTACGGGTTTTCTGAAATTCCACGTGGTGTATCCCGGCGGAAGCGCCGACAACCATCCGAAGTCCACTTCCAGATTGGCGGTCTGCTGGATGGAGCTGAGGGCAAGATTGGCATTCCCGTTGATGGCGCTTCCCTGCACGTAGCCGATCATCTCGATAAACCCGCCGGAGGGAACCGATACGCTGGTATTCAGTGGGATCGTTTCCCATTTGTTTGCATCCTGCTGATTGCGGACATGAAGGACGAAGTTGCCCTGGGCGTCCTGCGTCACGTAGGAGATAAACATTTCGTTTCCTGTGGCCTTGTAGTCGGTCTTTCTGTCATTGTACGTCATTGATGCCGCGTTCCATTCATACACGTGCCAGAAAGTATCGGCAGGATTGATGTAGGGCGACGGCGCCGCAAGTCCCACGGCTCTGTAGTTCGTCGCTACGCCGTCGCAAACCCAGTTGCCCGTAGTGGCATCGATCGTCCATACACTGCCGGACGTGCCGTTCGTGCCGTTGAAAATCTCGAATGTTTCGCCATTGCTCAGGATAAGCCTGTATCCCTGGCGCCCTCCCGTATTGACAGGTTCCACGCTCTCGACGGAAACCTTGCTGTTAAGCAGCGTCGTAAGCTGGACGATTCTTGCATTCAAATCGTTGCGCAGTTCCGTTGCCGCCCGGTTCGTACTGTCCAGCCGTTCGTTCAAATTCTTGATCTGGGGAGAAAAATCCTCGCCACATCCGGAAAAACCAATTAATACGGCAAACATGAGTATGATACTGCATATAACCGTTTTTTCAAAATTTTCTCTTGTGTTCATAGTCGTAAAATTTTATTTTAAATTCATTATTCCAAATCAAAGGACGCCACGAAGATACGGCTTATTTTTATAACTGCAAATTTTATTTATGATATTCTTGAAAATTGCGATTTGCAACTTTGAATCAAAAGCATTACTTTTGCCGTAAAATTAACGAACATCTAATTAATAATAATGTAATCTTATGGCTACAACAGCAGATTTCAGGAACGGGATGTGTCTCGATATCGACGGCTCGTACTATTTCATCGTAGAATTTCTTCATGTCAAACCGGGCAAGGGACCGGCTTTCGTCCGCACGAAACTGAAAAACGTCACTACCGGGCGCGTCATCGACAAGACGTGGAATTCGGGCGTCAAGGTGGACGAAGTGCGCATCGAACGGCGTCCGTATCAGTTCCTGTACAAAGATGATATGGGATACAACTTCATGCACCCCGAAACGTTCGAACAGATTTCGCTGCCGGGCGAGAGCATCGACGGTGTGCAGTTTCTCAAGGACGGCGACATGGTCGAAGCAATGGTACACGCCGAAAGCGAAACGATACTGACGTGCGAACTGCCGTCTCACGTGACGCTCGAAGTGACGTATACCGAGCCGGGCATCAAGGGCGACACGGCGACCAACACGCTGAAAGTCGCTGCGCTGGAAACGGGTGCGGAAGTGCGCGTGCCGCTGTTTATCAACATCGGCGAAAAAATAGAAGTGGATACCCGCGACGGGTCGTACATCGGACGGGCAAAGTAATGGAAACGGACGGCAGGCTTCGCATCAGAGAGTGGGCGGAAGAAGACCGTCCGCGCGAGAAGATGCTGCTCAAGGGCGCGGTTGCGCTGAGCGATGCGGAGCTTCTGGCCATCCTCATCAGTTCGGGAAACAGGGAGGAAACGGTCGTGCAGCTGTCGCAGCGCATCCTGAATTCGGCCGCCAACAATCTGAACGCGCTGGGAAAACTGTCCGTGAAAGACCTCATGGCATTCAAGGGTATCGGCGAAGCAAAAGCCGTCACCATCGCCGCGGCAATGGAACTCGGCCGGCGCAAACGCGACACCATGCCGCCCGGACGCGACACGATCCGCAGCAGCCGCGACGTGTACGAGCTGTTCTATCCCGTGCTCTGCGATCTGCCGTACGAAGAACTCTGGGTGGCGCTCACCAACCGCGCCGGAAAGGTGATCGAAAAAGTCAAAGTCGGACAGGGCGGTACAGGCGCGATACTCGTCGACATACGGCTGATCATGAAATCTGCCGTCCATGCACTTTCTGCAGGCATGGCGCTTTGCCACAATCACCCGTCGGGCAATGCCACTCCCAGTCGGGAAGACGACAACCTGACATTTCGCCTCGCGGAAGCCGCCGGACTGTTCGACATCCTCCTGCTCGACCATATTATTCTTTGCGACAACACCTACTACAGTTATGCCGACGAAGACCGACTGCATAAATCCACCCACAAATGAACATGTAATTATGGAACCGAACGAATTTCTACAGACCGAAGAGGCCATCATCGCCGCACTCAAGACCGTTTTCGACCCCGAAATCCCGGTCAACATCTACGACCTCGGACTGATATACCGCGTCGACGTCGATGAAGAAAAGCACGTGCAGATAGACATGACGTTTACCGCACCGAACTGTCCTGCCGCCGATTTCATCGTCGAAGACGTGCGCATGAAAACCGAAGCCATCGAAGGCGTGCGAAGCGTGCAGATCAACATGGTTTTCGAGCCGGAATGGAACAGGGACATGATGACGGAAGAGGCCAGACTGGAACTGTGTCTGCTCTGAACATACACACCATCGCACACGAATGGATCCCTCACGCACGAAAATTTATTTTGCCGCCGACGCCCATCTGGGCAACCGCTGGCTGGCCGACCCGCAGGCGGCGGAAAAACGGCTGGTACGCTGGCTGGACCGCATCGGGCCGCAGGCATGCGCCGTCTATTTTCTGGGCGACATGTTCGATTACTGGTACGAATACCGTCATGTGGCGCCGCGCGGATTCGTGCGTTTTCTCGGCAAACTTGCCGAACTGGCAGACAGCGGCGTGGAGATTCATCTCTTCACCGGCAATCACGACATCTGGATGTTCGACTATCTGCCGCGCGAAACGGGCGCCGTCATCCACCGCGGTCCCGAAATTGTCGACCTGATGGGCAAACGGTTCTTTCTTGCGCATGGCGACGAGGTGGGAAAGCGTCCGCCGATGCTTCGCCTTCTGCAGGCCATGTTCCGTAACAGGATATGCCAGTTGCTGTATGCCTCCATCCATCCGCGCTGGACGTTTGCCTTTGCCCGGTGGTGGTCGTACAGCAGCCGTAAAAACGGCATGAACGGGCAGACGACCGAAGCGCAGGAACGGAAAATTGCCTGCCTGGTCGATTTCGCGAAATCCTTTCTGCAGGCACATCCCGACATCGACTATTTCATCTTCGGCCATCGCCACGTCCTGTTCGACACGAAGCTGAACGCCACCTCGCGCCTGCTCATCGCCGGCGACTGGATGCAACTCTTTTCCTTCATCGAATGGGATGGCGACAGTCTGCGGACGGGACGGAGCGACTGACCGGACCGTCGTACTGCACATGCACGGGCGACGAATAAAAAAACGCTTTCCCGTATTTCAAGGAAAAATTATTCATTGATTCCTGAGTTCGACCTAAGAATTGCAATAAATGTCTGAAGATGAACGGTTGCTTGCCCGGAGGGCATTCATGAT
>JAIRYD010000163.1 GCA_031267935.1 Tannerella sp.
CACGTTTTTTGGTTAATTCTTTTTTTGAGGTGCTATTGAATGTTTTGCCGGAACAGGGCGATGTACACAGCATAAAACCTCCGGCCAACCCCGTCATTGCGAACGCAGTGAAGCAATCCAACCGGCACGATGTATGGATTGCTTCGTTCCTCGCAATGACGAAGATACGCTTCTTCCCGTCCGCAATCACAGCCATGTTCCACCCCGTCTCTACGTGCCCTTATTTCAAAAAAGAAATAGCACCTCAAAAAAAGAATTAACCAAAATAAATATCTTCGGAAAGTCTGCCGACAACGGCAGGAAGGTTTCCGAATACGTCGGAAAGTCTGCCGACAGCGGCGGGAAGGTTTCCGAATACGTCGGAAAGTCTGCCGACAACGGCGGGAAGGTTTCCGAATACGTCGGAAAGTCTGCCGACGATGGCGGGAAGGTTTCCTAATATATAGGAAAGTCTGCCGACAGTGGCGGGAAGGTTTCCTAATATATAGGAAAGTCTGTCGACGATGGCGGGAAGGTTTCCTAATATATAGGAAAGTCTGACGACGATGGCGGGAAGGTTTCCTAATATATAGGAAAGTCTGCCGACGATGGCGGGAAGGTTTCCTAATATATAGGATGGCAGTGGCAAGACTGTCCGTAATGTCTTCTTGCGACTTCCTTCTTTCGGACAACTCCTTACCGCTTCCAGAACTCGTAGTAGTTGAACCACTGCGCGGGATATTGCCGGACGATGGTTTCCAGTTCTCTTGCGTAGGCGCGGGCATACTGTGTCGTTTTTTCGCGGCGTGCCGGCGTGCCGGCGGCCGGCGGAGGGAGGGTGAGCGGTCTGACGTGGACGGTATATTTTCCTGCAGGCCGTTTGATGACGAAAATGGCGAGTATTTCGACGTCGAAGGCCGTCGCCAGGGCGAAGGCGCCGAGGGGAAAGTCGGCTTTTCCGTGGAGGAAATCACATTCGACGGTCTTCGTCGCACCTGCATGGCGGTCGCATGCCATGCTGACGATCTCGCCTTTCTGCAGGGCGTCGCGGACGGCAAACAGGTGCGACATGTCGTCCGATGCGGGAATCAGGTTGACGTTGCGGTTTTCGAACACCCTGGCGCGGTTTTCCCGCACGGTTTTTGTTTCGCCCGCGTAGACGAGGGCATTGATGCGTTTTGCGTCCGAATGGAGCAGGTAGCCGCAAATCTCGAAGTTGCCGACGTGCGAACCGGCGATGATGAAGCCTTTCCTGCCGGCCGTCAGGCGACGGAAATGTTCGTTGCCGACGATTTCGGTTTCGAAAGCGCGCCGTCCGGCAAAGACGGCGAAGCGGTCCAGAATGACCTGTCCGAAGGCGTAGTGGTTCTTATACGTACCGACGAAGGCCTGCCGGGGCGTGCAGCCGAGTCTTTGGCGGAAAAAGCGGTATATCGCACGGCATGCCCTGCGCGAGAAAAGCATGTAGAACGGTACGACGCAGGCCATGATGCCGTAGCCGAGGCGGACGTCGAGCCGTTTGAAAAAGAATATCAGCGCCTTTTGTCCCAGCAGGTTCCCGCCCGTATGGCCTTTCCATTCCCGCTTCCGGTTCATTGCGTCCCGGCGCCCGTCCGCGATTCGATATAGTCGCAGAACTGTCCGAGCGTCTGCACGCCGGCCATTTCTTCGGGCTTGATTTTGAATCCGAAGTTACGTTCGACGATGACCACGATGTCCACAAAGTCGAGGCTGTCGATTCCCAGGTCTTCCTTCAGCAGGGCTTCGGGCTTGATGGCGTCTTCGTCCACTTCGATTTCTTCTACCAGAAAATCCTTTACGATTTTTTCTATCTCTGCTCTTTTCATTTTTATGACGATTGTGTTTTATGACTTTATTTTTCGTATCACCAGTGCGCTGTTCGTTCCGCCGAAACCGAACGAATTGGATATGACGGCGTTCAGATTGCGGTCTACCGTTCGGGGGACGATGTTCAGTTTGGCCGAATATTCGTCGGGCGTTTCGAAGTTGATGTTCGGGGCGATGAACGAGTGCTGCATCATGAGGATGGAATAGAGCACTTCGCTTGCGCCGGCCATCCAGCATTCGTGTCCGGTCATCGACTTGGTGGAGCTGACCGGCGGGCGTGTCTGTCCGAAGAGGCGGTCGATGGCGATGGCTTCGTAAATGTCGCCCTGCGGAGTCGACGTGGCATGTGCGTTGACGTAGTCGACGTCGGCCGGCGCAATGCCGGCGTCCCCGAGTGCGCGCGCCATGGCGAGGGTGCAGCCTTCGTCGCTCGGCTGCGAGATGTTCTTGCCGTTGGACGAGAAGCCGTATCCGGCTATTTCGGCGCAGATCGTGGCGCCCCGCGCGACGGCGTGGTCGTAGTCTTCGAGGATGAGGCTGGCCGCGCCGCCGCTGGGTACCAGTCCGTCGCGTGCGGCATCGAACGGTCGCGAGGCTTTTGCCGGCTCGTCCGTGCGGACGGAGAAGGCGCTCAGCGCGTCGAAGCTGCCCATCGAATAGAAGTTGGTTTCCTGCGCGCCGCCACACAGCACGATGTCCTGCAGGCCCTGCTTGATGAACATGTAACCCAGTCCGATCGAATGCGATCCGCTGGCGCATGCCGCGCTGATGGTCATGTTGATGCCGCGCAGTTTGAAGATGGTGGAGAGGTTCATCGTCACCGTCGAATTCATCGAGCGAAATACTGCGCCGGAGCCGAGCAGCATCGTGTCGTGTTTTTCGGCGACCGTGTTGTGCGCTTCGATGACGGCTTTCGACGACGAGTCGTTGCCGTAGAAGATGCCTGCCTCGTGCGCTTCGAGATAGTCCATCCCGATGCCGGCCGTGCGCATGGCTTCGACCGTGGCCATGTAGGCATATTCGGCCTCTTCGGCCAGCCCGACGCGCAGACGGCGTTCGAGCACGCCTTTCAGTTCGGGACGTGCGACGAGGCCCGTCAGCGGCGAACGGTAACCGTACTCGCTGCGGATCGCCTCGATGCCGATGCCCGATTTACCTTCGTACAGGGAATCTCTTACTTCTTCCAGATTTTTCCCGATGCAGGAATAGATTCCCATTCCGGTTACTACCACACGCTTCATGATAATGAACAATGAACAATTAATAATGAACAATGGGAGGATGTATTTCTTTTCGATGGATGTATGTGCATGATTTTACAGTTTTTGCTTGGAGGTTTTGATGCTGCTCACGAGTAACCGTATCAGGTCGCGGCAGTCGTTTATGATGGACGAAAAAACGTCTTCTCCAATGTAGCCGCCGTCTTTTAGCAGCATAAGCCAATATTCCGTTTCGTTTGCCTCCTTGAGCGCAATACTCAGTTTGCTGACAAAATCGGGCATAGACTGTGCATATTCAGCCTCACGCAGCATCGCTCCGACGGACGTCCCGCTACGCAACAGTTGCTTCGACAAAACACGCTCATTCCGTTCTTCGGACAAATATCCATAAGCCTTCACCACCCTCAGTGCAAAAGCATAAGACTTTTCTTTCAACACATTCTCCTTCATAAACACAATTATTAATTGTTCATTGTTAATTATTCATTCAATAAAGTCCTCCGTTGACGGATATCACTTCGCCCGTGATGTAGGCTGTCTGTTCCGAAGCCAGAAAGCCGGCCAGCGCCGCTACTTCTTCGGGTTTGCCGAAACGTCCGACCGGAATCATCGCTTTCAGCCTGGCTTCGTCGAGGTCTTTCACCATGTCCGTTTCGATAAATCCGGGCGCGATGACATTGACGGTCACTTTGCGCGGCGCCACTTCCTGGGCGAGCGCCCTGGAGGCGCCGATCAGCGCCGCTTTGGCTGCCGAGTAGTTGGTCTGTCCGGGCAGGCCTTTGAGGCCCGACAGGGAAGCGATATTGATGATGCGTCCCCAGCGTCGGGTGAGCATGTCTTTCAGCAGTCGCCGCGTGACGTAGAAAAATCCGTTCAGCGTCGTGTCCAGCACTTCGTGCCACTGGCTGTTCTGCATGAAGACCATCATGTTGTCCTGCCGGATCCCGGCGTTGTTTACCAGCACGGCGATGTAGTCGTCCGCGTGCGCGGTCTGCCAGTCCGTCACGGCCGTGTCGGCCGCCTGTCCGTCCGAGACGTCGAACGGCAGCAGGTATGCCTGTCCGCCGAGGGCTTCGATCTGCGAAAGAGTTTCTTCGGCGGCTTCTCTGTTGGAGAGATAATTGATCAGGACGGGATAGCCCATTTCTGCCAGCCGGAGGCATATCGCTTTTCCGATGCCCCGCGATCCGCCCGTAACAAGTGCATACTTTGTCATGTCAAAACGATTTCATTATTGGTTAGATATTCTTTTACTGCCGCTATTTCCACATATTTGGGCGTGTCGTCCGCCCGGACGGGAAACAGACGGCGCATGTCGCCGTACACGCCGCGTACCGCGTGTGACAGCGCGTCGGTAATCTGCAGACATTCGACGGCCTGCGTGAGCGCCATGAAATGGATGGCCGTCACCTGAAAGGCGTTTTCGATCACCCGTCCGGTCATCAGCGCCGCGTTCGTGCCCATGCTCACGATGTCCTGATTGTCGTTGTTGCAGGGGATGCTGTGTATGGACATCGGGTTCGAGAGGGTCTGGTTTTCGGCCGTCGTGGAGGTGGCGGTGAACTGTGCCGCCTGCAGACCGTAGTTGAGTCCGCGCGTGCCGAGGTTCAGGAACGGCGGGAGGAGGCCGTTGATGCGGTCGTGACACAGGTAGTTCAACTGTCGCTCCATCAGCATCGTCAGCTTGGTCACGGCGATTTTGAGTTTGTCCATTTCGAAGGCCACGTAGTCGCCGTGGAAGTTTCCGCCGTGGTAGACGTTCCGGCCCTCGGGGTCGACGACCGGATTGTCGCAGGCCGAGTTGACTTCGTCGACAAGTATTTCTTCCGCCTGCCGGATGGCTGTCAGGACAGGCCCCAGCACCTGCGGGACGCAGCGCAGCGAGTAGTAGGACTGTATTTTTTCAGTGAACACTTTTTCGTGTGCATGCGCGCCGCTGTAGAGTTTGGTTTCGCGTTTTTGCAGGCGTGCGCTGCCGCCGGCCATCTGTCGCATCCAGGCGGCTATTTCGAGTTGTCCGTCATGACGTTTGGTGCGGTTCAGTTCGTCGGACATCAGATCGTCGTACGATGCGGTGATTTCGTTGATCCAGACCGAAGCCAGCGTGGCCCATTCGAGCAGCCGCCGCGCACGGATCAGATTCACGATTCCGATGCCGGTCATCACCGACGTGCCGTTGGTCACGGACAGTCCTTCGCGGATATGGATGCGGAGAGGCTGCAGTCCGTTTTCGTCGAGCACGTCCTTTGCCGGCCGCAGGAGGCCGTCGCAGTGCACCTCGCCTTCGCCTATCAGCGCCAGGGCGATATGTGCCAGCTGGACGAGGTCGCCGCTGGCGCCGACGCTGCCGTGTTCGGGGACAAGGGGATAGATGCCGCGGTTGATGAATGCGACCAGCAGCTCGACCAGTTCGGGATGTACGCCCGAACGCGCCTGCAGAAACGTGCCCAGCCGCGCTACCATGGCGGCACGCACGTAGAGGTCGGGCAACGGCTCGCCCGCACCCGTCGCATGACTGCGTATGATGTTGTACTGCAACTGCGTCAGCGCATCGTTGTCGATACGGTACTGCGCCATCGGGCCGAAACCCGTATTGATTCCGTAAATGATTTTTTCGGACGAAAAGGTTTCCAGAAAATCGAAACACGCCGCCACGTTTTTCTTCGTATTGCCGGAGAGGACTACCTGCTCTCCTTTCAGTATGATATCCTTCAAAGACTCAAGGAAAAAACCTGTATCTTCAATTACGTTCATTTGACATAATAAATTAATTTCACTTGTCCTGTGTCCGTCCGGCATGCCGGCACACGGCTACAAAAGCGTGGCAAAGATACATCAAAAAAATCGAAAATCAAGATGCGAGGTTTTTTGAATGCAATTCAAATGGTCGTTTTTCATCATCGAGTCCGCTGCCGTAACGGATAAATTCTTCGATATTCCACAAAAACCATACCCTCTGTAAAAACACGCTTTCACTTTCCGCAACCTCAACTTTCCAACCCGGTCCGGGGACATTTTTCCCAAAAAAGGTGCGCACACATCGGGCAAAGGTGCGCGCCTTTTTCGCGCGATCCGGACCGTATGCCGTATTGTTTCACTGTCGTATATCTGTGTCCTTTACCGTTTATTTTCAACACGGAGTACACGGAGCACACAAAGAAGATATATACTTCACGCGGTCTGAAATTGCGAGTTTAACGATGAACTATGCCCGGATTCATCGTTCATCGTTCTCTTTGTGTGCTCCGTGTACTCCGTGTTTGAAATAAAAGTGCACGGAGATTCGACTGCTGCATGTTATTTATTTTACGTGACTAAAAACGGAGAATACTCAATATGTCACCTGAAACTATTATCTTTGTAGTGCAGAAAAAAACAAACATAAGATTGATGGTAGCCGCAGTAAACGGCAAAACGAATTCAGGTATAATATCAGGTAGTCATTTATAAAATTAATGGATTATGAAAAAAATTGTTTTAATTTCGATTCTTTCCCTGCTTGTCGGGCACTGCATAAAGGCTCAGATTGCCGTCACCCCCGACGGATTAATGAACGCGGACGATATTACCACCCGCGAAGTCATCATCAAGTATCCGGGCGTTCAAAAAGAAAAATTGATTGACGTGTACAGAGGCTGCGTTAAAACGTACTCGGAAAGGGGGCGCAATCTGTCATTCTTTGACGGCGAAGACGGCCTGATGATCAAGTTTGCGGGTGTAGGGCGCTTCGGAACGGGAGCCGTAAAGACGGGCAGCGCTTCGTTTACGCTGCTGTTTATGTTTAAGGACGAATCGGTGATGATTCAGGCACGCGATTTAAAGCTCCGCCGCATAGGTCTTTTTAAAGGCGAAGCCAGGCAGTATATATATACGGAAAAAGGCAAAGTATCGAGACAGGGCGAAATTCTCAAACCCATGGTAGAGCGGGAGATCAACGCGCACTTTCGTGAAATTGTCGATACGGCCGGTTCTTTAATAGCAATACAGGGAAAATAATCGAGTGAATATCATACAGTGCGTGCGGACGGTTTAAGGATCTGTCCGAAAATAACAGCGCCTCAGCTTATATCGGCGGCATTACCCTCCGGCAGGTTCAGCCTGTTGTACATGACGGCCAGATGGGCGTAGATCGAAGTGTTTTGCACGACGACATCGTCGGGGACGCGGATCCTGAAAGGCGTGAAGTTCCACAGCGCGCGGATGCCTTCGCCCAGGATACGGTCGGCCACCTGCTGGGCGTCTTCGACCGGCACGGTGATAATACCGATGGTCACGCCGTATTCCCTTTGCTTTGCCTTGAGTTCGTCAAGATGGAAAACGGGTATCCCGTCGATGTACGAGCCGGCCATGTCTTTGCGCACGTCGAAGCCGGCCACGATATTCAGTCCGTAGCTGTTCAGCCCCGAGTCGCGCATAAGCGCCGCTCCCAGCCGCCCGACGCCGAAAAGGAACGCCTTGTGCTGCGACGCGAAGCCCAGGAAATTTTCCAGAATGCCGATCAGGGCGTCGACGTCGTATCCGACGCGTGTCTTGCCCGATATGTTGACAAAAGAGAGGTCTTTGGCCACCATGCTCGGGTCGACGTTGATTTCCTTTGCGATCTGTGTGGACGATACGGACGTTTCTCCGTATCCCTTGAGTATTTTGACATAGGCCAGATACCACGGCAGACGGCGTAGCGTCGGCTCGGGCGCTTTCACTTGCTGTTTACGTTCGTCCTGCGCCATTTCAGGTTTTCTCCAGATGATTTTTAAGCGGGTTCGAATACATTTCGAGTATCTTGGTGCGCAGGAACGGTTCGTCCTTGTTTGTAATGTCAATCTTGTCGATCTGCTTCTGCAGATATTCGAGGAACTCTTCCCGGTCGTATGCGTTGTAGTAGTTCATAGCGGAAAAACGCGACGTCCTGTACAGCATGTCGTAGGCGATATAGTTGCGGGGATAGAAACGGTAGTGCGTGTATATTTCCCGGTCGATGATGGCGGCGACGGCGGAAAAGAGTTCGTTCTTGTCCATCTCCGGATTCAGTTTTTCCAGCGCGGGATTGATGGGCGACGCGACTGTAAAGTGGACGCGTCCCTTGTCTTCGAGGATGCCTACTTCCATGCTGAGCAGGTCGTCGCGTTTGCTTTTGACAAATTTGGGATGGTCGCGTTTCATCTGAAACTCCTGCGCCTTGAGGTAGTCGCACGGGTCGATCTCGTACGAGATGGCGACCGGCACGATGTGGAGCGACATCAGGTTTGTCAGTATGTCGCTGTCGCCACCCATGTTAAGCATTTTCAGGACGCTGTTCTGCGTCGTGTCGTTCGAGTCTTTTGCCCGTCCTTCGCGCTGGGCGATCCAGATGGATTCTTTCGTTTCCTTGATGGTATGATGAATGTATGCCGAGAGTTTACGGCTCTCTTCCAGTATCTGCCGCACGGGGACGTCGCGCTTGACGATGAAGCTGTTATTCATTCGCACGACCAGGTCGATCCACGGATAAATCAGCAGATTGTCGCCGATGGCCACCTGCGTCGCGCCACGTCCGATGTTGTAGAGCAGCAGGTTCAGAAACGCCACGTCCATCACGATGTCGCGATGATTGGAGATGATCGTGCAGGGTTTGCCGGGCATCCGGCTGCGGCCGGAAATGTCCAGCGAGAAGGTGGATCGTTTGGCGACGCTGCTCACCGCCTCGTAACCCAAAGAGGATTTGAACTTTTCCTTGGTTTTGCACTGACGCATCTTCGCAATGAAATCCTCCCAGTCAAGTCCGGGCATGATATAGTTCAGCGCATGACGGAAACCTTCCGATTCGATCAACACTTCGATGGCGGCGCTTACTTCGCTGTCGTCCAGTGGGCGGATGTCGTCAAAATTATATACATTCTTGTTCTTGTCCATCTCTGCTTTCATGTTTACAGTACAAAAATACCTGAAAAAACCATAGTTTATGCTTGATTAGTCTTTTTTATCACTTGTTTTCATTCGTTTTCTATAATTTCCGTCAGGACGTCTTTCAGATTCAGTCCCGCGGCGCGCATCTGCTGCGGGATAAAACTGGTGCCGGTCATGCCCGGCGTCGTGTTGACTTCGAGCAGCACGGGATCGCCGTCTTCCGGGATGATGTAGTCGATCCGTATGATGCCTTTCGCCCCGACGAGGTCGTAGATCGTGGCCGTCGTCTGCCGCACCTTTGCCGTCAGTTCGGGCGACAGCCTTGCGGGCGTGATTTCCTGCACGGCGCCGTTGTACTTCGCGTCGTAGTCGAAAAACACGTTGGCCGACACGACTTCCGTCACCGGTAATACGGTGATTTCCCCTTTCGTCCGGAAGCAGCCACACGTCACTTCGACACCCGGAATGAAGCGTTCGACCATCACTTCGTCGCCTTCGCCGAGCGCCATGTCGACCGCCGTCCGCAGTTGCGAGGCATCCTGCACGCGCGAAACGCCGAAACTGCTGCCGCTGTCGCTGGGTTTGACGAAAACCGGTTGTCCGAGGCGGGCGATGAGTCCGTCGCCGTCGAACGGTTCGTGGCGCCTCAGCCGGACGGCATCCGACACGCGGATCCCGGCCGTCTTTAGAAACAGGTTGCACGCATATTTGTTGAACGTGAGGGCGCTCGCCAGCGTGTTGCACGTCGAATAGGGTATGCCGAGCATGTCGAGATAGCCTTGCAGCAAGCCGTTTTCGCCGGGCGTGCCGTGGATGGTGATATATGCGAAATCGATTTGCACGCGGACACGGTCCGACATGAAACTGAAATCGTTCCTGTCGACAGGCGCCGTTTCGCCGTCGGGCAGCTGCACCAGCCAGCGGTCTCTTTCGATCAGGAGGATATATACGTCATACCTGTCCCTGTCGATGAAGTCATACAGGTTCCGGGCGCTCCGGACGGAGACTTCGTATTCGGAAGAATAACCTCCCGCGACGATGGCTACATTTTTTTTCATGCATTAATATTATTTACGTAGTGGGTCCATTTGGCAATGAGTTGCTGCATGTCGGCGGGCAGTTCGGAATCGAAAAACAGCGTTTCGCCCGTGGCGGGATGGACGAAGCCAAGCGTCCTTGCGTGCAGGGCCTGGCGGGGGCAGGTGTCGAAACAGTGGCGGACGAACTGCTGATAAGCGGAAGATGTCCGTCCTTTCAGGATCCGGTCGCCGCCGTAGCGGGCGTCGTTGAAGACGGGATGCCCGATGTGTTTCATGTGCGCGCGTATCTGGTGCGTGCGGCCCGTTTCCAGCCGGCACTCGACGAGGCTCACGTATCCCAGCCATTCAAGCACGTGATAGTGCGTGACGGCCGATTTGCCCTGCGAGCCGTCGGGAAAAACGGTCATTTGCAACCGGTCGTGCGGGTCGCGGCCGATATGGCCCTCGATGCGTCCGTCGTTTTCCTTCGGAATACCCCATATCACTGCATGATACTTGCGTTGCGTCGTTCTGTTGAAAAACTGCGCGCCGAGATGGGTCTTTATTTCGGCTTTTTTTGCGATAACCAGCAGTCCCGAAGTATCTTTGTCGATGCGATGCACCAGTCCGACAGCCGGGTTCGACGGGTCGTAACCGGGGTCGTCCTTCAGATGAAAGGCCAGTGCATTAACCAGCGTGCCGGTATAATTGCCGTGTCCCGGATGCACGACTAATCCTGCGGGTTTGTTCACGACCAGCAGACAGTCGTCTTCGTAAACGACGGACAGAGGTATATCTTCGGGCAGGATTTCCGTTTCGTAGCGGGGACGCTCCATCACGATCGAGACCACGTCGAGCGGCTTGATGCGGTAATTGCTTTTTACCGCCTTGCCGTTGACGAGGATACAGCTGGCGTCGGCCGCCATCTGGACACGATTCCGGCTTACATGCGGCATACGGTCGATCAGGAATTTGTCGATGCGGAGGAGGGATTGTTTCCTGTCGGCCGTGAAGCGAAAATGTTCGTACAGTGGCGCGTCTTCGAACAGGTCTTCGTCCGGTTCGGGGAAATCGTCTGCCGGCAGGGGAGCCATGCTTTGCGCGGGGCAGTTATGGGTATCAAGGCAGCCGTTGGGAATTTCCATCTCCGAAATTTGCTTTTCAGTTTTCTTCGGTGACTTCGCGCTGTTCCTGTTCCGTTTCCGCTTCTTCTTCGGGCACTCCGTCGCTTACGCTCAGTACGAGCCGTGCCGAAATGGGTATCGTTTCGCCCGGTTTCAACGTCCTGCCGTTCGATTCGACCTTGATGGCCAGGTCGCGGTAACGTCCCGGTACGTATTTTGTTTCGATAGAAGTAAATCCCCGCGCCTGAAGGAGTGCATACGCCTGACGGTACGACAGGTCGGCCACATCGGGCAGTTCGACACGCTGTTCGCCTTTGGCATTCACCGTCACGAAAATGATGCGTCCGTCTTTTACCTTGGAGCCGGCGACCGGCATCAATTCCACGATCGCGCCGGGAGATACTTCTCTGGAGTAGATGGAATCGGCAATCTGATAGCGCAACCCGTTGCTGGCGAAGAAAACCGTGGCCTCCTCGATTTGCAATCCTTTCACGTCCGGAACGATAACGGCCTGATTATGTCTGGTGTATATGGACAGCGACTTCAAAACGAGTATTACCAGAAGCAAAAAAAGCAGGATGGCTGCCGATAAGTGAAAAAAAATCGGCATGCGCATGAACTTCTGATATGTGTCTTTAGTACTCATCCGGTGGCAAATGTAAAAAAAAATATCTTCTTGCACGGCATTTCGCGTCAAAAAACTTTTGCGTTTTCGTCCCGACATTCCCGCCGAAGATTGAAGGCGCTGAAAATAACCCGTATAAATGCATTACGTCAATAGATAAGAAAGTAAAAATTTTTTGAAGAAAAACTTTTACTTTCTTTTTGCTGCAATAAATCGCATGCAGAGGGAGCGTTGTAGCGAAAAGCAACGCTTCGCGATTATTTCTTGGGATATTCGTCCGAAATGGTCAGCTTGGATCGGCCTTTTGAGCGGCGGGAAGCCAATACCCTGCGTCCGTTGGCTGTCGCCATCCTCAAACGAAACCCGTGTTTGTTCTTTCTCTTGCAGTTAGAGGGTTGAAATGTTCTTTTCATTTTTCTGTATATTATAATTATTTGATTGTTTTCATCAAATCGGGTGGCAAAGATAGGTCTTATTTCTTTTTCCGCCAAATTTTTTTGAGGTACGTGATTTTCGGAGTTTTTAGAGATTCCTCAAGTATACTGCTTCGATTTACAAGCTGTAGATATTTATTTCGTTTTTTTAATGCTTATTATTAATATAAATTTAGATATTAATTTTTATCTTTGCGAAATATTGAATCATAAATAAAAATAATGATAATTAAAACGAGTTCGTTTACGGGGACAGCCCTCGCCGACAATTTTGAGGGAGCATACTGCCTGCAGCCAATGTCAATTTTTGGCTCCTTCACCGTGACGGACATCCGGCAGCCTGCCCGGGCAGGAATACGGCGAAGTGTGCGAAAACTATCAACAGGAAACTAATACAATAAATACATGCAATAATGAAAAAAGTATTGAAACCCAGATTTATCCTCACGAGGGTATACGATGACGGTTCGCGGGACGAACCACGGATCGCGCCGCTGGCACAGGCTGTCGGCGAATCAAAAATGAACCGCCGCGGATTTTTAGGCGCCGGACTTACCGCCTCTGCCGCACTTGCTCTACTGGACAGTTGCTCGGTTGCGAGGTGGAATGTTCGCTCTTCACCACGGCAGGAAGACCGCGAATGTGGTAAAACGTATGCACATTCCGATGATGTCGTCCATCTGTCCATTAGCGGAAACGGACAGATGCTCGCCTCCGGAAGCAAGGACGGAACCGTGAAATGCTGGAACGTACAGGATCAGGCGCTCGTGCAAACCTTCAGGTACAGCGGCGCCGCCGGCAGTCTGCAGATGGCGCTGAATCACACCGGCACGGCCATTGCCTTCGGCGTTTCCGGGCAGAGCTGCGATCTGAGAAGCCTGCCCGACGGCAAGCTGATAAAAAACTTCAGCGGATCGCATTTCGGATTCGATGCAGGCAGAGACCGGCTGATCGTCGCCAACAGTAAGCGGATCGAATTTCACAGTTTTCCCAAAGGCGGCGTCCGTTCGGTCAACACTGACTACAGCATCGAAAGCATGGCCGTAAGCCCCGACGGGCAACGTATCGCCATCGCAGCGGTACAGAAAGGCATCCTGCTGCTCAATGACGAAGCTAAGGAAATCAAAACGCTGTACGGCGACGACGGCAGCAGTATCACCTCGCTCGTGTTCGCTCCCGACGGACAGTCGCTGGCCTTTGCCCGGAAAAAAACGGATGGAGGCGCAGAAATGATGATACTCGGTATTCCCGAAGGGGAAAAACGGTTGGAAGCGGAAAACGGTAGCGGTCATCCCGCCTTTTCCTCCGACGGGGAATGGCTCTTCTGGGAAAATCCACGGATCACGGCGCTGAATACGGGTTCGCACGAACGGAAGTCACTGCCTCTTCCGGACAGTGAACTGTCGATCGTTTACGTGCCCGACGACCGTTTTATCGTTACGGGAGGAAAGAACGGTAGCCTGAAACTGTGGAACTGGCCGGATACGGCATTTTTCAGATGCTTCATGGACATACAGTGTTCGGGCAGCCGGTCGCGCGGCAGCATATTCAACTACACCGACCAGTGGGGACGGATACTGTCGTATACCCTGCCCTGCGACTCGCCGCTTCCGGCCGGCGCCACCTGCACCTGCAACTGCGTGCCGGGGAAAATGGAAAGCGTCTGCACCTGCAATCAGGTTTGTACATGCAACAAAGTGTGTACCTGCAACACGGTCTGTACATGCCAGGCGGTCGGCAGAAGCTCTTACTGTACCTGCAACATGGTCTGTACGTGTCTGGCTGTTTATAGATAAGATATGGTTTATGAACGATGAACTATGAACTATGAACGATGAACGATGAACCGGGAGCGAGGCGGCTGTTCGCTTGGCGTGGCGTATTGCGCTGTCGGGCTAAAGGCAAAGTTGAAACATAATAAAACAGTAATTAGATGAAAGAAAAAACGCCAAGACTGTCTGCCGAGGTATTCATCATCCCTTTAAAAGGGAGAAAATACCTGATATATGCGCCGCTGCGCAAGGCCGCTTTTGTGGGCAATGGTGCGACGGTCAACTTCCTGGCCGACCTGAAGGATGGATGTTACCGCGCCGAAGCCGATCCCGGCGGTGAGATCGTCGAGTTCCTGCGCCGTCTTGAGATTGTAGACGCCGGCGAGGAAACTCCGCCGAACTACGACCGCGAGGGCGAGCCATGTCCGACAGCCGTGTCGCTCTTCCTGACCACGGCCTGCAACCTGCGCTGCACCTACTGCTACGCTTCGGCGGGCGACACCGTGCGCGAATCCATGTCCATGGACGTGGCGCGGCGAGGTATCGACTTCGTCGTAGCCAACGCCGTCAGGCAAAAATCGCCGGCGGTCGAACTCAACTACCACGGCGGCGGCGAGCCGACGGTCAACTGGCGCACGCTAACCTGCTCCTTCAACCATGCCCGCCGCAGGACACAGGACGCAGGACTGGATCTCCACGCCTCGACCGCCACCAACGGCATGCTGACCGACCGCCAGATCGACTGGATCACAGCCCACCTGCAAGGCGCCAGCCTCTCGTGCGACGGCATGCCCGAAGCGCAGGACCGCCACCGCGTCCGGCCATCGGGGCGAGGCTCCAGCGCACGCGTCATGCACACCCTGCGCCGCTTCGACGAAGCCGGCTTCAGCTACGGCATACGCATGACCGCCACCGCCGAACTCATCCCCTTCATGGCCGATTCGGTCGATTACATTTTCTCCTCCTTCCGCACCGGCTCCCTGCAGATTGAGCCGGCCTATCAGATCGGACGCTATGCCGACCAGCCCTCCGCCGAGACCGAAGCCTTCCTCTCCGCCTATCGCGAAGCACAGCGACGCGCCGCGAAATACGGGAAACAAATCACCTATTCCGGCGCACGGGTGGGGACGCTCACCAATCATTTCTGCGCCGCCTCGCAAGATTCCTTCGCACTGCTGCCCGACGGCACCGTCTCGTCCTGCTTCGAAGCCTGCTCGCACAGTAACCCGCACGCGCACGTCTTCTTCTACGGACGGCCCGACGAAGACGGCGGCCGGGGATACCGCTTCGACATGGAGCGCCTCGGACTGCTGCGACGGCAGGGCGTGCAGCGACGCGAGCACTGCAGCGAGTGTTTCGCCAAATGGACCTGCGCGGGCGACTGCTTCCACAAAGCCGTCGTCATCAACGGCCGTGCGGCAGAGTTTTCCGGCACCGGACGATGCCACATCAACCGCGAACTGACCAAAGACCAGATTCTCCAACGTATCGCCGAAGCCGGGGGAATATGCTGGCACGAGCTGCCGGATCACTTGTGCGAACAGGCTTACGGCGATGAACGATGAACGATGAACGATGAACTGACGTATTTGCGCGGTTTTTTGTATGGTTCGGAACGGCACGCGTTTTCTTTCTTGCCGGAAGATGTCGCGGAAAGCAGGATTTTTTGTTCCTTTGCAGGAAATCTGAAACAGATATGGCAGAAGAACAGCAGCAGATGGTGCTTCGCACCGAAAACCTGGTCAAGAAATACAGGACGCGGACGGTCGTCAACCAGGTATCCATTCACGTCAGGCAGGGCGAGATCGTAGGACTGCTCGGTCCGAACGGGGCCGGGAAGACGACGACGTTCTACATGGCCGTCGGGCTGGTGCGTCCCAACGAGGGAAAGATTTTCCTCGACGACATGGACATCACCGCCTATCCCGTCTACCGGCGTGCACGCCAGGGCATCGGCTATCTGGCGCAGGAGGCGTCGATTTTCAGGAGGATGACGGTCGAGGACAATCTTCGCGCCGTGCTTGAGATGACGGGGCAGACGGAAGCCGTGCAGGCGGAAAGACTCGAAAGCCTGATTCTGGAATTCGGACTGCAGAAGGTGCGCAGGAATCTGGGCGACCGGCTTTCGGGCGGCGAACGGCGGCGGGCCGAAATCGCACGCTGCCTGGCCATCGACCCGCGCTTCATCATGCTCGACGAACCGTTTGCGGGCGTCGATCCCATCGCCGTGCAGGACATACAGACCATCGTCGCGCGGCTGAAGGACAAAAACATCGGCATCCTCATCACCGATCACAACGTGCACGAAACACTCAGCATCACCGACCGCGCATATCTGCTTTTCGAAGGGAAAGTGCTCTTTCAGGGAACGGCCGAAGAACTTGCCGTCAACACAATCGTCCGCGAGAAATATCTCGGACGCGACTTCGAACTGCGCCGGAAAGTACGATAATCCGAAGACCACCACCCCCGAAACATAATGTGGCGAAAAATAATCGAAACCGTCGGAACACGCTACTTCGTGGCGCTTCTCAACCTCCTGCTCATCTTCGTCCACGCAAAAGCGCTGGGCCCGGGCGGAATGGGGCTGATCGGCGTGCTCTACGCCTCGGCAAACATCGCTTTCGTCTTCAACAGCATCCTGTGCGGAAACACGATCATATACTTCCTCCACCGCTATCATTCGCACTACGTCTTCTGGCCGGCATACTTCTGGGCCTTCGCCGGATCGGCCATCGCATGCGCCGTCATGACGCTCACCCGCACGATTCCGGAAGGCTACGGAGCAGCCGTATACACCCTGGCCGTACTCCTTTCGCTCGTCGCCGTACACGCACGCATGCTGCTCGGCAGAGACCGCATCCGCGCCTTTAACCTCACCCACATCCTGCAGGGCGCGATGCTCTTCCCCGCCGTACTCTACCTCTACTACGTGGCCGACCGGCGCAACGCGGGGGGATACCTCTGCGCGCTCTTCATCGCGAACGGCCTCGCATGGGCCGTCAGCCTGGTCATGCTCGCCCGCCCCGGCCGTCGTCCGCCGCCGTCCGCCGTCCGCCGCCCCCGCTCGACCCTCCGTCTGATGCGCGAAATGTTCGTCTACGGACTCTGGAGCAGCGCCGACAACCTGGCCGAAAACCTGACCGTGCGTCTGAACTATTTCCTCCTCCAGCGCATGGGCGGATACGCGCAGGTCGGAATGCTCGACGCCGGCACGAAAATCGCCGAAAGCGTCTGGCACATCAGCCGCAGCATCGGATTCATCTCCTACAGCGAAGTCGCCAAAACATCCGACGCCGACACGCAGCGGCAAATCACGCTCCGCCTCTTCAAACTCACCTTCTGCACCATCACGCTCCTCCTCCTCGCCATCGGGTTCATACCCGAACGGATTTATACCGACTACCTCTTCACCCCCGAATTTCGCGGCATACGCCGCCTCATACACACCCTCTCGCCCGGCATCCTCGCCTTCGGCGCCAACACCATCCTCAGCCACCACTTCATCGGAACCGGCCGCGTAAAATACAGCGCCGCCTGCTCCGGCATCGGCCTGCTCGTCCTCCTCGCCGCCGGCGCCACACTCATACCCGCCGCCGGCATCTTCGGCGCCGCACTCTCCACGAGCATCGCCTTCGTCGCCATGCTCGCCTTCTCGCTCACCGTCTTTGTCCGCCTGACACGCACGCCCCTGCACGAACTCCTGCCCGAAAAAAACGACCTCCGCCACATCACACGCCACCTCCGGCACGTGGTGAACGATGAACGTCATGCACGATGAACTTCTTTAACGATGAACTATGCACGATGCACGATGAATCCGGTCACGGTTTATCGATAAACTCGCAATCATCGCCCGCGTGAAGTATCTCTTCTTTGTGTGCTCCGTGCACTCCGTGTTGAAAATAAATCGTGCATCGTTCCCCATTCACCGTGCATCGTGCATAGTTCATCGTTAAAGAAGTTTATCGTTCACATAACCATGCCGCACACTGTCCTGCACCATGGCGCGATTCGTAAACAGATGATATATTGTTCACTGCATTGCAGGACGACTCGCGGCACCATGCCGCACGCCGTCCTGCTGTGCAGTACCGTCTGCGGCGCCATGCCGCACGTCGTCCTGCGGTGCAGTACCATCTGCGGCGCCATGCCGCACGCCGTCCTGCTATGCAGTACCGTCTGCGGCGCCATGCCGCACGTCGTCCTGCAGTGCAGTACCGTCTGCAGCGCCATGCCGCACGCCGTCCTGCTATGCAGTACCATCTGCGGCGCTGTGCCGCACGTCGTCCTGCGGTGCAGTACCGTTCGCGGCGCTGTGCCGCATGCCGTCCTGCAATGAAGTATGATCTGCCGCATTATGCCGTATGCCATCCTGCGGTACAGTACTGTTCGCGGCACCATGCCGTATGTCATCCTGTGATGCAGTATTATCTGCGGCATCATGCATCAAGATCAGAGATCCTTATAGCCCGAAGGGTTAGATTTTCATAACCGCAGGTAAGCGTAGCGCAGCCGGCGGACGGGGCAGAAGGTGAGATTCGGAAAAAATGGCTATCTTAGCGGCCGAAAACGTTTTCTGTCATGAAAGAATTTATTATCACGGAGAAAAAAACGGAGAAGGCCGTGCTGACCGGTCTGATCACGCCTGCGCAGAGCGAACGGCAGGTGAAAGAGTATCTCGACGAGCTGTCGTTTCTGGCCGAGACGGCGGGGCTCGTGCCTGTGAAACAGTTTGTGCAGCGGCTGGAGATGCCGCATTCCGTTACGTTCGTGGGCAGCGGCAAGCTTCAGCAAATAAGAGAGTATGTGGTCGAAAATGAAATCGGGACGGTGATTTTCGACGACGAGCTGACGCCCAAACAGCTGCGAAACGTGGAAAAGGCGCTGCAGGTGCGCATACTGGACCGTACGAACCTGATTCTCGATATTTTTGCCCGCCGGGCGCAGACGGCGCATGCGCGCACGCAGGTCGAACTGGCGCAGTACCGGTACATGCTTCCGCGCCTGACACGTTTGTGGACGCATCTGGAACGGCAGCGCGGCGGCGGCGCAATGATGCGCGGCCCGGGTGAAACGCAGCTGGAAACCGACCGCCGCATCATTCAGGATAAAATCGCCCGGCTGAAGAGCGCGCTCGAAGATATCGACCGCCAGAAATCGTCGCAGCGGAAGAATCGCGGACGGATGGTGCGCGTCGCGCTTGTGGGCTATACGAACGTGGGCAAGTCGACGCTGATGACGCTGCTGAGTAAAAGCGAGGTTTTTGCGGAAAACAAGCTTTTTGCGACGCTCGACACGACCGTGCGCAAGGTGATTGTCGACAATCTGCCGTTTCTGCTCTCCGACACGGTGGGCTTTATCCGCAAGCTGCCTGCCGAACTGGTCGAGTCGTTCAAGTCGACGCTGGACGAACTGCGCGAGGCGGATCTGCTGATGCACGTCGTCGACATTTCGCATCCGACGTTCGAGGAACAGATGGCGGTCGTCGACCGTACGCTGGACGAAATCGGTTGCCGCGACAAACCGGTCATCGTCGTCTTCAATAAAATGGATGCCTTCGACTTCGTGCCCAAAGACGCGGACGACCTTACCCCGCGCACGCGTGAAAATATTTCCCTGAACGAACTTAAGGATACGTGGATGGCTCGCCTGCCCGACAGCTGCATCTTCATCTCGGCAAAGGAACGGATCAATGTCCGTTCGCTGAAAACGCTCATGTATGAAAGGGTAAGGGAAATTCACGTGCGGCGTTTTCCGTATAACGATTTTCTGTTTTCGCACTACGACGAAGACGAAGAAGATGAAGGATGATGATGCCTTCCCCGGGTGGGGGACGCGCGCAACGGCGTGCCGCCGGCCGGGCGCCTGCAAAGCCTGCCCGCCGGATGAAGACGGCGCCGCGCGGTGCGGAAAGGGTTTACAGGGGACTTCTGAAAACTCCGGATTCAAGGCTTGCGAGGAACTAAAAGCGGAGTTTACCTGTCGTAAATGCGCATTTCAGCGGCGAAGCGTAACGCAGAAGTCGGGGTTTTTAGAGCTTCCCTACAGGCTGTCCATCTGCGTCACTAAATACTCCAGTTTAATCAGAAACATTTTTGCGGCAAGTCCGCCGCCGTAGCCCGTCAGCCGGTCGTTGCTGCCGATTACGCGGTGGCAGGGGACGAAGATGGAGAGGGCATTCGCACCGTTGGCGTTGGCTACCGCGCGAACGGCTTCCGGCCTGCCCAGACGGAGCGACAGCGCGGCGTACGACAGCGTCTGTCCGTAGGGGATTTCCGGCAGCAGCTGCCAGACGGATTGCTGAAAGTCGGTCCCCACGAAAAGCAGCGGCATGTCGAAAACCGTTCTTTTGCCGCCGAAATATTCGTCGAGCTGGACGGCGGCATTTGCCGTGACGTCCGATACGCCTTCCTCGAAGCTTGCCTGCAATCCGTTCCGTATCCTTTCGTCCACAATTTGCCGGTGTCTTTTGCCCTGCCAGTTGCACAGGCACAATTTATCGTCGCAGGAGCCGAGCAGCAGTTTCCCGCAGGGCGATTCGTAATGCTGAATTGTAATTGTTCTGTTCATCATGTCGGTTAATTTCCGACAAAGATACGAATCGTTCGCGACAGTCGCAAATCACATTCCACCCGGGAATATACGTGAACGAGGATGCCTCCCCTGCGGGAAACATCCTCGTTGTGTCGCCTGTGCAGGCATGTTTTCTTTGCGGTTATCCGTTCATGGATGCCAGGAACTCGAAGTTGTCGTTCGTGTTTTCCATCTGCTTCTTCACAAACTCCATCGCTTCGAGCGAATTCATGTCCGAGAGGTATCTGCGCAGAATCCACATGCGGTTCACGATCGTTTCGTGCTGCAGCAAATCGTCGCGTCGCGTGCTGGAAGCCACAATGTCCACGGCCGGATAGATCCGCTTGTTGGACAGTTTGCGATCGAGCTGCAGCTCCATGTTGCCCGTGCCTTTGAATTCTTCGAAAATCACGTCGTCCATCTTCGAACCCGTTTCGGTCAGCGCCGTGGCGAGGATCGTCAGACTGCCGCCGTTTTCAATATTGCGCGCTGCGCCGAAGAATCGTTTGGGCCTTTGCAGCGCATTGGCGTCGACGCCGCCCGACAGGACTTTCCCGGAGGCCGGCTGTACGGTGTTGTAGGCCCGTGCCAGCCGCGTAATGGAATCCAGAAGGATGACCACGTCGTGCCCGCACTCGACCATCCGCTTCGCCTTGTTCAGGACGATGTCGGCGATTTTCACGTGGCGCTCGGCCGGCTCGTCGAACGTCGATGCAATTACTTCCGCGTCGACGCTTCGCGCCATGTCGGTCACTTCTTCCGGACGTTCGTCGATCAGCAGTACGATCATGTATACTTCCGGATGATTGGCGGCGATGGCGTTGGCAATATCTTTAAGCAGCATGGTCTTGCCCGTCTTCGGCTGTGCCACGATCAGACCGCGCTGCCCCTTGCCGATGGGCGAAAACAGATCTACGACGCGCACGGAGATGTTGTCGAAGATTTTCGGCGAACGCGTTTTGGTGAGCATGAATTTCTCTTCGGGGAAGAGTGGCGTGAGGTGGTCGAAGGGTACGCGGTCGCGCACTTCTTCGGGCGAACGGCCGTTGATGCGGTCGACTTTTACCAGCGGGAAATATTTCTCGCCTTCCTTGGGAGGTCTGACGGGGCCTTCCACCACGTCGCCCGTCTTGAGTCCGAACAGCTTGATTTGCGATTGCGATACGTAAATGTCGTCGGGCGACGACAGATAATTGTAATCGGACGAACGCAGGAATCCGTATCCGTCCTGCACAATTTCGAGTACGCCCATCCCGACCAGTATGCCGTCGAAATCGTATCCTTTTTCCTGTTGCGACGTCGCGTTGCCGTTCTTATTCCGGTTATTGAGGTTGTTATTGCCGTTGTTGCCGTTGTTGCCGTTCTGGACGCGCGCCTGATTCGGTTCGGCGGGCTTTTCCTGTTTCGGCTGCGCGGGCTGCATGGGCAGTACCTGGTCCAGCACGGAATTGGTGGAGCCTGCATGCTTGAAGATGAATCGCCGTTTCGAATTGTCTTTCTGTTGCGCGTCCTGTGGTGCGGGGGCCGGTTCGGTCGTGTCGTCGGACGGAGCTGCTTCGCTTTTCGGTTCTGCCGGCACGGGCGGGAACGCGTCCTGCGGCGCCGTTTTTTTCGTTTCCTGCGCGTCACCCTTCTTTTCGGAAGGCTCCGACATTTTGATTATGTCCGGATGCGCGGCGGATGCCGTCTTCGGTGCGGCTTCTGCCGGCTGGTTCTTTTCGGCGGCAACGGTTTTATCCTGCTTGGGCGGTCTGCCGCGTCTGCGGCGCGCTTCTCCGGTCGAAGGGGAAGAGGGCGGCACGGGAGCGGATGGCGCGGGCGACGGCGGTGCGACCGTTTCGGACTTTTCTTCCGCAGCGGCTGTGGCCGCCGTCGTGGTGTCCTTAGGTTTTCTGCCGCGTTTCTTTTTATCTACTTTGCGCGCTTCCTTTTCTTTTTCTACTTGAAGACCGGCTAATGCAACGGCTTGCTCATCAAGGATTTTGTAAACCAAATCCTGCTTGTTTTGTGTTTTGACTTTCGTAATTCCAAGCTCCTCCGCAATTACCTGTAATTCGGGAAGTTGTTTTTCATTGAGTTCAATAATGTTATATTTCTGCATATTGTTATGAAAATGGCAAATACATCATAATAGCATGTCTGCACATGTTTGCAATGATACTTTTTATCCGTATTTGTCGCGTTTATTAATTAATTATATTCATGTAAAACGGATTGTTTTTCCACATCGCAGAATTTCATTTTCTCCTTTTGTGGAATAAGACGCGGCAAAAATACGAAGTTTTTTCGACATGTCAACATTTATCACTCAAAAAAATTGCAATTAATGTATTTTTCGTTGTTTTATCAATCCTGTACCGTTCGTCGATGCGTTCGCCCACGATCCATATAATGTCTTCGCCATTGCAAAGCAGCCATGTTTGTTCTTTTTGTATGCGGCTGAATTTATGATCGGTAAAGTAGTCGCTCAGTTTTTTCCGCCCCTGCATTCCGAAGGGAATGAACCAGTCGCCGGCCTTCCATTTGCGCAAAGTCAGCGGAAATGCGAGTTTATCGCTGTCGAAACAGGCGACCGTTTTTTTCTTTTCCATGCGGAACGAGGCGTCCACGTTTTTTTGTTGCGTACACAGTCTGACGGGTTGCAGGATGGATTCGTTGGCATGTATGTGATATGTGGCTGTGTCTTTTTCCGCCGGAGGGACAATGAGGAGATCGTCACGGTCTTTGACGATCCGGTACGGCGATTCCGGTGCATAAAAGATTTTTCCCGGTTCGCCGTCCAGCGATTCGAACAGGGACGAAGCGAGTGGACGCGTGAATCCGTACGGCTTGATCAGCTCGTATAAGACGGTTTGGGGCGCAGGCGATTGCATTAATTCGCGGATGGAGATTTTTTCTTTTTCGGGCGCGATGCGTGCGCGTTCCCGTGCGATCAGGTCGGTGTAAAGTATGTCCACATCCGCGAGATGGGCGGCCGTCCGCGCGATGGCATCCCTGACCGACGGGTTCAGTTTTTCCAGCAGGGGCAGGATGTGCAGACGCAGGAAGTTGCGCGCATATTCGTCCGAGAGGTTGGTGCTGTCCGTGCGGTATTCGATATGGTTTTCGGCAAGCCATGCAACGATTCCGTTCCGGTCGAAAGGGAGTAATGGTCGGATGACATGTCCGTTTCTCGGGTGGATACCGGTCAATCCGCGGATACCCGTGCCGCGTGTCAGGTTCAGGAGTGCGGTTTCGATGCTGTCGTCGCGATGATGCGCTACGGCAATGGCTTGTGCGCCTTCTTCGATCCGCAGATGTTCGAACCACCGGTAACGCAATTCGCGTGCGGCCATCTCGATGGAGATTTTTTCCCGGTTTGCATATTGTGGCGTATCGAAATCTGTTTTGAAGAAGGGCAGGTGCAGCGAGGCGGCCATCTGTTTCGTGAAGGCCTCATCGCGGTCCGACTCGTCGCCCCGCAGGTGAAAGTTGCAATGTGCTACGATACAGGTATAGCCTGCGCGTGTCAGCAAGTGCAGCAGTGCGGCGGAATCGGCGCCTCCGCTTACGCCTGTAATTACAGTGTCGTTGGATGTCAGCAGCTTGTGCCTGTCAATATATTTTATGAAAGTTTGAATCATACGATTCTCTCCCCGCTGTACGGATTCAAAAGCCGACCGGCTCTGATTTGGCCGGGATTATTTCTGTGTCAGGTCGGGGTCGATCATGATTCGTCCGCAATATTCGCAAACGATGATTTTTTTCCGCAGTTTGATATCCATCTGTTTTTGTGGCGGGATTTTGTTGAAGCATCCGCCGCATGCGTCGCGCTGAATGTCTACAACGGCCAGCCCGTTGCGCGCCCCCTTGCGGATGCGTTTGAAGGCCGTCAGCAGGCGCGGCTCAATGGTTTCTTCGAGTTTTTTTGCTTTTTCGCGCAGTTTTTCTTCTTCCTGGCGCGTTTCGGAAATGATTTCTTCCAGTTCGCTCTTTTTCTGCGTCAAATCGCCTTTTCGTCCGGACAGAAGTTCTTTGCTTTGTTTGATGTCTTCTTTTTTCTTGTCGACGACGGCATTGAACTCTTTGATTTTCTTTTCCGAAAATTCGATTTCAAGACCCTGAAATTCAATTTCTTTAGACAGGTTATCGAATTCGCGGTTGTTGCGGACGTTGTCCAGTTGCGTTTTGTATTTTTCGATTAAACCGGAGGATTCGCTGATTTTGTTTTTCTGCGCCGCGACGTTTCCTTTATTCGTTTCTATTTCGGATTGATAATTTTGAACGCGCGTTTCCAGACCGGCAATTTCGTCTTCGAGGTCGGATACTTCCAAAGGTAATTCTCCGCGCAGGGTCTTGATTTTGTCAATCGCCGTCATCGTGATTTGCAACTGATAGAGCGACCTGAGCCGTTCTTCGACAGTGTATTCTTTTTCAGCAGCTTCTTTCTTTTTAGCCATTCTTACAAGTATTTAACCGGGTTTGAATCCGTATGTGAAATTTGCACGGCAAAGGTAGGGAATTTTTTTGATATGACATCGAAGAAAATATCTTTTGTGCATATTTCCGTCTCGTAGTGACCGATCACGGCCAGCAGGAGCCGGTCTTCCACATCGTGGAAATCGTGGTATTTCGCCTCGCCGGTGACGAGCGCGTCGGCGCCTGCCGCGATCGCTTCCGGAATCAGAAAGGCGCCGCTGCCGCCGCATACGGCCACTTTGCGGACCGGTTTTCCGGCAAGGACGGAATGTCGGATGCCGTCTGCCCGGAAAAGTGTTTTCATGCGTTGCAGAAAGTCGCGGGCGTCTTCGTCTTCAGGCAATTCGCCGATGACGCCCGAGCCGGCAGAGTCCCATGTATTGCTCAGCGGATAAAAGTCAAATGCCGGTTCTTCATAGGGATGGACGGAGCGCAGCGCGCGGGTCACGGCGTTTTTGCGAAATGCCGGCAGGATGGTTTCGATACGTATTTCTTTTTCGCAGTGCAGTTTTCCTGTTCCGCCGCAGAATGGCCGGGCGCCTTCGCCGGCGCGGAAAGCGCCTTCGCCGGCGAGGTTGAAACTGCATGCATCGAATTTGCCGGTATGTCCGGCGCCGGCGTCGAACAGGGCGTTGCGAACGGTATCCGCGTGGGCTTCGGGTACGAATACGGCTAATTTCAGGAGCATCTCTTTCAGCGGACTGAGGGTGCGTACCTGCTGCAGTCCGATCTGTGCGGCCAGCCGGTGACTGACGCCGCCGCAGGCATTGTCGAGATTCGTATGGGCGGCATAAATCACCAGGTCGTGCCTGCAGGCCTTGATCAGACAACGTTCGGCGCAGGTCCGGCCGGTAAGTGATTTGAGCGGTTTGAAAATCAGCGGATGGTGCGATACGATCAGGTTGCATCCCTGCGCGGCGGCTTCGTCCACCACGGCTTCCGTCACGTCCAGACAGAGCAGTGCGCCGGTCGCTTCACGTTCCACATCTCCGGCCTGTACGCCGGCATTGTCGAACCCTTCCTGCAGAGGCAGCGGGGCAAGACGTTCTATTTCATTCAGTATGTCCTTTATTTTCATGCTTTGAATATTTATTCGCCGGATTTGTTTGCCGTCACGAATACGCCATGCAAATGTACATTTTTTTAATGAAAGGAGTCAACTCTTATTTCCGTTCTCCGGCAAAATATTTTTTTTGTGCGTGGGGGCTGGAATTGTGGGTTTGACGGTGAACGAGGAATGATTAACGATGAACTATGAACTATGAGCGTGCTGCATACAGTATATATATGTATATGTATGAATATGGGAAAGGATCGGCTGACGTACTGCGCGGCATGATCGCGATCGCGAAAGGGGAATCATGCGTGTGCGGAAATTTAAATTGCGCCTGAAAAGAAATATATCCGATTTGTACATATCTTTGCAGCCTCAACCAGGAGTGAACATGATACGAAAACTGACAGGCTTCGACAGACGGACCATGACCGTGCAGACGGAAATCATTGCAGGCGTGACGACTTTTCTGACAATGAGTTATATTCTGGCCGTCAACCCGGCGATTCTCGGTACGACCGGCATGGACCGGGGCGCCGTGTTTACGGCTACGGCGCTTGCTTCGGCGATTGCCACCATCCTGCTTGCGCTGATGGCAAAACTGCCGTTCGCGCAGGCGCCGAGCATGGCGCTGAATGCTTTTTTTGCTTTTACGCTGGTGCAGGGAATGGGTTATTCGTGGGAAACGGCGCTGACGGTGATGTTTGTCGAAGGGCTGATTTTTATCCTGATCACGTTTTTAAATATCCGCGAGATGATTCTGAACGCCATCCCCATGAGTCTGCGGTATGCCATTCCGGCCGGAATAGGGATGTTTATTGCCTTTATCGGGCTGAAGAATGCCGGCGTCGTCGCCGCCAGTCCGGCCACGTTTGTGCGTCTGGGAGATTTCACGCCGACTTCGCTGCTGGCGATCGCGGGCATTTTGCTGAGCGGCGTGCTGAGCGTAAGGAAGGTCAGGGGGGCGCTGTTTTACAGCATCCTGATCTGTACGGTCATCGGCATCCCGGCGGGTGTGACGCAGATACCCGAAAGTTTCCTGCCCGTTTCGATGCCGCAGTCGCTGACGCCGACTTTCATGCATTTCAATTTCTCGGAGTTTCTCACGCTCGACATGGCGATTGTCATCTTCACGCTGCTGTTCATGAATATCTTCGATACGGTAGGCACTCTGGTCGGACTGGCTTCGAAAACGGGCGTGATGGACGAACGGGGAAATATTCCGCGGGTGAAGGAGGCCATGATGTCCGATGCCATCGGCACGACGGTCGGCGCCATGCTCGGCACATCCACCGTCACCACCTACGTGGAAAGTGCGTCGGGCATCGCGGAAGGCGGCCGTTCGGGACTTACCGCGCTGGTGACGGGAGGGTTCTTCCTGATAGCCCTGTTCTTTTCCCCCGTCTTTCTGCTCATTCCGGGCGCGGCTACGACCGGCGCGCTTGTGCTCGTCGGCGTCTTTATGATGGACTCCATCCGCAAGATCCGGATCGACGACATCTCGGAAGCGCTTCCCGCCTTCACCACCATCCTCATGATGGTGTTCACCTATTCCATCGCCGACGGAATGATGCTGGGACTGCTCTGCTACGTCCTTGTCAAGCTTCTCAGCGGAAAACGCCGGGAAATCTCTCCGACCATGTATATACTGTCCGCCTTTTTTGTACTGAATTATTTGTGCATGTGATTTTTCAGTAAAAAATCCATATCTTTGTCCGCGTTTTGGTGTCATCCTTTTCCGGTCGGGAAAGGGTAATGAAAAGGGAATCAGGTGAAAATCCTGAACAGACCCGCTGCTGTAAGCTCCATCGCAGTCTTTGAGCAATACTGTCTCCACTGTTCCGGAAGAAGGAACGGGAAGGAAGTTTCGAGGACGGAGCAAGTCAGAAGACCTGCCAAAATGGAAACCGTAAAGGCTTTCGAGGAAATAAAGCCTGAAACCGACTTGTGATTGAAAAATTAAAAACAGTTCGTATGTTTTTTGGTAGAATATTTTGTGCAAGCGTATTGCTGACGCTGCCTGCCGTTTCTTCCGGGCAGAGCAAACTGGACAGCGTACAGCATATCGACGAGGTGGAAATCGTCGCCAGCCGTTACCGCGAAATAATTCCGGCGCAACGGCTTTCGGGCAGGAAACTGGAATCGCTGAACAGTTTTTCCGTGGCCGACGCCATCCGTTATTTTTCCGGCATACAAATCAAAAACTACGGCGGCGTCGGCGGGCTGAAGACGGTCGACATCCGCAGCATGGGCACAAATCATACGGGCGTTTTTTACGACGGCATTCCACTCGGCAACGCACAGAACGGACAGATCGATCTGGGCCGGTTTTCGCTGGACAATATTGAAGAAATCTCTCTCTACAACGGCCAGAAAAGCGACATCTTTCAACCGGCCAAAGACTTCGGTTCGGCGGGAACGATTTATCTGCGCACCCGCCGTCCGCGTTTTACCGGCAGCAGGAAGACCAATATCAGGCTTTTCTCCCGCACCGGCTCTTTCGACCTTGCCAATCCGTCCGTCCTCTGGGAACAGAAAGTCGGCGAAAACACGAGCGCTTCGTTCAATGCCGAATACATTTCTTCCTCGGGCAAATACAGGTTCCGTTACCGCAAAGTACTGCACAACGGCAGCACGGCATGGGATACCACGGCCGTGCGCCGGAACGGAGACATTCACTCGCTGCGTCTGGAAGGCGGTTTCAACGGATTCGTCGAACAGGGCAGATGGCACCTCAAAAGCTATTTCTACGATTCGGAAAAAGGGATTCCCGGCGCCATTGTCAATAATGTGTGGAAACGTTCCCAGCGACAGTGGGACAGAAATTTCTTCACGCAAGCCGGTTTTCAGAAGGAACTGTTCAAAGGAGGCGAACTGCTGGTCAATGCCAAATATGCCGACGACCGGATGCGTTACCTCAATCCCGACACAACCCTGATGTATATCGACAACACTTTCCGCCAGCAGGAAATCTATGCCTCGACAGCCGGCAAATACACCGTTTTGCCGAACTGGGATGTCGCTCTTTCGGTCGACTGGCAATGGAACATCCTGCATGCGGACTTGCAGGATTTTGTCTATCCGAAGCGAAACACCCTGCTCGTGGCCCTCGCCACGGCTTTCGGATGGAAACGGTTCAAGGGACAGGCAAGTCTGCTGGGCACGTTCGTTTCCGAAAACGTAACCCGCATCCGGCACGGTGACGGCGAACTGCTGCCCGGCGTCCGGACCGGGATTCCGGACAACAAACAGGAATATACGCCGGCCGTCTTCGTTTCCTGGCAACCGTTCACGTCGCCGGCGCACCTTTTGCCCCTGCGCTTGCGGGCGTTCTACAAACGCATTTTCCGCATGCCTACCTTTAATGACTTATACTACACCGACGCGGGAAATATCGCCCTCCGCCCCGAATACACCACGCAGTATAATGCCGGACTGCAGTACGAAAAAAATTTGGACCGGGGCATTATCCGCCATCTGAATTTCCATGCGGACGTCTACTACAATGAAGTGACGGATAAAATCATCGCCGTCCCCAAAGGCAACGGGCAATACCGCTGGATGATGATGAACATCGGATATGTGGAAATCAGGGGCGTCGATATTTCGGGACAGACAGGCTGGCAGCTGCCTCATGAAATACAGGTAAACACAAGTCTGAACTATACCTTTCAGCGGGCACAGGATTTCAGTAATCCGGCCGACAGCGATCCTCAGGCGGGAACCTGGGGCGGACAGATTGCCTACATCCCGTGGCATAGCGGTTCGGCGATCGTGAATACCGTCTGGAAATCATGGGATCTGAACTACAGTTTCATCTACGCGGGAGCACGTTATCACAATTCGTCCAATATCCGCGAAAACCACGAGCAACCATGGTATACGCACGACCTGACGATTGGAAAAACCTTCGACTGCCGGAAAATAAAATGCAGACTCTCGGCAGAGATAAACAATATCTTCAATCAATATTACGACGTGATACAGAACTATCCCATGCCGGGACGCAATTACAAACTTATTTTAAAGGTAGAGATATGAAAAAGGGATCAGTGTATGAACGAGACGGCCGTCATGCGTTTGATATGGACCGTGTTTTTTTGCTGACTATGAAAATAATAGCTGCTTTCCTATCCTGAAATCGTGAAAACATACGAATAAAATTTTAAAGAAAACGTTG
>JAIRYD010000202.1 GCA_031267935.1 Tannerella sp.
TTCATCTGCCGGGCAAAAGGCTCGTGGTAGACGAATGCATTGATTTCAAAGTTATGTTCGAAACTGCGGAAGTCGAAATTGGAGGAGCCGATACACGCCAGCGCATCGTCCATAAGAAGCAGTTTCGAATGCAGGAATCCCGAACGATAGAAATAAACCTTGACGCCGGCCTTTATCAGGTCGTCCAGAAAAGAATGTGTCGCCATGTTCACCAGACGCGCGTCCGAGCGCAGCGGCAACATCAGCCGGACGTCAACCCCTCCCAGCGCCACGGTTTGAAGCGCCTGGTTCAGACCTTCTGTCGGAAGGAAATAAGGCGTCTGGATGTACAGATATTTTTTCGCATTGACGATACAGAACGAAACGGCCTGCAGAAGTGTACGCCACCGACCCGTCGGGCCGCTGACGGCAAACTGTATGACATTATCGCTGTATATCTGCAGCTTGGGATAGTATCCGCGGCCTCTTACCAGCTGGCGGCCGGCAGCATACCAGTCG
Organism: Tannerella sp.; assembly: GCA_031267935.1. Classification (GTDB taxonomy): domain Bacteria; phylum Bacteroidota; class Bacteroidia; order Bacteroidales; family Tannerellaceae; genus Tannerella. The sequence continues at coordinate 499 of JAIRYD010000202.1, forward strand.
AGCAGGAAAGCCGACTGCAGGCCGTGTACACCTTTCCCGACGATTCGGAAATGCGTGTCGCGCCATACGCCCAGCGACGAGCCTTTTACGTAGCGGTCGGCAATGTTCATGCCGCCAAGATAACCGACGCTTCCGTCGATCACCACGATTTTGCGGTGATTACGGTAGTTCACCTTGCTGGTAAAAATCGGAAAAACCACTCGCAAAAAAGCATGCACTTCAATACCGGCCTCCCGCATTTCGCTGAAAAATACTTTCTTTACGTCCCAGCAACCCACGTCGTCGTACAGCACACGGACCGTGACGCCTTCTTTAGCCTTGACAATAAGCGCCCGACTCACTTTGCGGCCGATTTCGTCGTCGGCAAAGATATAATATTGCAGATGGATGTGATGTTTCGCCCTGCCGATATCTTCGAGGAGCGCATTGAACTTGTCCGTTCCGCTGGTGAAACATTTCAGTTCGCAACCATACATCAATGCACTGTGTCCGTTGCGTATCAACATATTGGCCAGGGGCTGATATTGCGGCGAAACAGAGCAGGGATCTTCCACGATACGGTTGGCTCCGAGCGGACGCATGATGCGCTTGTACGTTTTGCGCGAAATGATACGTTGCCGGCGGTTGTCCTGTCCGAAGAAAAAATAGAAAATCAGCCCGATGCCGGGAAGAAAAATCAACACGATGACCCACGGAATCGTTTTCAGCGGATTCCTGTTTTCCAGCAGCAAAACGAGTACCAGACTCGCAATGGAAACGGCGTACGAAAGGAACAGAATGATTCCTACAACGCTCTGTATTTGAATACTAATCATCATATAGCCATCATCTCGCGCCGTAAAGATAATGAAATCAATTATTAAATCCAAATATTCCCTCCGTAAACATCACCTTCGCAACAAACCGTTCACGGATTTGGGAATCCGCCGGGAAATGCCTACTTTTGTAATCTCTCAGTAAGAAATTATTTTGAATGAACAAATATAAACCATTGATTTTAATCACAAACGACGACGGCGTAGACGCAGAAGGTCTCAAGGCGCTGGCCGGCTGCATGCAGGGGCTGGGCCATCTGGTCGTGTTTGCACCCGACGGTCCCCGTTCGGGCATGTCGTGCGCCATCACGTCGACCGTTCCGCTGACCTGCGCATTGCTGCAACAGACTGAAAACATGACTATATACAGCTGCTCGGGCACGCCCGTCGACTGTGTGAAACTGGCCGTCAACGAAGTGCTCGATCGCATGCCCGATCTGCTGCTGTCGGGCATCAACCACGGTGGCAATCAGGCCGTCTGCGTACACTATTCGGGAACGGTGGGCGCTGCGCTGGAAGGATGCGTAATCGGCATCCCTTCGCTGGGCGTATCGCTGTTCGACTATATGCCCGACGCCGATTTTTCGGAAGCGGGACGGCTGGGACGGACGGTCGCCGAACGGATACTCACAGAAGGCTTGCCCGACGGGACTTACCTGAACCTGAACGTGCCGAACACGACCGGCAGGGTGAACGGCATCGCCATCTGCCGGCAGGCCGGCGGGCGCTGGACAAAAGAATTCGACCGCGAAACGGATGCGAACGGACAGACACGATACCGGCTGACGGGCGATTTTGTCGACAGCGAGCCGGACTGCCCCGACAATGACACGCGGATGCTGGACAAAGGATATGCATCACTGGTGCCCTGCCTGATCGACGTGACGGACTACGCATTTATGAATACGCTGAAAACGTGGGATTTCACAAAATCTTGACGCAATGAAATATTTTCTGGTGGCAGGAGAGGCTTCGGGCGATCTGCATGCGTCGAATCTGATGGCAGCCCTGATGGCGCGGGATGCACAGGCCGAATTTCGTTTTTTCGGCGGCGACCTGATGCAGTCGGTCGGCGGAGTGCTGATAAAGCATTATCGCGAAATGGCTTACATGGGCATCCTGCCGGTATTGCTGCATGCGCGTACCATCCTGCGCAACCTGAAATACGGCCGCGAAGCCATCCGAGCGTACCACCCCGATGTGATAATACTGGTTGATTATCCGGGATTTAATCTGAAAATAGCAAAGTTTGTCAAAACGGAATGCCACATTCCCGTGTACTATTACATTTCACCCAAAATATGGGCGTGGAAAAAATACCGCATCCGCGCGTTCCGTCGCTATGTAGACCGCATGTTCTGCATTTTTCCGTTCGAGAAAACATTCTACCGTTCACTGAATTATCCCGTCGATTATGTCGGAAATCCGTCGGTCGACGCCGTCGCGGCATACAGGGAGAAACGACGGAGCGACGAAGACCGTTTCCTGCAGGACCATGACCCGGACGAAAAGCCCGTACTTGCCATCCTGGCCGGAAGCAGGCAGCAGGAAATCAGGGACAACCTGCCGACCATGCTGGACGCGGCCGCGTCTTTTCCCGGATACCGGTGCGTGATAGCCGGCGCACCCGGACTGAAACACAGTGATTATATGAAGTATATGACCACACGCAACGTCCCTGTTGTTTTCGGGCAGACGTATGCGCTGCTGGAACACTGCCATACGGCGCTGGTGACATCGGGCACGGCCACACTGGAAGCGGCGCTGTTTCGCGTGCCGCAGGTGGTCTGCTACTATTTCCCGGGCGGACGGCTGGTGAATTTCGTGTACCGGCATTTCTTTCACGCGTCCTACATCTCGCTGGTGAATCTGATCGGCGAACGTGAAATCGTGCAGGAACTGTTCGGGGCAAAGTTTTCGCGAGCATGCATTTATGCCGAACTTAAACGACTGCTGTACGAGCCTGACTGCCGCCGGCAGATGCTGGAAGGCTACGACGCCATCATCCGCCTGCTGGGACAGCCCGGCGCTTCGCAACGCACGGCGGAACTGATCACGGAAGCGCTGGCTTGCAGACCGTGCCGCTGACCGGCGCTGCACACGTACGGCCACACGACGTAATACCTGTCCGGGTATTACCTGACCATCCGACTTTCGCAAACCATACGCATTTCTGCCAACATACTGATACAACGCAGTGATTCTGCAAAAAACGCCTGCACACGGAATTTTCGTCGCAGGAATGCTTGGCCGCATAAAAAAAAGCGCTACCTTTGTACCCGGGTAAGTCCTATACGGCCAGCTCCCTTGGAATCCCCCAGGGCTTGACAGCAGCAAGGGTACTTGGTTGTAGCGGCGCGATATAGTCAGCTTACCCATTTTTTTTTACTTCACACGGAATGAACCCCGTCAGGACTTAGAGATGCGCAATAAGTAACAGGGAACCTCTAAAAACCCCGACTTCTGCGTTACGCTTCGTCGCTAAAATGCTCATTTACGACAGGTAAACTCCGCTTTTAGCTCCTCGCAAGCCTTGAATTCGGAGTTTTTAGAA
>JAIRYD010000205.1 GCA_031267935.1 Tannerella sp.
GGAAAAGCCCTTGAAGTGCAAGGAAAGACCCTCGAAGCGCAGGGAAAGGTCATTGAAGAAAAGGACAGAGCCATTGAGGAAAAAGACAGAGCAATCGCAGAATTAAAAAAGCAGCTGGCTGAAATGCGGAAGTGAAATGAATCGCACAAAAAAAAAATTGCCCGACACAAATTGTGGATAATAACAAGAGTCATCCCCATCTGATTTTAAATTCTGTGTATTAAAAACTCAGGTGAAGAGGAATTGTACTTGTTATTTCGTATAATGCCTTATTGTTTATTTTAACACTTTTGAGGTGAAGAAATCGTATGATTGAAAGATTGTTTACCGCTGGCTTTTCATTGCGTTAAAGCTACAATAAGGTCGTCGCGCTTATTGTATTTATTACAATTTGCAATTTATTACGTTTCATATATTTAACATGGTTTTCTTTGGAAAGGTCTCATATATGTCGATTTTTTATTTTACATTTGCATCAGGTTTAACAGCAAAATAATGCTTTGCCATGAAGACAAATTTTATTCATACATATGTTTCCGTTGACTGTATCGTTTTCGGGTTTGATAACGACCAACTTAATATATTGTTGGTGCAGCTCGACCGTGAAAAAATCGGAAATAAAAGTTTGAAGCTTCCGGGCAGCCTGATTTATAATCACGAAGATGTAGACGATGCCGCCCAGCGAATTTTATTTGAATTGACAGGCATCAAACGCATGAATCTCAGGCAATTCAGATGCTTTGCCGCACCGGATCGCGCCAGCCATCCCGACGATATCAAATGGATGGACAAAGCCTATCTGCCAAACATAAATCGACTGATAACAGTTGCTTACCTGTCACTATGCAAGATCGACAAAAAGTTGAACAACGTTTCGAAGTACAAGGCGACACAATGGTGCCGAATGAACGAGTTACCGCAGATGCCGTTCGACCACAATCAGATTGTCAAAACAGCACGCAAGGAAATCGAGCGTTGGGTGGAGCACGACCCCGCCATCGTGTTTGAACTGCTACCGCACAAGTTCACTATCAGTCAGTTTCATGCCCTGCACGAAGCCGTATATAACCGTAAAATTGACATCCGCAATTTTCATAAAAAGGTGAAAACCATGCCTTACATCGTGGCTTTGGAAGAGAAACAAAAAAATGTGACACATCGTGCGGCACGTTATTACAAGTTTGACAAGACGATTTACAAAACGACTAAAAAACAATTTATCATACTTAATTATAAACACTTATGAGGTATTTATTCGGTTATGACATAGGAAGCTCGTCTGTCAAGGCATGCCTGGTGGACGCGGAGAGCGGTAAAATCGTGGCTTCGGATTTTTTTCCGAAGGAAGAAATGAAAATTACAGCCGTCAAATCCGGCTGGGCAGAACAAGAGCCTTCCGACTGGTGGGCAAATTTGAAACTGGCGCATCAGTCTGTGATGCAGAAAGCGGGCGCTAAAGGTAGTGATATTATGGCTATTGGTGTGACATGGCAAATGCATGGCCTGGTGTTGACGGACAAGGACCGGCACGTATTGCGTCCTTCAATCATCTGGTGCGACAGCCGTGCCGTGCCTTACGGCGAAAAAGCGTTCGACGCCATCGGCAGGGAAAAATGTCTGTCGCATCTGCTGAACTCGCCGGGCAACTTCACGGCATCCAAACTTGCGTGGGTGAAAGAACATGAACCTCATGTATTTGAGCAAATTGACAAACTGATGCTGCCTGGCGACTACATTGCCATGAAACTGACGGGCGACATTGTGATGACCGTCGAAGGCCTGTCGGAAGGTATTTTCTGGGATTTCAAAACGAACACGCTTTCGGACGACGTACTGGATTATTACGACATACCGCGCAGTTTCTTCCCTGAAGTAAAACCCGTTTTCGGCATACAGGGCTACGTTTCGGCTGAGGCGGCCAAAGAACTCGGACTGAAAGAAGGCACTCCGGTCGCCTATCGCGCGGGCGATCAGCCGAACAATGCGTTGTCACTCAATGTATTTGAACCGGGCGAAATTGCCTCCACGGCAGGAACGTCGGGCGTCGTTTACGGTATCCTGAACAAGTTGAACTACGACCCGCAATCGCGTGTAAACACCTTTGCTCATGTAAATTACACACCCGAACAGATCCGTCTCGGCGTGTTGCTCTGCATCAACGGGACAGGGATTCTGAACTCATGGATGAAGCGGAATCTGGCCGTGGAAGGACTTTCGTACGACGAAATGAACCTTCTGGCCGCACAATCGCCCATTGGTGCAAAGGGATTGTCCATCATCCCATTCGGCAATGGCGCCGAGCGTGTGCTGGGAAACAGGGACGTTAATTGTTCGCTGCATGGCATCAATTTCAATATCCACGACAAGAAAGACGTGTTGCGCGCCGCACAGGAAGGTATCGTTTTTTCGTACGAATACGGCATGGAAATTATGCGTGAAATGGGCATGCAAATCCATACCATCAAGGCGGGGCGTGCAAACATGTTTCTCAGTCCCGTTTTTGCGCAGACACTGGCCGGATTAAGCGGCGCAACGATAGAACTTTACAACACAGATGGCGCAGCGGGTGCAGCCAAAGGCGCCGGCATCGGCACAGGTTTTTACGCCTCGAATAAAGAAGCGTTTGCAAGTCTCGAAAAACTGGCTGTTATCGAGCCGGATAAGACCCATGCGGCGGCTTATCGCGAAGCGTATGAAAAGTGGGCGCATGTGGCGTGCAGATAATCGGACAGGGCAAAAAGATTCCTTTAATGATGAGTCATGATTTAGCCGTAATATTACACACAGGAAAGCGAAGATGAAAAAAACGATTTTATTTGCAGGAGCAGCCTGCCTGATCACCGCTTGTGCGCAAGTTCCACAGGTAGGGTGGGTGAGTACGACGCCCGAAAGCGGTTTTACGGAACAACCGCCTATTGCGGCCTTTACTGCACCAGAAGATGAAGACGCGGATATTATAATATTTACGGATAATCTTTTGCAGGAGATTGACGGTTTCGGTGGATGCTTCAACGAATTGGGCTGGGTGACGATTTCATCGCTGAACGAGGCCGATCGTGATGCCGTGATCGAAGACCTGTTCAGTCCGGAAGGGATGAATTTCACGTTCTGCCGGATGCCGGTCGGCGCGAACGATTTCGCGCGCGACTGGTACTCGTACAACGAAACGGACGGCGATTTTGAAATGAAAAACTTTTCGATTGCCAACGACAGGGAAACACTGATTCCGTTTATCCATGCGGCCCGGCGCGTGAACCCGTCCGTCCGCATCTGGGCGTCGCCGTGGAGTCCGCCGACATGGATGAAATACAGCAAACACTATGCCTGTCGTGCCGGTGACGAACTGAACAATCTCGCAGGCGACCCCCGCGCGACGCAGGAAGGGACCGACATGTTCATCCAGGAAGCGAAATATCTGGAAGCTTACGCATTATATTTCAGAAAATTCATCGAAGCATACCGCGATGAGGGCATCCCGATTGAGATGATTGCTCCGCAGAACGAGTTCAATTCGTGCCAGATATTCCCGTCCTGCACGTGGACGGCCGACGGACTGAGTACGTTCATAGGAGATTATCTTGGTCCTCAGATGAAAGAGATGGGTGTACGCATCATGTTCGGCACGATGGAACGCCCGAATCATTTGCTGGTCGACACCGTCATGCAGCGCAAAAGCGGAAGCCATATTTCCGAAATAGGATTTCAATGGGCCGGGAAACAGGCCATTGAAAAAATCCGCGAAACGTATCCCGACATGCGGCTTATGCAAAGCGAAAGCGAGTGTGGCGACGGTCGGAACAGTTGGGAGTATTGCTTTTACATCTGGGATTTGATGAAGCACTATTTCAATCACGGCATCTCGTCCTACATGTACTGGAATATCTCGCTCCATATCGACGCAGCGGACAATCGCTGGAAGTGGCCGCAGAACTCGCTGATTTCAGTCGATGTACGGAATAAGACGTTTCGTTACAATCCGGAATATTACCTGATGAAGCATCTCAGCCACTTCGTGAAGCCGGGTGCACGCCGTCTGGCGACGGAAGGCAGCGAAAACGTGCTGGCGTTCGTCAATCCCGATGGAGCGGTGATCATCCTGACGGCCAACGCGGAAATGCGTGCGCAGACATTTAAAATCAAAGCAGGCGGCCGGCTGTTTACCGTGACGGTCGATCCGCAATCAATCAATACATTTACGTTGTAATCATATTATTATTTAATTATTCATTTTAAATACAGATAACTATGGAGATTTTGAAAGGAAGTAAAGAATTTTTCCCCGGAATCGGGAAAATCGGGTTTGAAGGAAAAGAAAGCAAGAATCCGCTGGCTTTTCACTGGTATGATGAAAATCAGTCCGTTTTGGGTAAATCCATGAAAGACTGGTTTCGTTTTTCGATGGCTTACTGGCATACGCTGTGCGCCGAGGGCGGTGATCCGTTCGGTCCGGGCACGAAGAAATTCCCGTGGAACGCGGCGCCGGACGCCATCAGCCGTGCCAGGTACAAGATGGATGCCGCATTCGAGTTCATGACGAAGATCGGAATGCCGTTCTACTGTTTCCACGACGTGGATCTGGTGGAAGAGGGCAACAGTTTTGCCGAGTACGAGCGCAATCTGGCCGCGATTGTGGATTATGCGAAGGAAAAACAGACGGCCTCGGGCATCAAATTGCTGTGGGGCACGGCCAACGTGTTCAGCAATCCGCGCTACATGAACGGCGCCGGAACGAATCCCGACTTCGCATCGGTGGCATGGGCAGGCGGACAGATCAAGAATGCGATAGACGCGACCATCGCGCTGGGCGGCTCGAACTACGTCTTCTGGGGCGGTCGCGAAGGTTACATGAGCCTGTTGAATACCCACATGAAACGCGAAAAGGATCACCTTGCCGCGCTGCTGACTATCGCGCGCGACTACGGACGCAAACAGGGCTTTGCGGGTACGTTCCTCATCGAGCCCAAGCCGATGGAACCCACAAAACATCAGTATGATTTCGATACCGAAACGGTCATCGGATTCCTGCGTCAGTATGGACTGGAGAAGGATTTCAAGGTCAACATCGAAGTGAATCATGCGACACTGGCCGGACATACGTTCGAACATGAGTTGCAGACGGCGGCCGACGCAGGCATGCTCGGTTCTATCGACGCCAACCGCGGCGACTATCAGAACGGCTGGGATACGGATCAGTTCCCGGTGAATCTCTACGAACTTGTGCAGGCAATGCTGATTATCGTCGAATACGGCGGATTCACGACGGGCGGTACAAACTTCGACGCCAAGACGCGCCGCAACTCCACCGACCTCGAAGACATCTTCATCGCCCACATTTCGGGGATGGATACGTTTGCCCGCGCGCTGGTCGTGGCCGTCGACGTGCTCGAGAAATCGGACTACAGAAAATGGCGCAAGGCACGTTATGCCTCGTTCGACGCAGGCGACGGCCAGGCGTTCGAAAACGGTAAACTGACGCTCGAAGATTTGCGCAACATCGCGGCACAAAGCGGCGAGCCGTTGCAAATCAGCGGCAAGCAGGAACTGTACGAAACGATTATCAACATGTATATCTGACTTGAAGACACGTGAAGAATGGAGTTGAAAATGCTCCATTCTTCCGTTTTCAATTCTCAATCCACATTCTTATGGGAAACAAAAGAGATTACAATTTAAGCTACATCGTCACGATTACGCTGGTTGCCACCCTGGGCGGACTGCTGTTCGGCTACGACACGGCCGTTATTTCCGGAGCGGAAAAAGGGCTGGAAGGATTTTTTCTGCAGGCACAGGATTTCGATTATACCAAAGTCCTGCACGGAATCACTTCCTCCAGCGCCCTGATCGGTTGCGTGCTGGGAGGCGCCATTTCCGGATTTTTTGCCATGCGGTTCGGCCGGCGCGACTCGCTGCGGTTCGCTTCCGTACTGTTTTTTCTCTCGGCGCTGGGATCGTACTATCCCGAATTCCTGTTCTTTCCGAAAGGCGTTCCGAGTTTCGACCTTCTGATTTCATTTAACCTCTATCGCATCCTTGGCGGCATCGGCGTGGGACTGGCTTCGGCCATCGTCCCGATGTATATTGCCGAAATCGCGCCGTCGAAAATCCGGGGCACACTCGTTTCGTGCAACCAGTTTGCCATTATTTTCGGTATGCTGGTAGTCTATTTCGTGAACTTCCTGATTCTGGGCGACCATGCCAATCCCGTCATCGACCGCGACGCGGTCGGCCAGCTGTCGGTCAATCCCGCTTCCGACCCGTGGACGATGGCGACCGGATGGCGCTACATGTTCGTTTCGGAAGCCTACGTGGCGGCGCTTTTCGGCGTACTGCTGTTTTTTGTGCCCCGGACGCCCCGCTATCTGGTGCTGATCGGACAGACGACGCAGGCCCTGTCCGTGTTGACAAAGGTAAACGGCGCCTCCAGAGCGAAGAAAATTCTGTCGGACATCGAAGCGACCTCGAAGGAAAAAACGGAAAAAATGTTTGCCTACGGCGCACTGGTGGTCGTGATCGGCATTCTCCTGTCCGTCTTCCAGCAGGCGATCGGAATCAATGCGGTACTCTACTACGCGCCGCGCATATTCGAAAGCGCGGGAGCCGAAGGCGGCGGCATGTTTCAGACCGTCATCATGGGCATTGTGAATATCCTGTTCACGGTGATAGCCATCCTGACGGTCGACCGGTTCGGACGCAAACCGTTGCTGATCATCGGCTCGATAGGGATGGCGGTCGGCGCCTTTGCGGTGGCGCTGTGCGACAATTTCGGACTGAAGGGCATTGTGCCCGTACTGTCCGTCATCGTCTATGCCGCATTCTTCATGATGTCGTGGGGACCGATCTGCTGGGTGCTGATCTCCGAAATTTTCCCCAACACGATCCGCGGCAAGGCGGTAGCCATCGCCGTAGCCTTTCAGTGGATATTCAACTACCTCGTTTCGTCGACCTTCCCGCCCCTCTACGATTTCAGTCCCATGATTGCCTACGGACTCTACGGCATCATGTGCGTGCTGGCCGCACTGTTCGTATGGAAACTGGTACCCGAAACCAAGGGAAAGACGCTGGAAGACATGACCCGGCTCTGGCGCAAAGAGCGCTGAACAAATCCGGCGGCAGACAGGACAGACAGTACACTGTTTCGACCGTCGTCCGTCACGCCGCACATACCGCTTCAACAGATGAACGCAGATTATCAATTATCGGATAATCTGCGTTTCATTTTCTCAGTCACGTGCGATAAATCGCATGCAGCAGTCGAACAAACGATCCTGCCGCCCGTTCACGGCACGATCGCCGACACGATCTCCGACCACGGCCCCTTTTCGCCCTTCATGTTCTCCCAGCGCAGACAGAACCATACGGTCCGTCCGCGGTCTTCACCCTTGAATTCGAGGTGAAAAGGTGAACGGGTGTCAAAAGCCGAGTACGGCAGTTCATCCGGATTGACTACCGGCGTCTCCGAAAATCCCCACTTGATCTCCGCGCCATGCACACCGAACGGCTTGGCACGTTTCCCGTCCGCATTGCGAAAAAGAATGGCCAGAAAACGGATCATGGAACTGTCGACCGTAAACACCGGATAATCCGACGGCGCGGGCTGCGGCGTGCGACCCGACTTGTGGATCGGCAGACCCATGTTGTCGCGATCTACGTCCGTCACCAGATGATTGTAGGTCAGATACTCGTGGATAAATACACGCATGGCATCCTTCAATGCCTTCATGGCCTTGTTTTTAGCCAGCACGGCAGTCTTGGTACGCGTAGCCGGCGCCTGCGCATCGGCATACTTTTTCTCGAAGTCGCCCTTGAGCGACACGAGAGGCGTAATCACATCATCCGAAATGCCGAAGCGTTTCAGATTCACAGTCAGATAGTCAAAAAGAATCACTTCCCACGCATAAAAATCAGCCTCCCTGCGAGGCATAAAATCGGAATCAGGCATAAATACCTCCTGTTTTAAGTAAGTTAAACATTTTATATATATATGAATATGGAAAAAAACCGTCCGACATGCCGCGCAAACCCTGCAGCATACTGCACGAACCTTGCAGCATACTGCGCAAACCTCGCGGCATACTGCGCGAACTTTGCAGCATACTGCACAAACCCTGCAGTATACTGCGCAAACCTTGCGGCATACTGCGCGAACATTGCAGTATACTGCGCGAACCCTGCAGCATACTGCGCAAACCCTGCAGTATACTGCGCGAACTGCCGTGAATGGCGCGCATGATGGAATATCTTTCCGGATGGACAGGCATGATCTATTTAATTTTCCGCATAAAAATATACAAACGCAAAGATAGATAAAATGAAAATATGAAAAAGTTATTTATTCCTAAAAAAATAAAATCCCGGTTTTGCAGTTTATTTTTAAACTCACGTTTTCAACACGAAAAAAAGAGTGGATTCCCTTTTCGAAGCGCTGTTTCTCTTTGGAAATAAAGGAAAGAGATACTTCACGCAGTCTAAAAGCGCAAGTTTAACAATGAACCATGACCGAATTCATAGTTCATCGTTCATCGTTCATCGTTCATCGTTCACGGCCGCGCCTCAAAAAAGAATCAGCCGGAAAAGGAAATGCCTCAACCCTTCAGCTCCTCCATCGCCTTTCCGAGCGCATCCAGCCCTTTCGCGAGCAGCGGGCGCGGACAGCCCACGTTCAGCCGCAGATATCCCTCGCCTTCGCGACCGAATGTCACGCCGTTGTTCAACGCCAGTCCGGCCCTGTCCCTGACAAATTCGAACAGCGCCTGCTGTTTCATTTGCAGATCGCGACAGTCCAGCCAGATCAGGAACGAAGCCTGCGGACGGTATATCCTTATCCGGGGGATGTTTCTTCTCAGGTATTCATCCGTGAAACGAATATTCTCTTCCACATAATCAAGCATCTGTCTGCGCCATTCCCCGCCCTGCGTATAAGCGGCAACCGTTGCGATGTATGAAAAAATCGTACCCTGATTCAATTCGCATGCCTCCAGAAAAGAATAAAACGCGTGACGCAGCGAATCGTCCGGGACGATGGCGTAGGACGATACGATCCCGGCAATGTTGAACGTCTTGCTGGGCGCCATGAAAGTGATGCTGCATGCCGCCGCCTCGTCCGAAACCGTCGGAAACGGATGATGCTCGACGCCGGGAAAAACCATCTCCGAATGTATCTCGTCCGAAATAACCGTGACGTGATGCCTGCTGCAGATCCCGGCAAGCGTTTCCAGCGTCCCGCGGTCCCAGACAACACCCGCGGGATTGTGCGGACTTGAGAGTATCATCACTTTGCACCCCTCGTCGATCACCGACTCCAGCTGCTCGAAATCCATTTCGTAAGCCCCCTTCACCAGCCGCAGCGGATTGTACACCACTTCGCGACACATTTTTTCGGGCACGAGGCGAAACGGATGGTATACCGGAGACTGGATGATCACCTTGTCTCCCTTTTTCGTGAAACACTCCAGCGCCAGACCGATCCCCTTCACGATACCCGGAATATAGCTGAGCCATTCCCCGCATATCTCCCAGCCGTACAACTGCTTCACCCATCGCACGATGCAGCCGGCATACTCTTCCGGCGGAAACGTGTATCCGAAAATCGGATGTTCACAACGCTTTTTCAGCGCATCCACAATAAAGTCGGGCGTACGGAAATCCATGTCCGCCACCCAGAACGGCATCAGGTCCGCATTACCGAAGAGCTCCTTTAACCTGTCGTATTTCAGGCAGTCAGTCCCTCTGCGCACTATGATTTCATCAAAATAATATTGTTTCATCGAAAATTACTCTTACAAGCCGCAAACTTACATGAAAATCGCGAGAAAAACAAACCGCATTTTCAACTTTCGAATCCCTAAACCGGACCGGGGAAACAAAATAAATCATATATTTGCAACTCATGAAACGAAATATCAATGAAAGAATCTGATAACGGGGAAATAAGACTGCCCGGCGCGGAAACGTTCGACGCGCTGGTCCTTGCCGACGGCCTTTTTCCCGTACACCCCGTGCCGCGGGGCATGATCGAACGGCTTCGCGCGCACCTGTTTTGCTGTGACGGCGCGGCAGACGCCCTGCTGGCGGCGGGCTTCGTGCCGCGGGCGGTCGTCGGCGACGGCGATTCGATTTCCCCGCAGGCACGCGCACAACTGGCCGACCGCCTCGTCATCCGGCCCGAACAGGAAAGCAACGACCTCACAAAAACAGTCCGTTACTGCGTGGCGCAGGGCTATCGCCGGCTGTGCCTCCTCGGCGCAACCGGCAAACGCGAAGATCATACTTTAGGTAATATAAGTCTTCTGGCCGATTATATGGATGCGGTCGACGTCGAAATGTGGACGGACTACGGAACGCTGACGCCCGTCACGGGCAACGTCACGCTCACCTCGCATCCCGGACAGCAGATATCCGTTTTCTGCATGGATCCCGCCCCGCTGACGCTGCACGGCGTGCGCTGGCCCGTAAAGAACCGCACGCTCACACGCTGGTGGCAGGCTTCACTCAACGAAACGACCGGCGACAGTTTTCGCGTCGAAACAAACGGGAAGGCAGTTGTTTTCAGAAAATATCGCTGACCGCTTCATCGCGGAAGGCATATTTTTACATGAAATATGTACCGTTTTGAAAGAAAATGTTCAAAAACATATTCGATGTTCAAAAAAATTGACGACGATGCTTGTTTTTTCCATTTATTTTTAACACCTTTGCCGCAGATTAGATTACAAACACATTAATTAACAATTAGTCACCATGAACAGACGAAACTTTTTACGTAATGGCGCACTGTCGGTTGCGGCATTTACTATCGTTCCACGCAATGTACTGGGAGGAACGCGCTATGTCGCTCCGAGCGATCAGATCAATATGGGCATTATCGGTTGCGGCGCACAGGGACGCGGGTTAGGCCCGCAGTTTGCCAAACGAGCCAACGTGATAGCAGCGTGCGACTGCGAATCGCGCCGGCTGCCGGCAGTACAAAAACTCATCGAAGCGGAAACCGTCAAGGCCAAAGGAAAGGCTTATAACGGCTTCAAACTGTATGCCGACTATAAGGAACTGCTCGCACGCAAAGACATCGATGCCGTCATCATCTCTACGCCGGATCACTGGCATGCCGTGATGACCATCGACGCCTGTCGCGCAGGAAAAGATGTGTACGTGGAGAAACCCATGTCGCACAGTATCGAAGAAGGGCGCCTTATGGCCAACGCCGTCGCCAAATACGAACGCGTCCTGCAGGTAGGCAACATGCAGCGTTCGTGGAAAAATTTCCGCCATGCCTGCGAACTGGTACGCAACGGCTATATCGGACAGATCAGGGAAATCAAGGTCTCCGTCGGCCCGCCGCCCATTCCTTATGACCTGCAGGCGCAACCTGTTCCGTCTACGCTGGACTGGGAACGCTGGATAGGACCCGCACCCATGAATCCCTACAACGAAGAACTTGCACCGCCGATGGAATGGCGGGGGTTCCCCAACTGGCGCAATTACAAGGAATATGGCGGAGGTATGGTTTGCGACTGGGGCGCGCACATGTTCGATATCGCTCAGTGGGCGATGGGAATGGACGACTCGGGACCCATCGAGTTCACGCCGCCCGACGACAAGGAACTGAGCCCGCTCACGATGCGCTATCTCAACGGAACCATCATGACGCACGAACCGGGCTTCCGCAAGTCGGACGGGAATATCGTCCGCTTCATCGGCGAAGACGGAGTGATCGACATCAGCCGCAGCATCCTTGACACGATGCCGGACAAATTGAAAAATCAGGAAATCGGCGACAACGAAATCAAACTCTACCGGAGCGACGACCATTACGACGACTTCCTGAATGCCATCAAGACGCGCAAACAACCGCTCAGCACGGTAGAAGTAGGACATCGCACGGCATCGCTCTGCCACATCATCAACTTGTGTTACGAATTCAGGCGCAAGCTGGTATGGAATCCCGAGAAGGAAGAGTTTTTCCTCGACAGGGAAGCGAACCGGCGCAGAAGCAATCCCGTTCGCGAACCTTACAAGATGGAAGTGTAAGCATCGCCGGCAACGGCGAAGGCATGTCGAGTGTGACCACCGTGCATGCTCAAAAAATTCAACCCTCTCCGGCGGTTTTGCCGGAGAGGGTTGATACTTTCTTAACGTGACGAAAAGACAAGAGCGCCGGATGCCGTAAAGCACGTCGAAGCGGAACAATTCCCCTCCTCATAATCCGGGTTTTTGGACAGGCAAACCTGCTTTTCTGCTTCGCCCTGACCCGAAATTCGGGCATTATAACAAAAAATAGTGAGTGCTCTGCACAAATATACCGTTTTTTAGGTATTTCATATCTCATGTAATCAGCCTAACTTTGTCGTCAAATAGCAATGCATACCATTTTTTTCAGAAAAAAAGCGAGGATGATGTAACCATAGTACAAATAAATTTCAGCTTAGTCGTTGCTTTCAAGGTTGGATTTTGCCGGTCCAGCCTTGTTTTTTTATTGCCGGACGGAAAAGCCGGACTCGCCGGCAAAAGTAACAGGGGAGGGGAACAAATTCAAGATTTGAAGATTCGGCTACTCGGGTTTTCGAAAACAAGAAGAGGTTGTTTCAAAACTTTCCCGAAACGCGCCTCGCAAACAATCCTGCCATCGGCAACGGCCCTGCCCCGTTTTGAAACAACCTCTTTCTTTCTCACTTCAGTTCAGGATGTAACTCCCGAACGGCTCATCCAGCTTGGATTCGTACTGATATACCCGCGCATATTGACGGATAAATTCCAATGTTTCTGCACGAGGCGTCGTAACCGTTTTTTTTACGCCTGGCGCTTTGTTTAAATTTTCATTTGTAATACATCGGGTAAAATTTTTCATAGGCATCTTTTTTTTACTTTACAAAAAAAACGATACCTCGCGAAAAATATTGTTTATCCGCTGTCTTTTTTACAAAAATTGTGTTTTACGGGAAAGTCAGGCGTAAGAGAGCTCGATCCTGTTTTCGTCTGCCATCCGGCGCATGTTCAGGATGGCGTAGCGCATCCGCCCCAGAGCCGTATTGATACTTACACCCGTCGCATCCGCTATTTCCTTGAAACTCATGTCATGATAATAACGCATTTCCAGCACCTCGCGCTGGTTGGAAGGAAGATGTTTGATCATCTTCCGCACGTCGGAAAGCACCTGATTCTTCACCATCCGGTCTTCTACCGTCCCTTCGCACAGCCGTACGTCGTTGAACAGGTCGACATCCAATTCGTCGTTCGAAATGGCATTCTCGTTACGCTCCTGGCGGAAATTGTCGATAATCAGATTGTGGGCGATCCGCATGATCCAGGCCTTGAACTTTCCGTTTTCCGTATAACGCCCCTGTTTGATAGTCGTAATCACTTTCAGAAAAGTCTCCTGAAAGATGTCTTCGGTCAAGTCCCGGTCGTGTACAATATAATATATGTACGAATGAACACTGCTCTTATGGCGGTTCAACAAAACATCAAATGCGGAATTACTGCCTTGTACATAAAGCACGACCAATTCTTCATCGGTCATCGTCTTCAAATTATTCATTACATCTCAATTTATTGGTTACAGTGTAATGTTTTGCAATAGGCAGTCAGTTTATTAAGTTTTACAATTTAGTGCTATCGGCCACAAAGGAATGAAAAGTCTTTCAATTAGCCAAATATTTTTTGAGAAAAGCCCCGGATTGTGCATGTTTTTGTACAAACCGGGGCTTTTAAAGGACGAAACGCCTGTCCGGCCCCTTTTCTGAAATCAGAATTTATAGCCGAATGTCAATGCGATACGCGCCGTTTTCACTGTCAGATCGGACGGTGAAGGTTCGATGGACGGAATGCCCAGACCCTGGTCACTCATCCCTACCGGCGAGAACGGGTAGAGTTTTTCCTTTTGCACGCGGTAGATACATGCCATATCCATGTAAAAGTTCGGCGAGAAGCGATATCCCAGCCCGGCGGTATAGTATGTGGTCGGCGCTGCGATGGTGGTATAGTGGGGTACCGTACCGGCCGTGTATACTTCCGTATGTTTACTTTCGACAGTCAGGTTGTCCGTCATCGGGTTGGACTGCCAGATGTAGCCTGCACGGACGGCAATCCGCTGCGAAGGTTTGATTTCGGCGCCCAGTTTTACGGTCTGCGCCACACGAAAATCTTTGTTGATAATGCTGTTATCCGTTTCGAACGAGAAATCGTCGCCGTTGTGATTGCCCAGCCGCATCTGTCGGTAATCGCTCATCTCGTAGTCGAGGCTGATCAGCGCCGAAGAACCGATCACACCCGCTGCGCTGAAGATCCACCGTCCGGGCGTCTGCAGGGCATATTCGGCCACTGCCTGGTCGTCAGGCGTATGTGCTTTCATTTTGGACGAGCCTGCCGAGTAGCTTTCGATATACGACTCGCCCGTCGCATAGAAGTAGTCCGTCATCTTGAACCATCTCGGGGTATTGTAGGCCACGCCGAAGCGAAGCGCATCAATCGGACGGATAATGACGCCCATATTGGCCGAATAGGCGGATCCTTCCGTTTCGAGCGTATTTTCGAGCGTCAGATAATCGTTCTCGGCATTTTTACCCGTAAATGTTTCGTAATGGCGTGACGCCATCTGGTAATCGATATCCGTCACATTGATTGCCAGACCGAGAAACACGATATCGGAAATGTTCGTGGCCACGGCTATATTATATTCCCGCATGGAGCCTCTCTCGCTGATATTCATCAAATTTTCTCTCAACGTGCCCGGAAAGGCGCTGTAATAGACGTCGTTCTTGGCGTTTTTATCGTCCAGCGGTTCGGTGAATCCCGACTCGTATCCCAGAATGGGCAGCCATTGTCCGGACAGTTCCGGATTTGTATAAGGATCGTTACGGTCCGTCAGTATCAGTTCGTCCAGATAGATGCCGCCCTTGTCTCCGAAGGCGAACGTACTGCGCGAAGCCGCATAATCGGCCAGCGAAAATTTCGGATTGCCGATCGCGGCATATTTGCGGTTAAATTCTTTTATCTTGTTATACGAAAATCCTATATTCCATCCTTTTACTCCCCGGTCATAGCCTAAAGGGAAATAGCCTTCATACGAAAAGTTATCCATGCTGAAGGCATTGCGTCTGCGATTGTTCGTCACTCCGCCCCAGTCCGCTTTCACGTTCGAATTGTAAAAATCGAATGTGGCCTGAATCTCCGAACTGCGGTAAACGCCCAAACCTGCGGGGTTATGAGACATTGCAGACATGTCGCCGCCCAGCGCGCCGAATGCACCGCCCATACTCATCGAGCGTGCCGATCCGTCCAGGTCGGT
This sequence comes from Tannerella sp., assembly GCA_031267935.1. Lineage (GTDB taxonomy): Bacteria > Bacteroidota > Bacteroidia > Bacteroidales > Tannerellaceae > Tannerella. Next base: position 15,281 of record JAIRYD010000205.1, read on the forward strand.
CTGCGAAAACCGGAAAGCGTCCATCTCACCCTGTGCATGCAACATCCCGTTGCAAAAAAACAGCGTGCTTATATATATCATCAACTTTTTCATCTCATTAATATTATTACAGATTCTATTTTATTTGCTTTTTATACCGGAAAAAAATAAAGCAATCCAATCTGTCTTGAATTGAAAAGACCGGATTGCTTTAAATGAAAACTTCATCTGTCAGAAACGGATTTCCCCGTATTTAGTTATATGTATCACACTGTTACCGGCGTCCGCCACTGCTTGCGCGACCGCCTCCGCCTCCGCTGCTACCACTCGACCGACCGCCACCTCCGCCGCTGCTGAAGCTGCCGCTGCTCGACCGGCCGCTGCTGCCCGACGAAATTGAACTTGACCGCGTGGTCGGCGTTGAAGTGCTGCTGCTGCGTGTGGAGGAGCCTGTCGACCGCCCGCTGTTTACGGACGATGAACGTGTCGGCGTGGAGGTTGTTGTGCCCGTCGACCGCCGTGTAGTCGTCGTCGTGCCTCTGTTCACCGTGGCCGAACTGCTGCGCGTAGCGTTGCTGCCCGCACTGACGCCCGAACGGCTGCTCGACGAGCGGGTCGAGGTACGGTTGTTTATTGCGGCGTCTGTACTGCTGCGGCGCGATTCCGTCCGCAGCGATGTGCTTCGGCCTGTCGTACTGCGTGCTGCGCTCGACGACCGTGCCGATGATGAGCTTCGTGCGCCTACTGTGGCGCGACGGGAGTCGGATGTCGACGAACGGTATGTCGCATTTCGGGCTGACGTGGCGCGGCCTCCCGAATTGCGATAGGATGATCGGTTATTATTGTATCCGTAGTAGCCGTAATCGTAATAATTGTGGTGATAATGCGGATAATGCCATCCCCAGCCGCCGTAATACCACGGATCGTAATACCAGCTGGAGTAATAGAATCCGCCCCAGCCCCAGGGACGTCCGAATCCGCCGTACCAGTACGGGTTGTACCATGAACTGTAGTACCACGGGTCGTACCAGCTGCCGTAGCCGCCGTAACCGTAACCTCCCATGTCGACGTTTACGTTGACCGTCGTCTGTCCGTCGGAATAATCCGTATCATAGCCGTATGCATAATATCCGTCGCTCAGATACAGATCCACATTATCCGCGCCGGCGATGGTAATCTTGCTGGGCGAATGGAAGCGGATGATTCGTTCGGAATATTCCGTGTCCGAATTGCGAATATTTCTTTTCGGTTCGTCGTCGTCGGCATACAATTCGTAGTCTGCTTCAATCATATCTTCGTCTAAATCCGTATATCGGCGGTTGTAGGCATCTACATCCGTGATGTCCGGGTTGCCGGATTCAACTTTGGTCGAAGTAAGGCTTCGTACTGGCGCCGCAGTATCCTTTGAAACTGCGTTTTTCTTTTCCACAGTTTTGCTTTTTTTCCCGGAAGAGAAATATACATCGTCGAAAAACTCTTCCTGTGCCGCAACGGTCAGAACCGATGCAAGCATCATCCACATGGAAACCAATTTAATCATTGTTTTCATAGCTGTTTCTCCTCTTTGTTCTATATAATTAATACTCTATTGTTTGTTATCTTGTTTCTATGACTTTTATTCAGTCAAAAGGTTTAATTTTTATATGCCGTCTTTTCTTTTACAAATGTACGACATTCTGTTTAAATTCAGATGCGTTTATACATTATTTAACGTGCCGAATCTTATTTTCAGATGAAAAAACGGGAGGAAACGCTGCATGGGGGATGATTTTTTGGAGGTTTCCTTTTGTTATTTCTCCGTCAGTGTCACGTGACGGAACTGAACTTTCTTTCCTTCGCTTTGCAGTCCGATATGTCCTTTTTTCACTTTATTGGCGCCTACATTCTGGAGTACGTCGTTGATATATACGGTGATGACGCCGTTCAGTATTTCTATTTTGGCGCGATTCCATTCTCCGACAGGTTTTTCGTTCGAGGGGTTGCGTTTTTTGACGACGGGAAATTTCGGGCGTTCCTGTCCTTCGGGCAGCTTGTATTCGGCAAGGTCGGAGCCGCCGAGCAGTACGAAATCGCCTGCGTCACCTGCGTGCAACTGACATTCTATTCCGTTCGGGAACGGATTTTTAGTGTCTTCGATAAGCAGGAAAATGCCGCTGTTTGTGGCTTCGCCGATCCAGCGCCATTCGGCCTGCAGCGTACAGTCGCCGTATGTCTGTTTCGTGTACATGTAGCCGATGGGGGCGCCGGCGATTTCGATTACGCCGTCTTTGACCGAATACACCTGTTCGCCAGGGACTTTGTCGCCGTCCACGACGAAATTCCAGTTCGACAGGTCTTTGCCGTTGAATAATGCGATTTCTTTCTGGGCATGCGCGTTGTTTGTCATGCTGCATGCGAGGGCAATGATTGCCGGAAATAGATACTTTTTCATGTTGTAAATGTGTTTGAGGGTTTGATATTCTGTTAATTTAAATTGCGGTAGCGGATGCGTTTGGGTTCGGTGCTGCCTGATTGCCGGCGTTTGTGTTCTTCGTATTCGGAGTAGGATCCTTCGAAGAAGACGACTTCGGAGTTGCCTTCGAACGAGAGGATATGCGTACAGATGCGGTCGAGAAACCAGCGGTCGTGCGAGATGACGACGGCGCATCCGGCAAAGTGTTCGAGTCCTTCTTCGAGTGCGCGCAGGGTGTTTACGTCAATGTCGTTGGTCGGTTCGTCAAGGAGGAGGACATTGGCTTCGGCCTTGAGCGTGAGGGCCAGATGCAGGCGGTTGCGTTCGCCTCCGGAGAGGGTGCCGCACGTTTTTTCCTGATCGGCGCCGGCGAAGTTAAAGCGCGACAGATAGGCGCGCGCATTGATTTCGCGTCCGCCGACGCGGATGAATTCGTTTCCGCCCGAGATGGTCTGATAGACCGTTTTGCCCGGGTCGATGTCTTTGTGTGTCTGGTCGGCATAGCCGATGCGTACCGTTTCGCCCACGTCGAACGTGCCCCGGTCGGCGTTTTCGAGGCCCATGACCAGCTTGAAGAGCGTCGTTTTTCCGGCTCCGTTCGGGCCGATGACGCCGACGATGCCGTTGGGGGGAAGCATGAAGTTCAGGTCGTCGAACAGGAGTTTGTGTCCGTAGGCTTTGGCTACCTGCCGGGCTTCGATGACCTTGTTGCCCAGACGAGGTCCGTTGGGGATGAATATTTCGAGTTTCGATTCGCGTGCTTTCTGGTCTTCGTTCATCAGGGTTTCGTATGAGTTCAGGCGTGCTTTGCCTTTGGACTGGCGTGCTTTGGGGGCCATGCGGATCCATTCCAGTTCGCGTTCGAGCGTTTTGCGACGTTTGCTGGCCTGTTTTTCTTCCCGGGCCATGCGTTGCGTCTTCTGTTCGAGCCACGAGGAGTAGTTTCCTTTCCAGGGGATGCCTTCGCCGCGGTCGAGTTCCAGAATCCACCCGGCCACGTGGTCGAGAAAATAGCGGTCGTGTGTGATGCAGATGACCGTTCCTTCGTATTGTTGCAGGTGCTGTTCGAGCCAGTCGATGGATTCGGCATCCAGATGATTCGTAGGTTCGTCGAGCAGCAGTACGTCGGGTTGCTGCAGCAGCAGGCGGCAGAGCGCCACGCGCCGGCATTCGCCTCCGGAGAGCGTTTCGACTGTTTGTGTCTCGGGCGGACATCGGAGGGCGTCCATCGCGCGTTCGAGACGGCTGTCCAGGTTCCAGGCATCTGCCGCATCGATTTTGTCCTGCAACTCGGCTTGCCGGTTCATCAGCGCTTCCATCCTGTCGGGATTGTTCAGTACGTCGGGGTCGCCGAATTTTTCGTTCACTTCATCGAATTCCTTCAACAGGTCGACAGTGTCCTGCACGCCTTCCCGTATGATTTCTTTCACTGTTTTACCGGCCTGTAATTGAGGATCCTGCTCGAGGTATCCGACGCTGTATCCGGGTGAGAAAACGACGTCTCCCTGATATTCACCGTCGATGCCGGCAATGATCTTCAGCAAGGTCGACTTGCCGGAGCCGTTTAACCCGATGATGCCGATCTTCGCTCCGTAAAAGAATGAGAGATAGATGTTTTTGAGTACCTGTTTTTGTGGAGGGAATATTTTGCTTACTCCTACCATCGAAAAAATTATTTTTTTGTCGTCAGCCATAAAATCCGTGTTTTTTTAATCGGACGACAAATATA
>JAIRYD010000234.1 GCA_031267935.1 Tannerella sp.
TGCCGTCAGGTACGGAATGTGGTGATTGTCACATTGCGTACCTGACGGCACGCCGTAAAACCGTGGGAACCGGTTTCTACCGACATTTTGTCCTTAACGGGACAAGGCGCACCTGTTTACCGTCCCGTACGGGACGGAATGTCGGTAGAAAACGCCGGAGTCCCATCCAACCCCGTGCCGTCAGGTACGGAATGTAGTGATTGTTACATAGCGTACCTACGGCACGCCGTAAAACCGCGGGAACCGGTTTCTACCAACATTTTGTCCCTGACGGGACAAATCTTCTACCAACATTTCTTTTCGTGCCGCAGGTACGATATGTAAACGAGTCAAACGTTTTATCCAGGCGGACAGCCCGACGGGTCTGATTTCCATAACCGCTTGCACGGCGGTAGAGACGCAGCGCGCTACGTCTCTACTTTCATCATTCATAGTGCAGCGCTTCGGCCGGGGGCAGCGAGGCCGCCTTTTGGGCGGGGATGACGATGGCGACGGCGATGACGGCGGCCATTATCGCCCACGTTATCCCGTTTGTGATCAGGAAGCGAAGATTCTGTCTGTCGGGCAGGTACTCCATGAGATCCGGCCCCATTCCGCCGCCAATCTTCGTCATCGTCATTCCGGCGTATACGAACTGATATTCGATCAGCATCGCCGGTACCATGGCTATCGTCAGCAGGCAGAGGCCTTCGAGGATAAGCGAGTTACGGACGCCGGCCGAGCTTGAGCCGAGCGCCTTGCGGAGGCCGATCTCTTCGCGGCGGGTGTTGATGCGGTACCAGAAAGTGCCCATCACGCACAGCAGGATGTTCAGCAGGAAGAAGATCATCAGCGACACGCCGATGTTGATAATACTGCTGAGGCCCTGCATGTCTTTCGACAGTTCGGACAGGCGGTTGTACGGGACGACGTTTTTCAGGTAGAAGTTACCAATCTGCAGGCGTTCGTTCATGTCCTTCTTAAATGATTCCAGCACGGATTTGTTCATGCGGACGGTAAACCGGTTGCTGCTTCGCGCGGGGAACATGTAGAACGTACTCTGGTATCGCCCCAGACTCCCCATGAAAGCGTTCTTGATACTGCCCACCACGCCGATGACCCGGTACAGGTCTGTTTTGTCCCGGCCGCGCAGTTCCCGTCCGACCGCCCGTCCGTCGGGGAAGAAGTAGTCCGCTTCCAGCTGACCGATAATCACGCCCTTCGGGACGGTCACATCGAAATCCTGCACGGAAACCGGCTTCCCGTTGCGGTCGACGTATCCGAAAGCGCGGAAGTAGTCGCCGCGCGGGTCGGTACTGATCCGCTGTCCGGCAATCATCCTGGTTGTATCGTCAATGCTCGTCATGCCGATGCCGCTGAACGAGCCGCTTTCGGGTTCGGCATCCGCGCTTACGATGGCGACGGCCTCCACGCCCGGATAGCTGCGCAGCGTCTGGAGGACGCGTTCGAAATTGGCCGCGCGCGCTTCTTCGGTACTTTCGTCGGCGCTGTACCGCGCGTAGCTGTCGGGATACTCGGCGATGTTCACCTGCCAGGCGTTGTCGATGTTGCGCGTGTCGGTCAGGCAGGAGTTGTAGACAAGCAGGAAAGAGGCGTCGGCAAGGAACCATACGATGATGAAGACCAGCAGCAGCTCAATGCTAATCCAGACATTGCTGCGTTTCTGATTGCGTATTTGTTTGAATATGGATTTAATCATGACTGTTGAATTATTTACGGTTTAACGAATGAATAATGCCGCGGCGCGAGTTCTGCCAGGCGGGTATGAGCGACGACATCAGGTTCAGCACGAAGCAGATGACCAGTGCGATGCCGAGCACCTCGAAATTGAGCAGCATCGACGGCGAAATAGCCACGTCGCTGCCTTCGGGCGGACGCACGAAGGATGTCTGTCCGATGATTTGCGGAATCCAGTTGCGGCCGAGCACGATAAGCACGTAGGACGAAAGCAGTCCGACGACGCCTCCCAGGAGCGTAAAGAGCAGATTCTCGGTGATGATTTGCCCCATCAGACCGCCTCTGCGCGCACCGAAAGCGCGGCGTATGCCGATTTCCGACATGCGGCGTTCCATGCGCGAATGGGTCATGCCCGACAGGCTCACGGCCGGGATGAGCAGCAGGATGAAGAAGATAAATCCGTACATTATCAGTTTCCTGTTGAAATCCTCCGTACTGCTCGCACTCATGAGCTTTTGCAGCGTGCTGAGCGGCTGCCCCATCAAATCAAGTTCGACGCCATCCTGCGTCCCGTTGAAGCGCCGGACGTTATCGGCCGTCTCGCTCCTGACCGCCTCCACATCCCCGGCGGAAGGCGCGAGGACGAAGACTCGCATGTTGCCCAGGGTTTTCTCAAATTTGTAGGGCGGGTTGAACGTATAGGGCGCCCACACCTGTGCAAACGTCTGATCGGTAATAAAGGACACGTCGCGAACGACGCCGCAGACCCGGAACGTCTTAAAGTCAAGACTGAATGTCCGTCCCTCGGCCCTGTCGGTACCGAACAGACGCTGTGCCAGCGTCGCGGCGACGACAGCCGACGTGATGCCCGACTGCACGTCCGCCTCGGTAAAAGGCTTGCCGTCGACGAAGCGGAAGTCGAATATGTCCCAGAACTTCTCGTCGACGAACTTCACGGCAACCGGCATCTGTTCCCGCGTCGTTTCCAGCTGTATAAAATGCCTGTCGCCAACCGCGAAGTCGACCGTCTCAACGCCAACCGCCTCCGCCCTTTTAAGCGGCAGGAAGCAACTCTCCACCGCCGCTTTCGAAAGAAAGGAAGTGGAGCGGTTACTCCTGTTCCCTTCGCGAAATTCCCCGACGATATGCGTCGTCAGCAGCCGTCCGCGGTTCGTCTCCGGATAGATGTCGGCCAGTTTGATGTAAAACACAATCGAAAGCGCCATCACCACCGTAATAGACAGCCCCGTCCCGGCAATATAAATAAAGCTAAACAGCCGCTCCTGCCGGACAATATTCCAAGCCTGTCGAAAATATTGAAAATACTTTTTCATTGAATTAAGAATTAAAAATTAAAAATTAAAAGTCTTCTAAAAAAAAGTCGAGTAAAGTCGAATAAAGGTTGAGTAAGGTCGAATAAAGTCGAATAAAGTCGAACAACATCAAACACCCCCTCTCGAAAAAACCCTCAAGAAATCTGCCTCCCGTCAAAGAACCGCACCGTGCGGTCCGTCTGCTTCGCCTGGTCGTCATTATGCGTCACCATGACGATCGTCCGTCCGTCCTCGCGGTTCAGCTGATGCAGAATCTCCATCACCTCGGCGCCCATTTTACTGTCCAGGTTACCCGTAGGCTCATCGGCCAGGATAATGTTCGGATTCCCCACAATCGCGCGGGCGATAGCCACGCGCTGACACTGTCCGCCCGACAGCTGCGTCGGGAAATGGCGCATACGGTGCGAAAGGCCGACCTTTTCGAGCACCTCCTTCGCCTTCTGCCGGCGTTCGGC
>JAIRYD010000015.1 GCA_031267935.1 Tannerella sp.
GCAACAGCGCGGATTGTTCATCACTTACCTTCCTCCCTGTTCGCCACACTTGAATATTGCCGAAACGGTATGGAGAAAACTCAAGAAAGAATGGCTGAATCCGGAAGATTATCTGGAAAGGGACAAACTCTTTTACGCCACTAACAGATGGTTGGCTGCTTTGGGAACACTGGTATGTATCAAGTTTTGCCATTTTAATAAAAACTTATTTTGGTGAGGTACTTATTCTGTTTAATTCCATTCTCTAAATCAATTCTATTTGCATACAAAGATAGTGAATAATATGCTATAAAAATAACTTTAAATGTTTTAAAGTTTATCTTCTTTCTTTCAAAGATTTTGCATCCCTCTGAAATTTTTCTGTTTCCCCGCTATTCCGCTTTGCCCTCTCTAACCTCTCCATCTGTTCCTTAACTAATTCTTCATACCGTTCCACCTGTTTGCGGATGATTTTGATGCTATCGCTATATCCGAATTGCCGTTATAGTCGGTAAAGATTTTCTTCATTGGCCTGTCCTTGTGCCTTGAAATATCTGTATTTCAGATGATTGACATAATATTGATTGATAGTTTGCCGCTGATTGGCAATTACCCAAAACAAGCCAAATATAACAATAACCCATACTATCCATGAAAGAAAAGAAAAAACCAATTGGACCGAATATCAATCGTATGGCGGTGCAAATATTCGACTTTGGCGAGCTTCCGAACTTCTATTTTCAACGCAAGTTTCGGATAAATTCCTCCCCCGATAGAGTAAACTTATACGTGCCACGATCCACCCTGTCATCCCGGCCGGGCATACTCTTCCTCATGCAAATCGAATAGAATCACGATTCGAATGCGTTCCGTCTATTTGAAGACGGATATTTGCACCTTTACCCACATTTATTGCTCGACAAATGATAGAAAAGAGTATCTTTGCACCTCAAAAACGGTAAAGAAACCTTTTTTTCGACGATATAACAAAGAAAAGAATGAAACTGTTTCCTGCCCTCGAGAAGGCATATACAAAAGACAGCCTGCCGGCATTGCAGGCGCAGCGACTGGCACACGAAATATCATTCGGTCCCGTGGTGTTTCAGGTATCGCGTCTGATGATCAAGTTCGGTATCATGCAATTACTGCTCGATTCCGACGATGGGCTAACGATCACCGAAGTGGCAGAACGAACCAACCTGTCTCACTACGCCACGCAGGTACTGCTCGAATCGTCACTCACGATCGGGACCGTACGCTGCACCGACGACCGTTTCACGGCCTCCAAAGCCGGCTGGTTCCTGCTGAACGATCCGCTGGTGAAAGTCAATATGGCCTTCAATCACGATGTCAACTACCTGGGATGGTTTCATCTGGAAGAAGCGCTGCTGAGCGGTAAACCCGAAGGACTGAAGGTGTTCGGCAACTGGCAAACCATCTACGAAGGACTGTCGGAACTGCCCGTGCAGGTACAGAAGAGTTGGTTTGACTTCGACCATTACTATTCCGACGAGTCGTTCGACGAAGCCCTCGAAATCGTTTTCGGCTACCATCCCCGCCGACTGCTTGATGTAGGCGGCAATACGGGACGGTGGGCTTTGCGATGCGTGGCACACGACGTCGACGTGCAGGTCACCGTCATGGACCTGCCACAGCAACTGGAGATCATGATACGGCAAACAGCAGGCCGTAAAGGAGCCGAACGGATTGCAGGATACGGCGCTGACCTGTTGGACATGGCTGTGCCCTTTCCCGCAGGTTTCGATGCCATCTGGATGAGTCAGTTCCTCGACTGCTTCTCGGACGGTGAAGTTACAGCCATCCTCGCACGGGCAGCCGCCTCGATGGATGCCGGCGCCACGCTGTTTATCATGGAAACCTTCTGGGACAGGCAGCGATTCGAAACAGCCGCATACTGTCTCACACAAATAAGTCTGTATTTCACGGCGTTGGCCAACGGCAACAGCCGCATGTACCATTCCGAAGACATGATACGCTGTGCAGAAACGGCAGGACTGAGAATCGAAAAAATAATCGACGGACTGGGAAAGGGACACACTCTTGTCGTATGTAAAAAGAAAACGGAATGACGTTCAGCGAAATAAACATACCGGATATTTTGCCGCAACAGCCTCCCTTCGTGATGATCGACACGCTGCTGCACGTCGACGCACGCATTACCCGCACCTCGTTCCGCATCTCCGACGACAGCCTTTTCTGCGATGACGGGCAGCTGACGGAGCCGGGTGTTGTCGAAAACATAGCCCAGACATGTGCCGCCCGCATGGGATACATCAACAAGTATGTGAACGACGATACGGTGAAACTGGGATTCATCGGCTCTCTCCGCAATATGGAGGTTCACCGTCGGCCGACTATCGGCGAAACACTCGTTACGCAGATTGATGTACAGGAAGAAATCTTCGGCATGACGCTGGTGAACGCAACCGTCCGGGTCGGCGACGAAATCGTTGCAACGAGCGAAATGAAAATATCAATCACCAATATCGAACGCCGGGAAAATGAATGAGAAAGACCATCTGTTGAAAGCCTCCGCGGAAATCAGTATTCGTTTCAGCGAAGTCGATTCGATGAATATCGTCTGGCACGGCTCGTATGCGCTGTATTTCGAAGACGCGCGCGAAGCATTCGGCGCAAAATACGGATTGGGATACCTCGACATCTTTGCCGGCGGATACTACGCGCCACTGACGGATTTGCGTTTCAGCTATAAAAAACCGTTGATATACGGTCGGAAGGCACGCGTAGACATCGCATACCGCTATTCCGAAGCCGCCAAAATCCTCTTCGACTACGAGATATTCGACATGGAAGATGGCGCGCTGATCGCCACCGGCACGTCGATGCAGGTTTTCCTCGACAGGCAATACCGGCTGGTATGGACAAAACCGCCTTTCTACGAGGCGTGGCAACAAAAATGGGGGATGACATGATCAGGCAGACAGGAGACAACATCATCTCGTCGCTGGGATTCACCACGCGCGAGAATTACGAAGCGGTGAAAGCCGGTCGTTCGGGTATCGTGCGCCATGCGAACCGTATGGGAATGCGTGAACCGTTTATGGCGTCGCTGATAGACAGCGAATGGCTGGACGATTGTTTTGCGGCCATTTGCGACCGGGAAGACGAATACACGCCTCTCGAAAAAGCGGCTATCCTGTCTATATACGATGCCGCAGCGCCAACAGGAATCGATCTGTCCGGCACGCGTACACTGTTTCTCCTGGCAACGACCAAAGGCAACGTGCACCTGCTCGACGGGAACGAACGCCGGCCTCATCCCGACGCCGCTTACCTGTGGTACTCGGCGCGGCGCATCGCCGGATTCTTCGGTATTCGCAACACATCACCGGTCATTTCCAACGCCTGTATTTCAGGAGCCTGCGCACAGATTGAATCTCTGAGGCAACTGGAAACGGGACGGTATGACTGCGCCGTAGTGACGGGCGTCGACATGCTGTCGAAGTTTATCATATCAGGTTTTCTGTCGTTCAAGGCATTATCTTCCGGCATCTGCCGACCGTTCGACATCGCGCACGACGGACTGAATCTCGGAGAAGCGGCCGCCACCATTATTTACGAGAGAACGGACAACACGACCGCAACCGGTATCACACTGATTCGCGGCGATATATGCAACGATGCCAATCACATCTCAGCTCCCTCCCGAACGGGCGAAGGCTGTTTCTTTGCCCTGCAGTCGGTCACAAAAGACCTGGATACGAACAATATCGCTTTCATTAATGCACACGGAACGGCCACGATCTACAACGATCGGATGGAAGCCGTCGCCATCGCCCGTGCGGGACTGGACGGCATACCTGTAAACGGGCTGAAAGGCTGCTTCGGACACACGCTGGGTGCGGCCGGCGTGCTCGAAAGCGTGATTTCGTCGCACGCACTGGCCGAACGCATAATCCTCCCGACGCAAGGCTTCACGACACGGGATGCCGACTCTACACTGCAAATCGTTGACCAAACGGACTGCACGGAAAAAACATATTTCATCAAAATACTTTCGGGCTTCGGCGGCTGCAATGCGGCGCTGCTGTTTCATTCTTCCCCGCAGGAAACGGACGAAAGCGGAACGCATCGCCATTTTCGGCCTTGCATACGCCTGTACGAACCGGAAAGCAACACATTATACGTGCACAAATATTGTCGCATTGCGGACGGATGCGCTTCTGTAAACGGACAGCCCGTTTTCGATGGCAAGGAAGCCGGCAACGGCAACTTTCTTACATCTCTGTATCGCTCACTGAAAACGAATTATCCGAAATTTTTCAAGATGGATCACCTGTCTAAACTCGGATTTCTGGCATCCGAACTGATTTTCGGCGAAGACGCATTGCGTTTTACGCCACGCCGGGACATCGCCGTGATCTGTTTCAACCGGAGTTCGTCGCTCGATACGGACAGGGCATATCAGGATATTATCCGGTGCGATGAAGATTATTTTCCCGGCCCTTCCGTGTTCGTATACACGCTGCCGAACATCGTCACCGCCGAAATCGCCATTCGCAACAAGATATACGGCGAAACGTCGTTTCATGTTTGCGAACGTTTCGATGCGACGCAGATCGCAGTGACGGCGAACCGTGTTTTTCGGAACGAAAACGTGCGTTATGCCCTGGTGGCGTGGGTCGAATATCTCGGAGGACGATACGAAACGCTGATGCTGCTGATCGGCAGTGTGCCGTCGGAAACCGTTTTTTCGTCCGAAAAATTAATGGAATTATATAATGATAAACAACATAAAAAATATGGATGAACTGATTTTAAAGTTGAAAGAAGAAATTATCGAAGTATTGAACCTCGAAGACATGACGCCCGCCGACATCGACGAAGATGCACCGCTCTTCGGGGACGGACTGGGGCTTGACTCCATCGACGCGCTCGAACTGATCGTCCTGATGGAAAAAAACTACGGCATTAAACTGAAAGATCCGGCACAAGGGCGCGACCTTTTCAAATCCGTGCGCGTACTGGCCGAATACATACAGACAAACCGGACAAAATAACCATGCAGCAGGAAATCTTCGTGACGGGCGCCGGTATCGTTTCCGCGCTGGGGACGGATAAACGTGAAACGCTGGCCGCATTGCGCAGCCGCCGTTCGGGTGTCGGCATGCTTCGTTATCTGCACACTTCGCATACGGAATTTCCTGTCGGCGAGGTGAAAATGACCAACGAGGAGATGATGTGCCGTCTGCATATCCCCGAAACGGAAACGACGACACGCACGTCGCTGATGGGAATGCTGGCCGTCCGCGAAGCCGTCGAACAGGCCCGACTGCAGGAGACCCGTGACCTGCGCATCGCGCTCGTTTCGGGAACGACCGTCGGCGGGATGGACAAAAGTGAGCAATATTATCTTGATTTCCTGGCGAACGACACAAGAAATGCATACATTGCCACGCACGATTGCGGGGCGTGTACCGAAATGATTGCCGACTATTTCGGCCTCTTTTCGATGGTGGATACCATTTCGACGGCATGTTCGTCGGCAGCCAACGCCCTCATGCTCGGCTCCATGCTGATACGCGACGGACGGGCGGATATCGCCGTAGCCGGCGGAAGCGAATGCATCACGAAATTTCATCTGAACGGCTTCAACACGCTGATGATTCTTGACAGGGCGCCCTGCCGTCCGTTCGACGCGGCCCGTGCCGGGCTGAACCTGGGCGAAGGGGCGGCTTACGTGGTACTGGAATCCGAACGTACGTACCGCCTGCGGCATGTCGATCCGCTCTGCCGTTTTTCGGGCTGCGCCAATGCGTGCGACGCGTATCATCAGACTGCCACGTCGCCCGAAGGCGAAGGCGCTTTCCGGGCAATGACGATGGCGCTGAGAGCGGCGCAACTGAAGCCTGAAGACATCGACTACATCAATGCGCACGGGACGGGCACGCAGGACAATGACCTGAGCGAAGGGATTGCCATTCAGCGCGTTTTCGGCAACGACATACCGTCCGTCTCATCTACCAAAGCTTTTACGGGACACACGACCAGTGCGGCGGGGGGCGTCGAAGCCGTCATTTCGCTCCTGGCGCTTGCGCACAATTTCATCCCCGTCAACCTGCATTTCTCCACACCGATGGCCGAACTGCGCTTTACGCCCGCCACGGACGAAAAAACGGCCAAACCGTTGCGACACATCCTGTCCAACTCGTTCGGATTCGGCGGGAACGATACTTCTCTTATTCTTTCGAAAATATAACGCCACATGCCGGAACACATCTACATATCGGCCGCCAAACAGATCTCGGCACAGTCGCCGCTCACGGACGACTGGCTGACGCATCCGCTCCGCTACCACGAATCGTTTGTGCCGGCCGTCGACCCGGACTACAAGCCGTATTTCCCTTCCAATACGGCCCGGCGGCTGGGTAAAATCCTCAGACGCGCCCTGCTCATCTCGCGACAGGTGAGAGACGCAGCCGGAATCGACGCGCCCGATGCCATCATCACCGGCACGGGATTCGGGTGTATCGAAAATACGGAAACATTCCTCGACGCGATGGTGAAGGAGGGCGAATCGTTTCTCAAACCCACGCATTTCATGCAGTCGACGCACAATACGATCAGTTCGCTGATGGCCATCGACTGTCGTTGCCACGGTTACAACATGACGTATTCGCACAAGGCGCTTTCGTTCGAATGTGCGTTGCTCGATGCCTTTATTCATTTGAAAAACGGAGAGATCACGAACGCGCTGGTAAGCGGGCACGACGAATTGACGTTCAGTTTCCATACCATCCTGCAACGGCTGACGCGGTTGGAAGCCATTACGTCTTTTTGCAGCGAAACGGCTGTTGGTATGATGCTTACAACTCAGTCATCTGAAAATGTGCTTTGCCGTCTGGACGGTATCGAAACGTTTTACCGTCCAGACATGTGTCGGCTGAAACAGGCTTCGGACCGGATGCTGGCACAGGCCGGATGCCGGTACGGCGAGATTGCCGCCGTCGTGACGGGCTGCAATGGAATGCCTGGCGATGAACAGGCTTACAATCAGTGGTGTGAAGGATTATTTCCCGGCAAGACGCAGCTTCGCTACAAGCATTTGTTCGGCGATTCGTGCACGTCGTCTGCCATGAGTGTCTACGTGGCGGCAACATGCCTGCACTGCAGGCATATCCCTGTACATCTTTTTGCGGAAAACGGGCATGCCGCTCTGCATGGAGCAAAACATCTGATGATTTATCATCAGTCTGAAAATAAGACTCATTCATTAATTCTTCTGTCATCATGTGGAAATTAATTCTTTTATCTGTGACACAATGTCTATTTTTGTGCGGAGGGCAGGTTTTCCTGAAGCTGGCCATGGAAAAGACGGGTACATTCCGCCTTGTATGGGCGTTTTTTCGCAACCTGCTCACCAACTGGCATTTTGCGGCTTCCGGACTGTGTATGGCTGTGGCCAGTTGTTTGTGGATATATATGATTAAGCGATACGAACTTTCGGTTGTGTATCCGATGATCAGCATCAGCTATGTTTTCGGCATGCTGGCGTCGATATATATTTTTCACGAGACGGTACCCGGCACGCGCTGGCTCGGCGTTTTTCTGATTATGACAGGCGTAATATTAATTGCAAGATAATACGATGAACATGAAGGGATTTTTTTTATTCGCAATGGCATGGCTGTGTTGCCTGACGGCACATTCGCAGACGGCGCCGGCGACGCCGGAACAGCAAAAGATGATGCTGGAGAAAATCATGGCGGCATCCGACAGGATGGAAAGTCTGATCTGCAATTTCGAACAGACGAAAGAACTTTCTCTCCTGAGCGAAATAATCGTTTCGAAAGGGAAAATGTATTACCGGAAAAACAACCGGTTGCGCTGGGAATATCTCTCCCCATACAAATACACGTTTATCCTGAACGACAGGAAAATACTGATGCAAACCGAAAACAGCCGGAGTGTCGTTGACGTGAAATCGAGCCAGCTGTTTCAGGAGATCGTCAGAATCATGATCAACGGCGTGAGCGGAAGCGGACTGACCGACCTTAAGAATTTCACGAACAGCTATTACTGGAGCGAAAAGACGTGGGAAGTTGTTCTCGAACCCGTCAAAAAGGAAATGAAGCAGATGTTTGCGCGCATCAAACTGACGTTCAACATCGATGATTTCACGGTCGACCGCGTGGAAATGGAAGAACGGAACGGCGACAAAACGAATATCCGCCTGACAGATAAAAAACGGAATGATGATATTGAAGACACGCAGTTTCATATTGATTAGCTTGTGCGCATGGCTGGCCGTTTCCTGCCGGACCGTTCGGGATACGCCTGTCGCAATACGGATGTTCGATATCGGCGAAACGTCCGGATACCGGGTGCGCATCGGGGCGGGACAAATGGAAATAACAGGCCTCCTGATCGTGAAATATCTGCACGGCGAATGGCGCGGAAGCCTGATCAACGAGTTTGGCATCAAGGCATTCGATCTTGTCGCGACCGAAAAGAAATGCCGCCTGCTGAATGCCGTTCCGTTTTTGGACAGATGGTATATCCGCCGCACGATTGAAAGCGATTTTACCTACCTTTTTCGCGATGCTCCGAAAGGAAAGGCGGTGAAAAACAAACGTCTGACGCCGACGGGTGGCGGCTCTTTCGTCCTGAAAAACGAAAAACGCCACATCGAGTACGTATTTCAACCTTTTGCCTTATGAAACTGAAGGACGATTTTTACCACGTCGAACAGGCGTATGAAAACGGGACGGGATTCGGATACACTGTCGTTCTCCATAAAAGTCATTTCATCTACCGGGCGCATTTCCCCGGCAATCCGATCACGCCGGGCGTATGCATCATACAGTTATGCAAGGAATTGATGGAATGTCGATTGGAGCAGCCGCTTTTTCTCCGCAAGGCGCTCAACGTGAAATTCCTTTCGGTCATCAATCCCGAAGTGTGCGACACGCTGCAGGTAGATTTTTCCAAAGTCACGCCGACGGACGACGGCTGCAAGGTCGCCATATCGGTGCATCGGGGCGATACGCCGTTTGCGAGGTTAAGCCTTTTCTTTCAGGAAGACATCCCTTTCGCCGTGAGAGGCGAGATGAAACGGGCAGGCGTGTGCGTGGTCATTCCCACCTACAACAACGGAGTTTTTCTGGGCGGCGTGCTCGATTCCGTCCTGCCGTACGCTTCGTCCGTGATCGTGGTGAACGACGGCTCGACGGACGACACGGAAGAAGTGCTGACGCGCTACCGCTCCCGGATCGAATACATTTCGTACGGACCGAACAAGGGCAAAGGCCATGCGCTGTGTCGCGGATTCGACAAGGCGGAAGCGCTGGGGTTTGCGTACGCTTTGACGATGGATTCGGACGGGCAGCACGACGCCCGCGACATCCCGCAGTTCGTCGAAGCGCTCCGCGCGCATCCCGACAGCATGATCATCGGCTGCCGCAATCTGAGACAGGAAAACATGCCCGGCAGAAATACCTTTGCCAACAGGTTTTCCAATTTTTGGTTTACGGTGCAGACGGGCATCCGTCTGCCCGACACGCAGACCGGTTTTCGTCTGTATCCACTGGTGCGGATGAAGGGCATGCGCGCCCATTCGTCGCGTTACGAAGCCGAGCTGGAACTGTTGATACGTTCGGCATGGCGAAATATCCCGTTGCATCCGGTTCCTGTGCGGGTGAAATATCTGCCCGAAGGCGAACGTGTGACGCATTTCAGACCGGATATTGATTTTTTGCGTATCAGCGTATTGCACACGCTGTCCGTTTTCGGGGCGATTCTTTACGGATACCCTTCGCGGTTTGTTCGCTATCTGTTTAACCGGCAATGAGATGATTGATTTTCTGGTTTCCATGTTTACCCGCTGCCTGGCGTACAAAAAGCTGCTGATGATTTTGCTGACGCTGCTCACAGTCGCTTTCGTGCCGGCGCTTCTGCATCTGGAATACAATGAAGACATCGCCGAATTTCTCCCCGGCAGCAGGGAAAACGAACGCATCAACGCCATCTACCGCCATACCGGTAACTCGGGCAAGCTAATGATCTACTTCTCGCCGAAGGATTCGATGCAGCACGACGCGGCGCGCATCATCGAAGCGATAGACAGTTTCACCGTCCGGCTGGAACAGCACGACAGCCTGCACGTCATCCCCGAAGTCCTGGCGCGGATAGACGACAGCCACATGCTGGAACTGATGGCTTTTATCCGCGAAAACGTGCCTTATTTCCTGACGGAAGCCGACTTTTGCCGCATCGATTCCCTGCTGACGGACGAACAGATCGTCGCCCGGCTGCGGACGGACAAACAACTGCTGACATTGCCTTCGGGGGCGATGATGAAAGACAACATCGTCCACGACCCGCTGTATCTGTTCGCTCCCTTATGGCAGGAACTGAACACTTTTCGTGCAGGTGAAATTCGCGAACTGAATGACGGATACATTTTTTCGGCCGACGGCAAAAGGGGTATGGTGATCCTCACTTCGCCCTACGGCATGAGCGAGACAAAACGGAACACGACGCTGCTTGCGATGGTAGACCACACGATACAGCAGGTCGAGGCGTCGTTTCCCGACATGCACCTCAGCTGTTTCGGCGCGCCGGCCATCGCCGTCACCAATGCGAACCGGATAAAGGACGACAGTTTGCTGGCAAGCTCGCTGTCCGTCGTGCTGATTCTCATCCTGCTGATATACTTTTTCCGCAACGTGCGCAATACGCTGCTCGTCTTTCTGCCTGTACTTTTCGGCTGGCTGTTTGCGCTGGCGCTGCTGGCGGTCTTCAACGACAGCATATCCATTATTGCACTGGGCATAAGCTCTATTTTTATCGGCATCGCCATCAACTATCCGCTGCATTTCATCGACCGCACGCGCCACCAGCCGGACATCAGGACGGTATTGAAGGAGATTACGTCACCGCTGCTCATCGGAAACATCACGACGGTGAGCGCCTTTCTCAGCCTCGTCTTTATCCGGTCGAATGCCATGCGCGACATGGGTCTGTTCGGTTCGCTCCTGCTGGTCGGGACCATCCTGTTCGTACTGCTGTTCCTGCCGCATTTAGTCAGGGCGGACAGACATGCCGCACCGGGCAAACCGCTCATCTTCGAGCGTTTTGCATCCTTTGCTCCGGAACGGAAAAAGTGGGTGATCTGGAGCATGCTGATTCTGACGGGCATATTTCTTTACTCGAGCCGGTTCACGGAGTTCGACCCCAGCATGCACGCCATCAATTACATGACCGACCGGCAGCGCGAAGACATGCAGCAGATGATGCAGTTTCTCGAAAAGCGCGACAGGGACATTGTGTATTTCGTTTCCGAAGGGACGACGCTCGACGAGGCGCTGGCGGCAAGCGAGCAAAACGCGTGGCTGCTCGATACACTGCGGCGCCGGGGATGGATAGAAAGTATTTCGGGAACAGGCGTCTTCCTGGCGTCTGTCGCCGAGCAGCAGCGGCGTATCGACCGGTGGAACGCTTTCTGGCAGTTACGCCGGGACGGGTTGCTGCAGCAACTGGATGCCTGCGGACAGGCGGAAGGCTTCAGATCGGGTTCGTTCGAGCCGTTTGCACGCCTGCTGCATCGCGATTTTGCAGCGCAGGACGAAAGCTATTTCGCACCACTCGTCTTGCCGGCGGAGAATTATCTGGTGCACGACGGACAACGCCGCATGCTCATTCAGTTGCTGTATTGCGACAGGGACAGGACGGTCGCACTCGAAGAAGCCATCAGACACGATGCGAAAGACGCTTTCGTGTTCAACTCGCGCGACATCGGGCAGCGACTGGTGGATACGCTTTCCGACGACTTCAACTACGTACTGTTCATTTGCGGATTCGTCGTCTTCCTTTTCCTCACGCTCTCGTTCGGACGGCTGGAACTGAGCCTGATGGCTTTTCTTCCACTTGCGATCAGCTGGATATGGATACTGGGGATCATGCATCTGACGGGAATCCGCTTCAACATCGTCAACATCATCCTTGCCACGTTCATCTTCGGACAGGGCGACGACTACACCATCTTCATCGCCGACGGACTGATCAGCGAATATGCCTGCGGCCGGCGCATGCTGGCTTCGCACAAGAACAGCATCATCCTGTCTTCGCTCATCATGTTTGCCGGCATCGGGACGCTGATTTTTGCCGGTCATCCCGCCCTGCGTTCGCTGGCCGAAGTGACGATTATCGGCATGTTTTCGGTCGTCATGATGGCCTATGTCATCCCGCCGCTGATTTTTCGCTGGCTCACACGGCGGAAAGACGGATACCGCGAAGTCCCCGTCACCTGTCGGCGCGTGCTTTATTCCGTCTATTCCTTTGCTGCGTTTCTGGCGGGAAGCATCCTGCTCACCACTGCGGGCTTTTTTATTTTCGCCTTCGGGAAGAAGACCGAGAAACGCCGGCTGCGCTATCATACGCTCCTCTGCCGCATCTCGCATTTTGTCGTCAGGCGCATCCCCGGCGTGAAATTCAGGCTCGACAACCTGGCGGGCGAAACGTTTGACAAACCGGCCGTGATCATCTCCAATCACCAGTCACACCTCGACTTGATGTGCCTGCTGATGCTCACGCCCCGGCTGGTAATCCTGACGAACGACTGGGTGTGGAACAATTTTTTCTACGGCCGGTTAATCCGGCATGCCGATTTTTACCCCATATCGAACGGCATTGCGCATTGCCTCGACAAGCTTGCCGACCGCATGAAAAACGGCTATTCCATCGTGATTTTTCCCGAAGGCACGCGTTCGACGGATTCGTCCATCCTGCGATTTCGCCGCGGCGCCTTCTACCTGGCGGAAAGGCTGCACGCCGATATCCTGCCCATCCTCGTTCACGGTGTGGGCGACGTGCTTCCCCGAAAGGACTTCATGCTGCGTGAGGGGCGCATCACGGTCGAAATTCATCCGCGCATTACGCCCGGCGATACCCGCTACGGCGCGAACTATACGGAGCGGGCCAGACAGATAAGACGGTGGTACGGCGAAACGTTCGGCCGTATGCGTGCACGTATCGAGGATGCCTGCTACTACCGCAGTTTCGTGCTGCACAATTATTACTACAAAGGCGCCGCCATCGCGCGGAATGTGGCCGCCAGGCTGAAGAAGACGGACTGCTACGCACGCTGGATAGACGGGCAGCGGGAGAGCGCCCGCGTATTGATCGTGAACAGTGATCTCGGCGAGTTCGCGTTTCTGTTTGCGCTGGTGCACAGGCAGTGTCGCGTCACGACCGTGGAGCGCGACGACGACAAGGTGGCGCTGGCGCGCAACTGTGCGGGACTGCCGCCCAATCTGCATGTATGTCGCGAAGCGGAGCTGCCGGCGGACGCGGCGTTCGACAAGGTGTTTCTGCTGTGCCCCGACGGGCGGCAAAGGGAAGCGTACGGATGTGATAACCCCATAATCATAGACTGCGGATGGAAAAGCATGTCCTGATAATCGGCAGCGGACTGGGTGGATTGGCGTGTGGATATATCCTGGCTAAGAACGGTTTTCGGGTGAGTTTGTTCGAAAAGAACGTCCAGCCGGGCGGATGTCTGCAGACGTTTGTGCGGCGCGGCGTGAAGTTCGAAACGGGGATGCACTATCTGGGAAGCATGGACGAAGGGCAGACGCTGCACCGCTTTTTCAAATATCTCTCGCTGCTTTCCGATGTGGAAATCGCACCGCTGGACAAATCGGCCTACGACATTATTTCGCTTGGCGGCAGGCGGTTTGACTTTGCCAACGGGACGGAGCGTTTCATCGATTCGCTGGCCGCCCATTTCCCGAAGGAGCGGCATCACCTGCAGCATTACTGCGGCGTGATACGCAGCGTGGCAAACGACTCGCCGCTGTATTCGCTGCGCCACACCGATTCCGTGACGCTGCTCAATCCGGAATATATCAAGCAGAGCGCAAGTTCGTTTATCGACTCGGTGACGGACGACGCCTTGCTGCGGCAGGCGCTGGCCGGCAATCTGCCGCTCTATGCCGGCATAAGGGGCAAGACGCCGCTGTACATACATGCGCTTATCAACGATTTCTACAACAGGAGCAGTTACAGGATTGTGGGCGGAAGCGACGCCGTTGCCCATTCGCTGGTGAAGTCGATCCGGGCAATGGGCGGCGCCGTCTATCCGTCGTCGAAGGTGGTGAAGATCAACTGCGACGAGACGAAAGCCGTCGGGATCACGCTCGAGAGCGGCGGGGAGGTGCGCGGCGGGTACGTCATTTCCAACATCCATCCGTGCCGCACGATCGAGCTGCTCGACACGCGCCTGATACGCAAGCCGTATCGCGAGCGGATCATGAATCTGCGCAATACGGTTTCGAATTTCACGGTCTACATCAGTTTCCGGAAAGAGGCGATGCCGTATCTCAATTCCAACTTTTTCCACTATCGCGACGGCGTCTGGGGCTGCGAAACGTATACGGAAAGCGACTGGCCGAAATCGTTTCTGTACATGCACTTGTGTGCGTCGCGCAACCAGCGTTACGCGACGGGGGCGGTACTGTTTGCGTACATGAATTTCGACGACGTGGCGCAGTGGCACGGTACGCGCGTGGGACACAGGGGCGAGGGCTACGAAGCGTTCAAGCAGGCGAAGGCGGAACGCCTCCTCGACGAGCTGGAGCGGCAGATGCCGGGCACGCGGGCGAAGATCGGGAGCTACTGCACGTCGACGCCGCTGACGTATCTCGACTATACCGGTACGGAGCGCGGCTCGATGTACGGCATTTTCCGCGACTGTACCGAGCCGGTGCGCTCGATCGTGTCGCAGCGGACAAAGATCCCCAACCTTTTCCAGACGGGGCAGAATATTAATTCGCACGGTGTGCTGGGCGTCATCATCGGCGCCATCATCGCTTCGGGCGAATTGCTGGGTATAAATACCATTATCGATCAGATCGGGAAGGAGGCGGGTTGTGGCGACTGAAAGCAGGACGGTGATCATCATCGGAGGCGGCATCGGCGGACTGTTCTGCGGCGCCATTCTGAGCCGCGAGGGGTGGCGGGTGAAGATAT
The DNA here is from genome assembly GCA_031267935.1 of Tannerella sp. Taxonomy (GTDB): domain Bacteria; phylum Bacteroidota; class Bacteroidia; order Bacteroidales; family Tannerellaceae; genus Tannerella. Next base: position 14,992 of record JAIRYD010000015.1, read on the forward strand.
TCGAGCGTCATACGAAGATCGGCGGCGGATTGCATCAGTTCGTGCGCCGGGGCGTGGCATTCGAAACGGGCATGCACGTGATGGGGGCGTTCCACGACGGCGGCGTCCTGAACCGCATCTGCTCCTACCTGGGCATCCTCGACAAACTGCCCGTGCTGCCGGCGGACGAGGGAGGCTTCGACCTTTTTCACGTCAGGTGCGACGGAAAGAAGTATTTCATGCCGCGCGGCTACGACCGCTTCACGGCCAGCCTCTGCGCACATTTTCCCGAAGAAACGGACAACATACGCCGCTACATGGAAGCCCTGTACGGTATATGCCGCGAAGTGCGTCTGTACAACATGGAGAATCCCGGCATTTCGTTCCGGGAGTTTTCGGACGATTTCATGCGAAGCGTCGGCGACTTCATCGATTCCTTTACCGGCAACGAGCGCCTTCGCCACGTGATGGCATACTGCAATCCGCTCTACGCGGGCGACCGCTACACCACGCCGGTCTACATCCACGCGCTGATAAGCAAATTCTACATCGAAGGCGCCTGCCGTTTCGTCGGCGGCAGCCAGCGGATGGCCGACGCGCTGGCCGACGTCGTCCGCCGGGCCGGCGGCGAGGTGCATGCCGGATGCGGCGTGACGCATGTCGGAATAGAAGATCGCCTCGCCACGCACGTGGTCACGGCCGACGGCGCACGGCACCGCGCCGACTGCTACATATCGAGCATACATCCCTCGGCATTCTTCAGCCTGGTCGACACGTCGAAGATTCAGCGCTCCTACCGGCAGCGTATCGACGCCATCCCGAATACCTATTCCGCCTACACGCTCTACCTGATTTTAAAGCCGGGCGCCTTCCCGTTTTTCAACTATACGTACTACTATCAGGATGATTACCGGGAAACGTGGGAACATCATCTCTACACGGAAGAAACGTGGCCGCGGGGACTGATGATCATCACGCCGCCCGCCACGGATTGCGACCGGTTTGCCGAAAAACTGATCGTCAACTGCATCATGAATTTCGACACCGTCCGCCGCTGGGAACACACCGTCAGCGGGAAGCGCGGCGCCGACTACGAAGCCTTCAAGCGACGCTGCGAAGAAAAGGTCATCCGCCGTCTGGAAGAAATATTCCCCGGCATACGCGCCTGCATACGAAACACCTACAGTGCAAGCCCGCTGACCATCCGCGACTTCTGCAACCAGAAGGAAGGCGCCATGTACGGCGTCCGGAAAGATTGCCGCAACATGGCGCTCTCGCATATCTCCGTACGCACGAAACTGAGAAACCTGTTCTTCACGGGACAGAACATCAACCTGCACGGCATTCTCGGCGTCCCCCTCACGGCCATCAGCACCTGTGCCGAACTGGTCGGAATGGATCATCTGCTGGACAGAATCAACGCGCACGCAAACGGACGGAACACATGAAACGATTCACCTTACATACATTCACGGACGCGGCGGCGGAAAATCCCTGCCGTGCGATGCCTAACTCTCAACATATTCACACATGAAACTGAAACTGATATATCCCCGGTGGGAAAAACTGAAGGGGCAGACCACGTTCAACCTGCCGCCGCACGGCCCCGTCGTCTTCGCCGCCTCGCTGCCCGAATACGTCGACGTCTCGTTCACCGACGAAAACGTGGAAGCGATTGATTTCGACGAACCGTGCGACCTCGTCGCCATCTCCATGATGCTCAGCACACAGGTCAAGCGCGGCTGGGCGATCGCCGACACGTTCCGGCAGCGCGGACGGCAGGTACTCTTCGGCGGCATCGCCACAATGCTGCATGCCGAAGAAACCGTCGGTCACGCCGACTCCATCTTCCTCGGCGAAGCGGAAGGACGCATGGAGCAGGTCCTCGACGACTGGCGCAACGGACGTCTCCGCAAGGTATACAACTACATGGCGCAGCCGCAGTCGCCCATCGAATCCGTGGGCCCGGCCCGGCGCGATCTCTACAAACGCCATCTCTACAACCACAAGGGCGTACAGATGGTCGACCTCTTCCACGCCTCGCGCGGATGCCGCTTCAGCTGCTACCCCTGCGCGGTCACCTATCTCGGAGGACGCATCTTTCGCCCCAGACCGATGGACCGCGTCGTCGAAGAACTGGCCGCCATCGACAACAACCGCCTCTTCATCGTCGACAACTCACTGGCACAAAACAAGGAATGGGAAAAACAACTCTTCCGCGAAATGATCCCCTTCCGCAAGAAATGGATCAGCCACACCATCGAGGACGATCCCGAAATACTCGACCTCGCGGCACAGGCCGGCGCATGGTACGTCTATCAGGCCGTCTACGACACGTCCGAATACATCCGCGAACGCGTGAAACGCTACCACGACCACGGCATCGGCGTCGAAGGCACCATCCTGCTCGGCCTTGACAACCAGAAGGAAGACGACATACGCCGCCTGATCGACTTCCTGCTCGAAATAGACCTCGACCTGGCCGAATTTACCGTCATGACGCCCTTCCCGCACACCAAAGGCTACGACGACCTGCTGCGGCAGGGGCGCATCTTCGACTTCGACTGGAATCACTACAATGCCGGACAGGTCGTCTTTCACCCCGGACACATGTCCGCCGAACGCCTCCAGGAACTCTACGATCTGGCATGGACCTCGTTCTACGCCGCCGAATCGCAGGAATCCCGCATGTTCCGCCTCTTCTGCAACGTCGCCCTGCGCGAAATGAGCGAAGGCACCTACCGCCCGCGCGACCGCCGGCTGGCCGGCAAATCCTTCGGCCGCGACCTCGCCCGGAAACCGCCCGTCTGACGGTCCGCGAACGTCATTAACGATGAACTGTGAACGATGAACGATGAACGATGAACGATGAACTGTGACCGGATTCATCATTCATAGTTCATCGTTCATAGTGCTCTCCGCGTGCTCCGTGTTTGAATAAAAGAAACGACGAACCGTGACCGGATTCATCGTTCATCGTTCAACGTTCATCGTTCATCGTTCTCTTTGTGCTCTCCGCGTGCTCCGTGTTTGAATAAAAGAAACGACGAACTGCGGTCGGATTCTCACCTCCGCGTGAGAACGACTCTCACCCCGGCGTGAGAGCGCCTCTCACCTATGCGTGAGAACATCTCTCACCTCCGCGTGAGAGCATCTCTCACCTCTGCGTGAGAAAAGAACCGGCGCGGATGCCGGAGGCGGATCGTCCTCCGGGCGGTCGCTTTTTCATGTAATGCTCGATCAGATCGGCAGAGGTCAGTGTCCGTGCGTGCCCGGCGGCAGGAGCAGGTCGTTCGCCACATTTGCCGCGGTTTCTTCTTCCGCGAGGCAGGCGAGGATCGTCAGCGCAAAGTCGAACACCAGCCCCGGTCCCCGTCCGGTGATGAGGTGTCCGTCGACGACGACCGGGCGGCCGGTCACGAGGGTGGCGCCCGTCAGCTGACTTTCAACGCCCGGATAGCAGGTTGCCTTTCGCCCTGCGAGCAGCCCCAGTCCGCCCGGCACAAGGGGTGCGGCGCAGATGGCGGCCAGCCATTTTTTTTGCGCGCTGTGCTGCACGAGCAGCCGTTTCAGCCCTTCATGGCTGTTCAGCATCCCGCTGCCCGGTCCGCCGCCCGGCAGCACCAGCGCTTCGGCATCTTCGTATGTGCCGTCTTCGAAAAGCATGTCGGCCTCGACCGGTATGCCGTGAGCGCCCGTCACGATGCGTCGGCCCGTGACGGACACCATTGTCGCCTCCACGCCGCCGCGCCGCAGCACGTCGACCGTTCCCACCGCTTCCGTTTCTTCGAAGCCGGTGGCCAGAAATACATACACCTTGAGTTTCATGTCGTCCGGATTTATTTTAGTTTATAGCGGTACGTGATTGTGCCGCTCTGATTGTTTGTGCCGCTGATGCTGTTGAATTTGGCGCGCCGGGCGGCATCGAGGGCGCTGCTGCGCAGGGAGGCGTTGTCGATGTTTGTGCCCCGGCCGATCTCGGCCACGATGACGTTGCCCTGCGGGTCGACGGTGATGTCGATGACGATGCGCCCTTCGTCCTGTGTCGTGTAGGCCGGTTCCGGCGGCCTGCCGCCTCCGCGTATGACGCGTCCGCTGAGCGAGAACTCGCCCATGCCGCCGATGCCCTGGTTTGCGCCCGTGTCGGAGTTGCCGAACGGACTGCCCTGATTGCCGGCGCCTTCGCTGTTGCCCTGACTGCCGGAGGCGGTATTGCCGGAGCCGAAGGCGCCCGAAACCTCGTCGCGAATCGCCTGTTCCCGCTGCTGCCGCTCGGCTTCCTGCCGCCGGCGTTCCGCTTCGAGCCGTTCGCGCTCACGGTGTTCGCGCTCTTCCCTTCGCCGCTGTTCTTCGGCCCGCCGGCGCTCGGCAATCGCCACGGATTCTTCCATGTCCTGACTGATCGTTTCTTCGTGCCGGGCCGGCGCGCTTGTGGAGGCAGGCGGCTCCGGCACGCCTGCGTCACGCTGCGAAGAGCCTCCGCGCGGTTCGAAAAGACCGGCGGAATCGTTGGTATACCCGATATTGACCGGCACCCCTTCTTCTTCTTCAGGTATGATCGTCCTGAGTGCGGTGAAAAGCAGGAGCAGGGCCGCAAGAATGTGTGCCGCGACCGTTCCTGCCAGCGCAATCATGTCGTCTTTGTCCATTTTCATCTTCATCTCGTCGGTACGCGGGTCGAGAGCGCTATCTTGAATTTATTCCTGTTCGCCACATCCAGTATTTTCACAATCTCCCGGTAGGGAACCGTTTCGTCGGCATACAGCATGACGAACATCTCCGGTTCCTGCACCTGCCGTTCCCGCAGGAAAGGCGCGATCTCGTCAAACGAAACCCGTCTTTCACGCTGATTCCCGAAGGCGACGTAATAGTTCCCGCCGGCGTCGATCGTCACGCGCGAAAGCGGTTTGATCGCCGTCTGCTTTTGCGCCTGCGGCAGCGTCAGCTTGATGGCATTGGGTACTACCAGCGTCGAGGTAATCATGAAAAAAATCAGCAGCAGGAAGATAATGTCCGTCATGGACGCCATGCTGAACGTCTCGTTTATCTTTGTTCTCCGTTTCAGTGACATTGTCGCGTGCGCTTAGTTTGCAGGTTCATTGAGCATGTCCATAAAGTCCATCGTCGTCGTTTCCATCTTGTTGACCACGCTGTCGACGCGCGCTACCAGGAAATTGTAGGCAAACAGCGCGACGATGCCGACAATCAGCCCCCCGACAGTCGTGACCAGCGCCTCGTATATGCCGCCCGAAAGCAGCGGGATATCGACATTCGTCCCGGCTTCCGCCATGGCGAAAAAGGCGCGCACCATACCGGTCACCGTCCCCAGGAATCCGATCATCGGCGCGCCCGCAGCGGTCGTGGCAATGACGGGAAAGCCCTTTTCCAGTTTGGCCACTTCGATATTGCCCGCATTCTCGATCGAAGCCAGGATGTCGTTGACCGGACGCCCCAGACGGCTGATGCCTTTGGCAATCATCCGTCCCATCGGCGATTTGGTCGTGTTGCAGAGATTGAGCGCCGAATCGACTTTGCCGTCGTGGATATAATCCTTGATGCGGCTCATGAACGAATCGTCGATTTTGGCAGCTCTGCTGATCACCCGCCAGCGCTGAATGAAGATATACAGGCAAATGAAAGACAGGAGCAGAAGCACAATCATAATCCATCCGCCCTTGGTGGCAAGTTCGAAGATGTTTATCTGCGCTTCGGCCGGAGCGATTTCCGCGGTCAGGTCGAGCGGTGCACTTCCCTGCTGAGAAGGCATCGCGACCTGTAATAATACATTTAATAGATTCATACGTTTTTACTGTTTTTATATTGTTGTCATTTATCTCAGATCACATCAGGCACGCCTTGTAGAGATTGATCGTCTTTTCCAGTCCGAAGTACAGCGCGTCGCAGACAAGCGCATGGCCTATCGACACTTCCTCGAGCCAGTCAATCTCCGACGCAAAAAAAGCGAGATTCTCAAGCGACAGATCGTGTCCCGCATTTACGCCCATACCCAGCCGTCGGGCCAGCCCGGCAGCCCGGACGAACGGAGCGATGGCGGCATCCCTGTCGAGCGCATATTGCGATGCATAGGGACCGGTATACAGTTCGACGCGGTCGGCGCCCGTCTTTGCCGCCCATTCGATGTCTTCTTCACTGGCGTCCACGAAAAGGGATGTGCGGATGCTTTTCTCCGTGAAGAGGTCTACCAGTTCGCTCAGCCGGTCGAAATGTATTTTCGTTTTCCATCCCGCATCGGACGTAAGGGCGTCGGGCGCGTCGGGCACAAGCGTCACCTGGTTGGGGCGGACTTTCAGCACGAGGTCGACAAACGGCTTGCCGGGATAGCCCTCGATGTTCAATTCCGTACTTACAAGCGATTTAAGCTTGTACACGTCGTCGTAGCGGATATGGCGTTCGTCGGGACGGGGATGCACGGTAATACCCTGCGCTCCAAATCGCTCACAATCCTGCGCCACCTTCTGCACGTCCGGCATATTTCCTCCGCGCGAATTGCGCAGCGTGGCTACCTTGTTAATATTTACACTTAAATTTATCATCCAAAATCACATTCGTTTTTTCTCTTTTACTACATTTGCGCACAAATACAGATGCAAATGTAGAACGATTTGAGCAATTACGGAAAAAAAGAGCCCGAAAGATTTCAAAAAAATGCAATTTGCAGCAAAAACAGGAGAAATGGAACGGATATTTATGGAAAAAAGATGAGCTGCCGGTTGAAAGCAGGATTGTTCGGCGGCGATTGCCGGACGGACAAATTGTATATCATCGAGCGATTACTCGACCGCTTGAATACCTCGGGTGTGGAGATACACATCCGGAGCGAGTTTTATGCCTTCCTTGAGCAGGCGCTGGGGCGACGGCCGCAAGTTTCGGGCGTGCTGGAAGGCGATGCGTTCGACCTGGATGTCGCGCTGAGCGTGGGGGGCGACGGCACGTTCCTGCGCACGGCGGCGCTGATCAACAGGCAGCGCATTCCCATTTTGGGCATCAATACCGGCCGGCTGGGTTTTCTGGCCGACGTGAGCGAAGACCAGATCGAGGATACCCTGGCCGAACTGACGGCGGGAAATTACAAGACGGAAGAGCGGATGTTGCTGGAACTGCAAACGAAAGGGCACGCGCTTCGGGAATATAACCATGCGTTGAACGAAGTGGCCATACTGAAGCGGGATACGTCGTCGATGATTACGATTCATACGTATCTGAACGACGAATACCTGACGGCATATCAGGCCGACGGTCTGCTGATTGCCACGCCGACGGGGTCGACCGCCTACTCGATGAGCGTCAACGGCCCGATACTTCTTCCGCAAAGCGACAATATTGTGCTGAGTCCGGTTGCGCCGCACAGCCTGAACGTCCGACCGCTGGTGATTCCCGGCTCGCAACGCATCCGACTTGTCGTCGAAAGTCGCACGCAATCGTTCCTGACCGCCCTCGACGGACGATCGGAGGTGATGCCGATCGGAACGGAACTGACTGTGAACAAGGGAAATTACACCCTCAACGTGGTCAAGCGGCATCAGCATACTTTCTACCGCACCCTGCGTGAAAAACTGATGTGGGGCGTAGATGGAAGGGTTAAGGAATAGATGCGAAAGTTAAATAGATTCAAATTAGGATTTTTTCATGTTTAAAAAGCATGTTGAACAACATAAAACCCGTATATTTGCACTGTGTTTTTCATGGTATTAGATTTAAGGTTAACAATGAAGGTTGTAGGTTGTCGTGAGACAACCTCTTCTTTTTTATAGCAGTAACTGTTTTTTTTTACACAATCAGGATAAAATTCGTTCGTACCGGGTTCCGTGTTCGTCGATGACGTAACGCAGTCCTGACTTTATCACTTTTCCCACAGCTGTTTTTCAAAAATCTGTGTAATAGCTATATACGGATTTCGCATCACCATTTTGGGTGACGCAAGGAAAAAAAAGAGTAATTTTGTGATATGTGTATACGCAGGAAAAAAAACAGGTCAGGCAGCATCAGTATTGTTGTTATCGACAAGAGCAATGGAAAATTCAGAGAAATAAAGACGATAGGAACAAGTTCGGATATTTCCGAGTTGGAAAAGTTGTATGTTGAAGGCAAACGATGGATTGCTTCCAT
>JAIRYD010000076.1 GCA_031267935.1 Tannerella sp.
GGACCGGCAACAGTACATCTACACCGTCAACAACTCGGCCGGAAGAGTCACGCCGGGCGGCAATCCCTGGCAGATACAGCTCGGACTGAAATACCTCTTTTAAACGATTCCAACCATTACATTCAATAATTATACTACACGCGGTCTGAAATTGCGAGTTTAACGATAAACGATGACCGGATTCATAGTTCATCGTTCATCGTTCATCGTTCACAAAACCCTACCGCACACAGTATATCAATCACAAAAAAAGATGAAAAAATATACCCTTGCACTCCTTATGCTCGCCACGGCGCTTACCGCCCCGGACGGACGGGCCGAAAACGAAAAAACAATTCCCTCCGTACGCCGCATTCTGTTCGTGGGACTGAAAGACTGCTATCTCTCATCCGACTACTATACCGGCGACCAGATCGCCGAAACATTCGACGTCGCACCCGGGACGATGGACGAAGTCGTCAACAGCGAATTTTACGGCGCCTTCAGCGAGGCCGCCGGAAAAAGAAGCCTCAGCCTGACCGCATGCGACGACGCGGCACAGGAGATGATCTCCGACCTGCAGTACGATTACGACGGCGACGTGCTCTACAGCAACCTTTCGGAAATAGACGAAAACCTCTATCGAAGCGTACTGGAACAGGCGCAGGCCGAATATATGCTGGTGATTGACCAGTACTACATAAAAAAGGAAATCTATCCGTACGACAATTTCGCACACACGTTCCATTACTCGGTATACGACACGTCGAAAAACAAAATATATGACGGACACTACCGCTTCACCGCCTTCGACCTCGGCACCCTCTCCATGCTGCAAAAGCAGATGCGAAAAGCTGCCGACAAATGTATCCGGAATATAGGCGACATGCGGAAATGACGCGGCGCGGCCGCCGAATACGCCTCAGACCAGCGTCACCTCGATATTCCGTTCCCGAATCATCCTGACAATGTGCGCGGGAGCATTCGTGTCGGTGATGATGTGATGGATGTGATCCAGCGGGCAGATCTTGCAGAAACCGCGTTTGTCGAACTTGGACGAGTCGGTCAGGACGATGATCTTCTGCGCGGCGGCAATCATTTGCTGGTTGATGCGCGCTTCATTCATATCGCTGGTCGTCAGTCCGTAGTCCACGTCTATCCCGTCCACGCCGATAAACAGCTTGTTGCACGACAGGGCGGCCAGCGTGTTTTCGGCATAATGTCCGATGACGGAAACGGAATTTCGGCGTATCGTGCCGCCCAGCTGCACGACTTCTATATAAGGATTATAGCACAGCATCAGCGACACCCTGACCGAAGACGTGATGGCCGTAATCCGGGAATGAATGTCGATGGCGCCGGCAAACGCCAGCAACGTCGTGCCCGAAGCAATGATGATCTTGTCGTTCGGCTCAAGCATTTCGTTGGCAGCCTTTGCAATACGCGCCTTCTCTTCGGCCTGCATCTTCTCCTTCACGTCGATATGCCGGTCCGAAATGATGGACGCCGGAATGCTTGCACTGCCGTGGCTGCGCTGCAGAAGATGCTTTTCTTCAAGCATTTTCAAATCCTTGCGGATGGTCACTTCCGATGCGTGCAACTCCCGGCTCAACGCGTGCACCTTCACAAATCCCTGCTGCTTCAGGCGCTCGAGAATCCATTTCTGTCGTTCGGCTATATTGGCCATAATTATTTCCCGTTTTTTTTAACCTGACAAACTTAGTCAAAAATCCTCAATAGTCGCTGCAACCCGGCAAATATTATGCGCGCCGTCTTTGACGCGCATACGTTTATCCTTTCGAAACATTTCGATACGGGTATATTCGTCTTTTGATTTGCGAGTAAAAAGTTTCGAAATGATTGACAAAAAGTTTCGAAAACATTTGTTTCCACGGAAGCCTTCCCTTATCTTTGCACGGATATTCACATCAGAGAGTCTATAAAAACGATCACTATGAAACGCAGTCAAAGCATGATTCAACTGAGCGATCCGTCTGTCACATGGGACATTGTCATCGTCGGCGGCGGTGCGACAGGACTTGGTGCGGCGGTAGATGCCGCCTCGAGAGGCTTCAGAGTGGCGCTGCTCGAACAGTCGGACTTCACGAAAGGCACATCGAGCCGCAGTACGAAACTGGTACACGGCGGCGTCCGTTATCTGGCGCAGGGCGACGTAGCCCTCGTGGTCGAAGCATTGCGCGAACGCGGCCTGCTCAGAAAAAACGCACCCCATCTGGTAAAGGACCAGCGGTTTATTATCGGCAGCTATCGCTGGTGGGAAAAACCGTTCTACACGCTGGGACTGACCGTCTACGACCTCCTTGCCGCCGGACGGGCCTTCGGACGCTCCCGGCCGGTAAGCCGCAGGCAGGTCGCAGGCGAAATCCCGCAGATCGTCACCCGGGGACTGAAAGGCGGCGTCGTGTATCACGACGGACAGTTTGACGATTCGCGTCTGGCCATCAATCTGCTGCAAACCGCGGCGGAACAGGGAGCCGTCTGTGCAAACTACGTGAAAGTAGTCGGACTGACGAAAGACGACTCGGGGAAAATATCGGGAACGGAGGTTTGCGACATGATCGGCAACCGGACGTATCGCCTCAGGGCAAAGGCGGTAATCAATGCCACGGGAATTTTTGTAGACGATCTGCTGAAGATGGATGTCCGCGAAAAAGCCGATACCGTACGTCCGAGTCAGGGCGTTCACCTGGTGCTCGACAAGTCGTTTCTGGGAGGCGACACGGCCATCATGATTCCCCGTACGAGCGACGGGCGCGTGCTGTTCGGCGTCCCCTGGCACGGGAAAGTCGTGCTGGGAACGACCGATACGCCGATGCACGAATCCGCCCTCGAACCCCGTGCACTGGACGAAGAGATCGATTTCATCCTGCGCACGGCCGGCGCCTACCTGACGAAACAGCCCGGACGCGAAGACGTGCTGGCCGTGTATGCGGGACTGAGACCGCTGGCCGCGCCACGCAAAAAAGCGGACGGAAAGAAAACGAAAGAAATATCCCGCAGCCACAAGATATTCGTTTCCGACAGCAGACTTGTCACCGTCACGGGAGGAAAATGGACCACGTACCGCCACATGGCCGAAGACGTTGTCGACCGCGCCGTCGCCGTCGCGGGACTGCCGCGCAGAAAATGCGTGACGAAGCAGCTGCACATCCACGGTTACAAAAAAAATGCCGGCAGCGAATCTTTCAGCTACGTATACGGCTCGGACTACGAAAAAATGTTACTTTTGCAGCACGAAAACGCCGAATGGACGAAAAAACTCCATCCCGGCTACGACTATACCGGCCTGGAAGTCGTATGGGCCGTACGCGAAGAGATGGCATTCACGGTCGAAGACGTGCTGGCGCGCAGACTTCGCCTGCTGTTTCTGGACGCCCGGGCGGCTATCGAGGCGGCGCCGGAAGTGGCTTCCCTGATGGCAGACGAACTCGGCAGGGACGACGCCTGGAAAGCGGCGCAGATCGAGGCTTTCACGACCGTTGCCGGCGCCTACTGCCTGAATAGGGCACAGCATTGAGAACGAAATAAAAACATTGAAAAACACTCGTATATGGAAAAGTACATTTTATCTTTCGACGCCGGGACGACCAGCTCCCGCGCGATTGTCTTCGACCGCAAAGGCGCCGCCTGCTCGGTGGCGCAAAAGGAGTTCACGCAAATCTTCCCGCACGACGGATGGGTGGAACACGACCCTTATGAAATATGGTCGTCGCAGGCCGCCGTCGCGGCCGAAGCCATCACCAAAATCGGCATCAACGGCCGAAACATCGCCGCCATCGGCATCACCAACCAGCGGGAAACCACCGTCGTATGGGACCGGACGACAGGGCGCCCGCTCTACAATGCCATCGTATGGCAAGACAGACGCACCGCCGGATACTGCGACGAACTGAAATCGAAAGGACTGCTCCCCTTCGTCCGCGACAGGACGGGACTGATCATCGACGCCTACTTCAGCGCCACAAAAATCAAATGGATACTCGACCACGCGGACGGCGCTCGCGCAATGGCCGAAAAAGGACAGCTGGCCTTCGGGACGATAGACACGTGGCTCGTCTGGCAGCTGACGAAGGGCGCCGCGCACGTGACGGACGTGTCGAATGCCTCGCGCACCATGCTCTACAACATCCACACCCGGGAATGGGACGACGAACTGCTGCAACTCTTCGACATCCCCCGCAGGATCCTGCCCGAAGTGAAAGCCTCGTCCGAAGTATACGGACACACGACGGAAACACTGTTCGCCTCGCACGTCCCCATTGCCGGCATCGCAGGCGACCAGCAGGCGGCGCTCTTCGGACAGATGTGCACCGAACCGGGAATGGTGAAAAATACCTACGGCACGGGCTGCTTCATACTGATGAACACGGGGACGCAGCCGGTCGTCTCCAAAAACAACCTGGTCACCACCATCGCCTGGAGCCTCAACGGCACGACGTCCTACGCGCTCGAAGGCAGCATCTTCGTGGCAGGCGCCATCGTGCAGTGGCTGCGCGACGGACTGAAGATCATCCGCTCCTCGTCGGACATAGAAGCGCTGGCCACGCAGGTGGACGACAACGGCGGCGTCTATTTCGTGCCCGCACTGACGGGACTGGGCGCGCCGTACTGGGACCAGTATGCACGCGGGACCATCGTCGGCCTTTCGCGCGGCGCGACCGGCGCACACATCGCCCGCGCGGCGCTCGAAGGAATCGCCTACCAGACGATGGACGTGGTGAACGCCATGATACTGGATGCCGGCATCGGACTGAAGGAACTGCGGGTCGACGGCGGCGCATCGAAAAACAACCTGCTCATGCAGTTCCAGGCCAACGTCCTCGGCAAAACGGTCATACGCCCGCAGACGGTCGAAACCACCGCACTGGGCGCCGCCTACATGGCCGGCCTGGCCGTCGGCTTCTGGACGGACGTGGACGAGATTCGCCGGCAGTGGCACGTCGAGGCAACGTTCGAACCCGACCCGGCCTTCGATTCGCTGCGCGCCAAACGCAAATGGGCCGATGCCGTCTACAGGGCCCAGAGCTGGATAAAATAATATGCAGG
>JAIRYD010000215.1 GCA_031267935.1 Tannerella sp.
CAGGCCATTCAGCACATCATCCTGCGGCGCGACACGCACATCGACAGCCTGCTGGAGCGGCTCAAGGAAGAGCGGGTGCGGAAAGTGATCGAGGCGGTGATCATCGGAGACCTGGAAAGTCTCGACACGCAGTCGGACGACTATCTTTACTGCAGGGATCTCGGTCTTATCCGCGATACCGGCGGTGTGATAGAGCCGTCCAACCCGATTTATGCGGAAGTGATCGTCCGCTCGCTGAGCTACAACACGCAGCTGATTATCCAAAACAGCGAAAAGCCCTACCGCATGCCGCGCTATTTAAAAAATGGAGTTATCGACGTGACCTGCCTGCTGGAGGACTTCCAGACATTCTGGCGCGAGAACAGCGAGGCGTGGATCGAACGCTACGACTATAAGGAAGCCGCCCCGCACCTGATCCTGCAGGCCTTCCTTCAGCGCGTCGTTAACGGTGGCGGGACGATCGCCCGCGAGATGGCGGCGGGACGCAACCGCTTAGACCTGTGCGTCGAATTTGAACGGCATAAATATCCCATCGAACTCAAGCTGCGCCGCGGCGACAGGACGGAACGGGAGGGCATGGAACAGCTTGCCCGCTACATGGACACGCTCGGATGCGGCGAGGGCTGGCTGGTCATCTTCGACCGCCGCCCCAACATAAGGTGGGACGATAAAATCTACCTCCGGACGGAAACCGTCGACGGTAAAACCATTATAGTCGCAGGGTGTTAAACGCTTTCGCGTCCGACTCTTTCCATCTTATTCCGCAGGCGCGGGCATTTATTTATCGGTGAGAATGTGTGTTTCATAGTTATACTGATATCGTACGGGCGCCGTCAGGGCTATTCCGCTCAACACTTCTTCCAGATTGTCTTTCAGGTCCAGTTTGCCCGAGCATTTGAATGTGGCCACCTGCGACTCGCAAACGATTTCCTGTCCGTAGTAGCGTGACAGGCGTTTCAGTATGGCGTCCAAAGATTCGCTCTCGTATTGATATACTCCCGATTTCCAGGATGTATAATATTCCGTTTGTACGGTTTGCACTTGTGTGGATCCATTGGCGCTTGTAAACATTTCGCTGGGTGCAAGCAGAATGTCTTTCGCATTTCCGGCATGAATCCTGACGCTTCCCGAAACAAGGACAAGGCTTTTCGCCTCGTCGCTTTCGTAGGCCGTGATGTTGAAGGACGTTCCCAGTACTTCGGCGCTGAACGTCTTCGTTTTCACGACGAATGGGCGGTCGTCCCGGTTTGCCACGTCGAGAAACACTTCGCCGTCCACGTAAATTTCCCGCCGGCCTTTGTCGAAAGTGACCGGATAAACCACCCGTGTGGAAGCATTTATCCACATGTGCGTGCCGTCTGCCAGCGTCAGTGTCGAACGTTTGCCGCGCGGAACGATCAACTGATTATATGCGATGTCGTGGCCGGCGTATTCCTTTTTCAGTCCTGTTGCCTGTTTGTTGATTTCGATGCCGTGTTCCCGGTATGCGATTTCGGCTTCTTCGCCTTCGAGCGAAACGGATTTGTCGTCCGTCAATATGAGCTGTATGTTTTCGATCTGCGTGTCGGGCGCTTTGATGTCTTCAATCCGGGTGAGGCCGGCGGCATTGTCGTTTTCGTGATAAAGGATCATCGAGCCGAACGCCACCAGTGCAGCCACGGTAGCGGCCGCCGAACAGTAAAACCATACGCGCTTTTTTCTGCGCTTTTCGCGTAATTTCCGATTGCGTGTTTCGATGCTTTTCCACAGCGTTTTTTTTTCGTCCTCGCGGATGTTTTCGGAACGGACCTGTACGGATTCGATGAAATAGCGGGCAAACCGGTAGCTGTCGACATCTATTTCGCCATTTCCCTGCAGCTTGTGCCAGAATTTTTCCGTGGTCTCGGTCGGACAGGTCATGGAGAAGACGAAAAAGTCGTCCTGCAACAGCTCTTCTGCAGTGTACGAATCGTACTTTTTGTCCGGATAGTGATCCAATATATTCATTTTCTTATAAATATTGTGACATTAATCTGACGTTCAATGCAGATGAACTTTTACCGGCATAAACGCTCCTTATCCGCCCGATGGCGCGCTGTATCAGGTTCTGTACCGATTGATAGTTCATTTCCATCAGTTTGCAAATATCGTCCAATTTCATTCCTTCCACGTAGCGATAATAAATCACTTCTTTCTGGCGCGGCGTCAGCGCTTCGAGCAGCTGATTTATTCTTTGTTTCCGTTCGGCTTCCTGTTCGTCGGCAATGATCATGTCTTCGACAGGATATTCCGTGATGAAAACCGGTTCTATCGTGTCGATATGATACAAGGCTTTTTCTTTTTGAAAGACATTGAACAGCGTGTTTTTCAACGCCATAAAAAGATACGGTTTCACTTTGTCTATTTTGTTCAACCTCGTGCGGTTGCTGTAAATCTTTACGAAGACATCCTGAATGGCATCTTTGACCAGTTCTCTGTCGGGCGTAAACCGCATGCCGTATGCAAACAGATCGTCCGTATATTTTACGTAAAAATATGCGTATGCCCTGTCGTCGCCCGAGAGAAACATTTCCCACAGCAGTTGTTCTTCAACGGGTCCGGATTGCCCGGTCGGTATCTCTTCTTTCATTTTCCGTATAACAGTGGAAAGTATAAAATATACTCATACTGTGGAGAAAAAACCGTTTTTTTCTCTTCCGGCCGGTCGGGGAAATGTCATTCCGCAAGGTAGCGTCTGTCCAGTCCGTCGAAGGCGTCGATGCGCCGGTCGCGCAGGAAGGGCCACATACGGCGCACGTGCTCGCTTCGCGACAAGTCGATATCGACCACCTGCGTCATTTCTTCTTCACCGGACAGCAGGCCAAGCCATTCGCCCTGGGGGCCGACGGCGAAACTGCTTCCCCAAAACGTGATGCCGCGTGTCTGCCGCGACGGGTCCGGCTCGGTTCCTATGCGGTTTACGGCTATGAGCGGCAGCCCGTTGGCAATGGCATGGCCACGCTGGACGGTCTGCCAGGCCTCGCGCTGGCGCTGTTTTTCGTCGTCCGTATCGGTACTCTCCCATCCAATGGCCGTGGGGCAGATCAGTATGTCGGCGCCACGCAGGGTCATCAGCCGCGCCGCTTCGGGAAACCACTGATCCCAGCAGATCATCACGCCCAGCCGTCCGACGGAAGTATCGACGGGTACGAAACCCGTATCGCCCGGCGCGAAGTAGTATTTTTCGTAGTAAGCCGGGTCGTCGGGAATATGCATCTTGCGGTAGCAGCCGGCGATGGAGCCGTCCCGTTCGATGACGACAGCCGTATTGTGGTAAAGTCCTGCCGCCCGTCGTTCGAAGAGCGAGAGTGCAAGCACCATACCCGTTTCTTTCGCCAGCGCGCCGAAGATCCGCGTCGACCGGCCGGGGATGCTTTCGGCCAGGGCGAACTGCGCCGGGTCTTCCGTCTGACAGAAATACAGGCTATTGTGCAGTTCCTGAAGGACAACGAGCCGTGCTCCCTGCGCGGCACAGTGACGTATCCGTTCGTGCAGACGGGCGATATTGTCGGCCGTGTCGGCCGTGTTGTGTTGCTGGATGATTCCCGCTTTCATACTTTTACTTGTTTTCAGTGATTTATCCGGTTGAGTTTTTTTGCATTAATCTATTTGTGTCCTGTCGGACGGATGGCCGCTTCGACGGGATATTGCATCGTGACGCAGTGCAGCGAGCCGTGCTGGCGTATCAAGGCGGTGCAGTCGATGCCGACAATTTCCCTGCCGGGGAATGTTTGCTGCAGGATGGACTGCGCCATGCGGTCTTTCGGACTGCCATAGAAGGGCGCGAGCACGGCGCCGTTTATAATCAGAAAATTGGCATACGTGGCCGGCAACTGTCCGCCGTCGTCGAACGCCGGATCGGCCATCGGCAGCGGAATCAGACGGTAGGGTTTGCCTCCGGTCGTGCGGAACGTGCGAAGCGTCGCTTCCATCGCGTGCAGTTCGCGGAAGTGCCTGTCGGCTTCGTCCGTACACTGCACGTAGGCAATCGTTTCCGCATCGCAGAAGCGTGCGAGCGTGTCGACATGCCCGTCCGTATCGTCGCCCGCCAGATGACCGTGCTCCAGCCAGAGGACGCGTCCGGCGCCAAAAAAGGATTTGAGGGCAGCCTCCACCTGCGCCCTGTCCAGATGCGTGTTGCGATTGTGCGAAAGCAGACATTTCGATGTGGTCAGCAGCGTGCCCCTGCCATCCGATTCGACGCTTCCCCCTTCGAGCACGAAGGGCGACATGTCGCAGCGCTTCACGAACGGGGCAAACGTCTTCATTTTAAACAGTTCTCCTGTGATCCGATTATCGTGGCAGGCCGGATACTTCATCCCCCAGCCGTTGAACACGAAGTCGCGGATTTCCGGCACGCCGTCGCGCAGGACCGTGATGCCGCCGTGGTCGCGCGCCCACGTGTCGTTTGTGCTGATTTGGCGGAAAACGGCGCGCCGTTCGTCGAACGTGCCCAGTTGCGTGCGTACCTCCCGTTCGTCGGCGCACACGATCAGCGCCGTTTCACGCCGCATCACTTCCCGGGCGATGGCGACGAAGCAGGGAACGACTTCGTCCAGCTGTGCGCGCCAGTCGGTGTCTTCGTGCGGCCAGGTGAGCTGTACCGCACTCTGCGGATGCCATTCGGCCGGAAAAACGGTTGAAGAATTCGTCATGCCTGTCTGTTTTGCGGCGTAAAAGTAGTGATTTTCTTTCTCGTTTCATCATAACCTTACTCATATTTTATTACTGATGTCACGCACTGCCACAAATTCCATGCCGGCAATCCCGAGTCCGAAGGACGTGCCGGTGTCCGGCGCAGTGGATGCCTGACATGAGTGAATAAATACCATTTTGCAACCGTCTTATGACTAAGATTCGGAACACGACCGAAAACAGATCCGTAGCGACGACCCGCACGTCCGGCGGAAATCCGCTCTGCAGGCGGAGAGAATCCCTTTCCCCCTTCCGCACCGCTGCAAACGGCCGCCGGACATTTCCGAACCTTTTCGGGACTCCCTCGAACCATTCAGGGACTTCCCTGAACCATTCAGGGACTTCCCTAAATCATTTAAGGGACTTCCCTGAACTATTTAAGGGCTTCCCCGAATCATTTAAGGGTTCCCTGAATCATTTAAGGACTTCCCTGAATCGTCCAGGGACTTCCCTGAATCATTTAAGGACTTCCCTGAATCGTCCAGGGACTTCCCTGAATCATTCAGGGACTTCCCTGAATCATTTAAGGGCTTCCCTAAATTGTCCGCGGACATCCCCCGAAGCAATCCGCAACTGCTTATTAATAATTATATATCAGCATTTTAAAACTTATCAGACATGAAAAAGAAAGATTACGTACCTCAAAATGATGAAAAATTGACATTCTCCTTTGTTTTGTCAATATCAGGTTGTACTTTTGTACACGGTAAAAAAACTAAAAAAAACGATTCGATTATGAGTAACAGGAAAAAACAGCCAAAGGCAAAAGAACCTGTCAAAATCCGTTTCAAACAACTTTCAAACGGAAATCAATCCGTTTATCCGGATTATTACAGGGACGGTAAACGTGAATACGAGTTTTTGAAACTGTATCCAATCCCTGAAACAGGCAAAACCGACAGAGAGGCAAACGCTGAAACGCTGAGGCTTGCAAATGCCGTCAAATCCCAAACATTTAACGTTTCATGTTGCACGGCACACAAACGCTACCCTGCTTTTGAGTTTGGAAGTACCTATTGAAACTGTAAGCAAAATACCGGGACATTCGGATATTCAGACCACCCGGATTTATGCAAAGGTTATCAACAGGAGTATGCAGGCGGCAGCGGCAAAACCGGACGGTTTAACGGATTAAATACAAATCGGCATGAGTGCAAAATTAAAAACAGTATTACAACAGGCCGACGCGCTGAAACATTGTTTGCAGACAGCCCGGCCACTTGACGGAGATGCCCTGAAAAAAATAAAGGCGGCTTTTGAAATGGAATACACGTATGAAAGCAACCGGATAGAAGGCAATACGCTGACATTGCAGGAAACGGCACTGATAGTCGGCGAAGGCGTTACTATCGGAGGCAAGTCGATGGCGGAACACCTGGAAGCCATCAATCACGCCCAGGCCATTGAATTTATCAAGGAGATAGCCTCCGCCGGGATAGAGATAACGGAGCGTACCGTCAAGGAAATACACGCCATTATTCTGCACGGCATAAACAGGGAGCAGGCCGGACGATACAGGAATGTCCCGGTAATGATTGCGGGTAGCCGGCACATACCGCCCCAACCTTATTTGATAGCTCCACGGATGGAAAACTTTATGCTCGAATACAGGCAACTGGAAGCTGATGGCGCTCACCCGGTTTTGATTGCTGCATATCTGCATGATGAACTGGTAAGGATACACCCGTTTATTGACGGACACGGACGTACATCACGGCTTTTGATGAATTTGTACCTGCTTTCAAAGGGCTATACGATAACCGTCCTGAAAGGCGATAACGGGGCAAAACAGGCATATTACGCGGCACTGGAAGCAAGCCACGTCGAGAACGACCGCGAACCGTTTAATCTGCTCGTGGCAACCGCGGTAAAAAACTCGCTGGGGGATTATTTGAGAATTATTGAGGGATAACGGATTAAAATTTTGAATATTAATATGAATGCCCTCCAGGCAAGCGACCGTTCGGGTTAATTCTCAACTTCCGGTACGGCCACAAAAAATCCTGCCGGCAATCCGGCAGGACTTTTTATCTGTTACCGACTTGGCCGGTCGCGAACGGGTGACTGTTATCCCAGGAATCCCAGCAGTACGCCGGCAGCTACGGCCGAGCCGATCACGCCTGCGACGTTCGGACCCATGGCGTGCATCAGCAGGTGGTTGGTCGAATCGTATTCCAGCCCGAGTATCTGCGAAATGCGTGCGGAATCGGGCACGGCCGATACGCCGGCATTGCCGATCAGCGGATTGATTCTGTTGTCTTTTTTGAGGAACAGGTTGAAAAATTTCACGAACAGGACGCCGGCACACGTGGCCATGACAAAGGAGGCGGCACCCAGTCCGAAGATTTTGATCGACTGGACGGTAAGGAACTGCGACGCCTGTGTCGACGCGCCGACGGTGATGCCCAGCAGGATGGTGATCGTGTCGATCAGCGGCCCGCGTGCCGTTTCGGCCAGACGCCGCGTGACGCCACTCTCTTTCAGTATGTTTCCGAAAAAGAGCAGTCCCAGCAACGGCAGACCCGAAGGGACGAGGAAACACGTCAGCAACAGCCCGACAATGGGGAAAATCATTTTCTCCGTCGACGAAACCACGCGGGGCGGTTTCATGCGTATCAGCCTGTCCTTTTTCGTGGTGAGCAGCCGCATGAACGGCGGTTGTATGATGGGCACCAGCGCCATGTACGAGTAGGCCGAGACGGCGATGGCTCCCATCAGGTTGGGCGCCAGCTTGGACGAGAGGAAGATGGCCGTCGGGCCGTCCGCTCCGCCGATGATACCGATGGCTGCCGCCTGATGCGGCTCAAATCCCATCTGAAGCGCAATGATATACGCACCGAAAATACCGAACTGGGCGGCAGCGCCTATCAGCATCAGCTTCGGATTCGAAATCAATGCCGAAAAGTCGGTCATCGCCCCGATGCCGAGGAATATCAGCGGCGGATACCATCCCTGCCGCACTCCCTGGTAGAGGATATTCAACACCGACCCTTCTTCGTAAAGACCGATCTGCAGCCCCGCATCCTTGAACGGAATATTGCCGACGAGGATCCCGAATCCGATCGGAATGAGCAGCATGGGTTCAAATTCGTATCTGATGGCAAGAAAGATAAAAAACAGTCCCACCAGAATCATGACGATATGTCCGGGCGTTACGTTGTAAAAACCCGTATACGTCAGGAACAACTGAAGATTTTCTACAAGAAATGATAAAAAACTGTCCTGCATGATGACGTTATTTAATGGTTACCAATTCTGAACCTTCCAGTACAGAATCTCCCTTATTCACTTTAATTTCGACTATCGTGCCGTTCTGGTCGGCAGGAATGGCGTTTTCCATCTTCATAGCCTCGAGCACAAGGAGTTTCTGGCCTTTCTTCACTGCGTCGCCCACCTTGCAGTCGATGCTCAGGATAATACCCGGCAGCGGCGACTTGATGGCTTTGGCCGAACCCTCCGCAGCAACCGGACGCGATACGAGGGGCGTCCCGGACGCGGTCGTCGGCGCCTGTGCGGGACGCTTGATGGTCACTACGTGCTTCTTGGCAGGCTTGTCCATCGTAACTTTGTAGGGCGTGCCGTTCACTTCTACCTCCGCCACGGTGTCTTCCACTTTGTTGACCGTCACGTTATAGAGATTTCCGTTGATTGTATATTTGAATTGTTTCATTTTTTCGATTATTTAAATTATTTTTTCTGAGGTTGATTTCTTAATCCGTAAATTTTCGAACTCCACGGTGAATAGGTGCGCGCCACTTTGTGCATGGTGAGTACGGTATTTTCCAAATCGTGTACATCTTCTTCCACTTCGTGCAATGCCATCGAAATGGCGGCCACGATTTCGCCCGATTCGAGCGCGCTGGTGTTGGTGTTCCCGTTCTCTGCGCCCGCTTGTTGCGCGCGCCGCCTGCTTATGCCCACGGCGGATTTTCCAATGTATTTGAACGCAATATACAGCAGTATCAAACCGATGAATACCACGCCCATGGCAGTGATTGTCATTCCTACGCCGAAGCTGTCATTCTTCTGAAAGTTCTCAATCTTTTCGTTCGTGTCCAGCGTCAGGTTATTTGTGCTGGGCGTGACCTTCGTCAAATGCTTCCACTCGGCCTGGCCGTCAATCGTACGGCCGTAGCTGATGTCTGCTTTTTGTCCCGCGGGGACGACAATCGAATCTACCAGCGTTTTTCCATCGGCATCGTAAAAGGCAATGTAGTTTTCCTTCCCCGGATCGAGGGTAAAACTCACATGGAAAGTACCGCGGTCCGGTATCCCGTCCGCCCAGAAAAGGGCATGCTGCCCCGGACGGATGATTGTCTGCACATCGCCTTTTGGGATAGGATATTTACGTGGATTATTACGGTCGTCCGTCAGATAGCATCCACCGATATTTACCGTTCCTGCAGAAGTATTGAACAATTCAACCCATCCGTTCCGTTTACCGTAATCGTCCACGAAATTATCTTCGTTGACAACCAGCACTTCGTTGATTCGCATGGCGGTAACCTGCTGCGCCTGTGCGCCTGCGACGAAAAGCAGGGCAAAAAGCAACAGCGTTCCGATTTTTTTGTATATCATCTTCATATTCTTCTTTCCGTTGAATTAAAGAGGGATATTTCCATGCTTTTTGGCCGGGTTGGTCAGTTTCTTCGTCTGCAACTGCTGCAGGGCGCGGATGATGCGGAAACGCGTGTTGCGCGGTTCGATCACGTCGTCGATGTATCCGTATTTGGCGGCATTATACGGATTTGTAAACAGCGAGTTATATTCTTCCACCTTTTCTGCCATCAGCGCAGCCGGATCGGCTGCCTCTTTCAATTCTTTGGCATACAGCACTTCGGCTGCACCGGAGCCTCCCATCACGGCGATTTCGGCCGTCGGCCATGCATAGTTCAGGTCGCCGCGCAGCTGTTTGCAGCTCATCACGATATGCGATCCGCCGTAGGACTTGCGCAGCGTGACCGTCACTTTGGGCACGGTCGCTTCGCCGTAGGCATAAAGCAGTTTGGCGCCGTGCAGAATGACGGCGTTGTATTCCTGCCCCGTTCCCGGAAGGAAGCCCGGCACGTCGACAAGCGTGACCAGCGGGATGTTGAAGGCGTCGCAGAAACGCACGAAGCGTGCGCCTTTGCGCGACGCGTTGCAGTCCAGCACGCCGGCAAGATATTTCGGCTGGTTGGCGACGATGCCTACGGAGTGGCCGTTGAAACGCGCGAAGCCGATGATGATGTTTTTGGAAAAATCTTTCTGCACTTCAAAAAATTCGCCGTTATCGACAATCGTACCAATCACTTCATACATGTCGTATGCCTGGTTGGCGCTGTCGGGAATGATTTCGTTCAGGATGTCGTCCAGACGGTCAATCGGGTCGGAACATGTCATCAGCGGCGCTTCTTCGAGGTTGTTCTGCGGAATGTAACTCAACAGTTTACGAATCATCGCCAGTCCTTCTTCCTCGGTTTGTGCGGTGAAATGCGTCACGCCCGATTTTGTGGAATGGACGCTTGCTCCGCCAAGGTTTTCCTGGTCGACGTCTTCACCCGTCACCGCTTTTACAACCTTCGGTCCGGTGAGGAACATGTACGAATTGCCTTCCGTCATGAGTGTAAAATCCGTCAGTGCAGGCGAATATACAGCGCCGCCCGCGCAGGGGCCAAAGATGCCGGAGATTTGAGGAATCACGCCCGACGACAAAATGTTGCGCTGGAAAATTTCGGAATAACCGGCCAGGGCATTGACTCCCTCCTGAATACGCGCGCCCCCCGAATCGTTGATGCCGATACACGGAGCGCCCATTTTCAGCGCCATATCCATCACTTTACATATTTTTTGCGACATCGTTTCCGAAAGCGAACCTCCGAACACGGTGAAATCCTGTGCAAAAACATACACCAGACGGCCGTCAATCGTACCGCTTCCGGTCACCACGCCGTCGCCGAGGAAGTTCTTCCTGTCCTGTCCGAAATTCGTACATCTGTGTTTCACAAACATATCCATTTCTTCGAAACTGCCTTCATCCAGCAACATCGAAATACGCTCGCGCGCAGTATATTTGCCGCGTTCATGCTGCTTCTCGATGGATTTTTCTCCACCCCCCAAACGTGCCTGATCGCGCAAGGCAATCAGTTCCTTTACTTTCTCAAGTTGATTACTCATTAATTTATTATTTTGATATTAAACATATTAATATATATACATTTTTAATCGGCCGGATACCTATTTCCCTTCCATACACAGTTCAGTCAGTACGCTTCCCGTCGACTTGGGATGCAGGAATGCGATCTGCAATCCTTCCGCACCGCCGCGCGGCTGCAGGTCTATCAGTCGTACGCCTTTCGATGCCACTTCGTCCAGCGCTTCCTGCACGGACGGAACGGAAAACGCAATGTGATGGATTCCTTCGCCCCTGTTTTCGATGAATTTGGCGATGGCGCTGTCTTCGCTCGTCGGCTCCAGCAGCTCGATTTTCGTCTGTCCCACCTTGAAGAAGGCTGTTTTTACTTTTTGATCGGCCACAACCTCGATGTTGTAGCATTTCAACCCCAATACCTGCTCGTAATAGGGGAGATGGGCTTCGATGCTTTTCACGGCAATACCCAAATGTTCGATGTGTGAAATATCCATAGGATGAACTGTTTAATTATACAATAAAATTCGGGTACAAAGGTAGAAAAAATAATATTACGATGGTGCCAAATTATTTAATAATTTTTTTGTACCTTTGCCCCCGCTTTATCAAGCCATTGCATTTCGTGTGATGGGAAATTAGCATGAAGCACTAATTTTGAGTAACACAAACTATAAAAAAATGAACACGTATCAATTAGAAGGTACCCCAAGAGAGGTTACCGGGAAAAAAGCAACCAAAGCGCTCCGTAAAGGAGACGCAATTCCTGCCATACTGTACGGTCAGGCGCCGGTCGAATTGCCATACAAGGGCACGTTGAACAAAGGCGAAAAGATAGTTGCGATCGGCGATAACAAAGGTGTTGTCATGACGGAATTTTCCGTGACGGCCGACAATGTGCGCAACTTGATTTACACGCCTTACATCTATCTGGTCGACTTGTCGCTGAAAGGTGGTCGCACGGTGAAATCCATCGTGAAAGCCCTCCAGTTCCATCCTGTGACAGATGCCATTCTGCATATCGATTTTCTGGAAGTCTTCGAAAAGAAACCGATCGTGATGGAAGTGCCCGTCATTCTGGAAGGCCATGCCGAAGGCGTCAAGGCCGGCGGCAAGCTGAATCTGGAGATGCGCAAACTGCGCGTAAAAGCGCTGTTTGACGAGATGCCGGAAAAACTGGTAATTAATGTAGAGAAACTGGGATTGGGCAAGGCAGTACAGGTCGGCGACCTTCAGTTTGAAAACATGGAACTGATCAATGCAAAAAACGCCGTAGTTTGCTCGGTGAAGTTGACCCGTGCCGCCCGCGGAATGGAAGCCGCCACTGCCGGATCATAGCATGTAATGTAATTCTTTTAAGAGGAGGATTTGTCGGATGGCATTTTCTCCTCTTTTTTTCAGTTTGGACAAGGAATGAAATTTTTAATTGCAGGATTGGGAAATATCGGAGCGGAATATTGGGGCACGCGCCACAATATCGGGTTTCGCGTGGTGAATGTCGTAGCCGAAGAAGCCGGTGTCGCATTCACGGAAATGCGCTACGGCGCCATCGCACGATTGCGCGTGAAAAATGCGGAGCTGATTCTTCTCAAACCGAATACGTTCATGAATCTAAGCGGGCTTGCCGTCCGCTACTGGCTGCAAAAAGAGAATCTGACGGTCGAACAGCTGCTGGTCGTGGCCGACGACATCGCCCTGCCGCTCGGGTCGTTGCGTCTCAAACCGAAGGGAAGCGCCGCCGGTCATAACGGATTGCGCCACATCGAAGAAACGTTGGGTACGCAGAATTACAGCCGCCTGCGTTTCGGCATCGGAAACCGTTTTTCGCCGGGCAGACAGATTGATTATGTGCTCGGACCGTTCGATCCTGAAGAACGGGAACAAATCCCTGCGCGCGTGAAACAGGCTTCGGAAATGGTGAAAAGTTTCTGTCTTGCCGGGATAGATGTCACCATGAATTTGTATAATCACAAGTAAAAATATCTGTCGATGAATGAAGTGCGGATAGATAAATGGATGTGGGCGACGCGCATTTTCAAGACGCGTACGATCGCGGCGGAAGCCTGCAAGAAAGGCCGGGTATCGATTGGCGGCGTGACCGCGAAACCGTCGCGGATGATCAGAGTCGGCGAGATTCTGCAGATTCGCAAACCTCCCATGACGTTTTCATTCAAGGTGCTGGCGCTTGCCGAAAGCCGGATGAGTGCCAAGCTGACGCCCGGATATCTGGAGAACGTCACTCCTCCCGAACAGTACGAAATGCTGGAGATGAGCAAACTTTCGGGCTTCGTTGACCGGGCGCGCGGACTGGGTCGCCCGACGAAGAAGGAACGCCGCGAACTGGAACAGTTCAAGGACGATACAGACGCGCTCAACCCGTTCGACTTCGATTAAGGGGCTGTCAAAAACAGGAAACCAAATCAATCGTCCGCAGGAAAACGCACGCCTGACTGGCGGCGTATCTCGTCGATGATCTCTATTGTAATCAGCGAATTTTCAAGCGAATTGATGCACGACTCTCTCCTGCCCGATTGTACGAGATCGATAAATTCGGCAATTTCGTAGTAATACTCGTTGTGCGTCGTTTCAGGCAGGATGTTTTCCTCCGCCCCGTTGCGCCGTTTGAGCGTTGCCCGGCCGATGACGTTGATCCTGTCGAGAGCGATGATGCCGCCTTCGCCCTGAATCTCCGTCGGAAGTCGCGAATCGGCAATCTTGCTATACATAACCGTCGCACAGAGGCCGTTATCATACTTGAAAACGACGTTGCCATGTCCGTCCACACCGCTATGCAGTTTGATGCCCGACGCCTGTATCGTCTTCGGCCGTCCGAACAGGACAACCATCGGATAGATGGTATAAATACCGATATCCATCACTGCGCCGTTGCTCAGTTCGGGATTAAAGGCGTTCAGCACAATGCCTTCCTTCAGTTTGTCGTAACGCGACGAGTACTGGCAGTAGCAGGCGAAATATTGCCGGACGACACCGATTGTGCGTACGGCATCCCGAACGGCGCGGAAACCGGGCGTCAGCGTCGGCTTCATGGCTTCCATCAGCGTCACGTCATGCTTGCGGGCGGTCTCAATCATCGTGCGTACTTCCGCGGCATTCGAGGCGAACGCTTTCTCGCACAACACATGTTTGCCATGCTGCATGCACACGATGCTTTGCTTTGCGTGCATGGCGTTGGGCGAAGCGATATACACGGCATCAATCAACGGACTGGCCGCCATCGCTTCGACGGACGTAAACGTGTGAGGAATACAATGTTTCGCCGCAAACGACTCGGCCGTTTCCTCCGTACGCGAGCAGACGGCAACCGGTTCGAACCGCTCATCTTCACGCCCGCCGGCCATCACCCAGTCGGTAATAAAATTGGTGCCGACGACACCGAAACGTATTTTCTTCATAAATCATTTAATGTATCACTGCTTAACGACTGCGACGGAATAGAAAACTTCCGCCGTGCGAATGCGATTACTCCGCAAATGTAACGACTTTATCGGAAATACAAAAACATGACACGTGAAATATACGTATTCCGCACTTGTTTCGCGTTTTTCGAAAAAAAGAAAAACTCCCTAAAATCAATGACTTTCGGGAGTTTGTTTCTGTCTGCTTTCGTGGTGCCACCAATAATCGAACTAGGGACACACGGATTTTCAGTCCGTTGCTCTACCAACTGAGCTATGGCACCTTTCCATTTTTGACGGGTGCAAAGATACGGACTATTTTCTATTCTGCCACATATTTTCCGCGTTTTTTTTCGCATGAACAGATATTGGCTGAAAAACAGCTGCATTCTTTTTTGCAGACCGGTATTTCACGCTCCCGAAAACACGTCAAAACATACCTGCACAAACTTTTTTTTGCACCGAATATTGCGTATTTGAAAAAATAGCTGTATTTTTGCACCGCATTTTAGGATAAGAAAGGCCATACAATTTTCTTCCTTAGCTCAGTTGGTTAGAGCATCTGACTGTTAATCAGAGGGTCCTTGGTTCAAGTCCAAGAGGAAGAGCTGCCGGAACAGATTCCCTGCCACACGGAGTGTGCTTTCACTCGTTTTCGCGATTATCCGTGTTTTTTCTTTTTTGCGACAAATTAACATGTGAATAAACCCATATTTTCCCATATTTGCATCATAAACATAGAATTATATAACGAACAATTGCCGAATGAATTTTCCTTACAAGTACAATTCAACCAAGCTGTTGCTTATCAGTGTGATTAGTGCGGTCTTTATCGTCTATCCCAATATTGCCTGTCTTTCGTGGGAGTTGAGTCAGATGGACAAAACCGTGCATCCCGCCCACCTGTCGTTTTTTTTCTTTCGGTTCGTCTTCTTTACCGTACTGATATATATCATCTTAATATACAATCTTGAGAAAATAAAAACCGTCCTTTTCAAAAAACGTCTGATACAGACTTTTCTGCTGGCGCTCATCGCCTATCTGGTATATGTCTGCATATCCTATCTTTTCAGCATCAAGGCCGACTGTTTCACAAGCATACTGCTTTTTCAGTTTTTTGTGGTAGGTATCGTTTGCACTTTTGTCGGGCACGTGTTTCTGCTGTATGCCGTGCAACTGAAAAAGGAGCAGGAAATAGAACAGTTGAAAATCGAGAATCTGCAAAGCCGCTGCAGCGCCCTCACGAATCAGATCAACCCGCATTTTTTCTTCAATTCGCTGAACGGCCTTTCTGCGCTCATACGGAAAAAGAACGAGGAAAACACACTGGCATACGTGAACAAATTGTCGGATGTCTTTCGCTATATACTTCAGAGCGAGAAGAAAGGACTGGTCGCGCTGGGCGAAGAACTGGAATTTGCCGAAGCGTTTCGCTACATGATGGAGGTACGTTTTGCCAACAAGCTGGTGTTCAACATCATCGTCGGCAAGGACAAGATGGAACTGAAGATCCCCGTCCTCTCCCTGCTTCCTCTGATTGACAACGTTGTCGTGCACAATATCATCGATAGCCAACATAAAATGGTGGTAGACATCTGGTTAAACAAACAAATGGAATTGGTCGTTTCCAATCCCGTTTTTCCGAAACATGCGCAGGAAGTCACCAACGGGACCGGGCTTCATAATCTTGAAAACCGTTTTTCCCTGCTGATGAACAGGCAAATCCGTATCGAGCCGGGCGAAAAGATATTCAGAGTTTACTTACCGCTAAAATAGATAAAAATGAGGCTGTTGATAGTCGAAGACGAAACGGTTGCCAGCGAAAATCTTGTAGCCATGCTTGCCGAAACAAGTTTCGCTATCGAAATTGAAGGCATTACGGAAAGCATCGAGCAGACTGTTCGCTGGTTGCAGACCCATCCACCTCCCGACCTTATTTTTATGGACATACATCTTTCCGACGGTGCAGCGTTTTCCATTTTCAACATCGTCCAGGTCGAAATACCCGTCATCTTTACGACGGCTTACGACGAGTATGCCCTCGAAGCGTTCAAAGTCAACAGCATAGACTATCTGCTCAAACCTATCAAGATGAACGATCTGCAGCGCGCGCTGGACAAGTTCAGCAAACTGACAAACGCCGATCTGCTGCAATACCTCTCGCAGCTGGTACATCTGGCGCCTGCCCCCACATACAAGGATAAACTGCTTATACCGGTTAAGGACAAGTTGCTGCCGGTCGACATCGTGCATATCGCCTGCTTTTACACGACGGATAAGAATACGTGCATCTACCTGAAGGACGGGAAGTATTATCCTTATCACAAGACGCTGGATCAGGTGATTGCATCCCTGAATCCTGCCGATTTCATCCGTGCGAATAAACAATATGTCATTGCGCGCGACAGCGTGAAGCATATCACCGTCTGGTTCGACAGTCGCCTGCTGATCGCGCTCGACATCGAAGTGCCCGAACGTATTTACATCAGCAAAAACAAGGCCGCCGAATTTAAAATGTGGATGACGAGACGCACGTCTGTCGACGAATCTCGCGTACTATACCCCAAGTAGCGCGTGCGTATCCGCTGCAAACTGTCTGTACATTGCGCGTTGCTGTTCCGCCATCCGAATCGTGTCGGCTACCCGTTCGGGCAGGATGCGATATCCGGGCAGCAGCACCCATACCGGAAGAGGTTGCATGTGAATGCGGAGCGGCCCGTCGTCCGGCTTTTCGACGTCGAGCGTCACCATCAATCCCCCGTCCGAATAGCGCCAGCGCTGGTTGGACACGAGATTGCCCAGCGAATAGACCGTGACGGCGCGGGTCACGCTGTCGGCATCGAGATGTTCCTCAAAGGGTTGTATCGTATGCGAATGGCTGCCTATCACCATCTCCACGCCTCGCCGGCGACAGAAAGCGTCCAGCATCTGCTGTTCGCCATTCGGTCGGCGGGCATATTCGTCGCCCCAGTGAAATAAAACGATGATGCAATCCGTGCCGCGCCGGTCTATCCGTGCCAGATCGGACGCAATGACGGCTGTATCCGTCAGGTTGACAATCGCCTTACTCGGGACGGGCATGCCGTTCGTGCCGTAAGTATAGTTCAGCAGGGCAAAGCGGAGGTTCCCCGCTTCGAAACGGAGCGGATGCCGTTCGAGGTACTGTGCGCTGTCGGCAAAAACGCCGGTCGAAGCAATGCCGCAGGAATCCAGATAACCGATAGTGAAGGAAATACCCGCAAACCCGTTGTCGCAGATATGATTGTTCGCGAGGGCGGCGATGTCGACTCCCATGTCTTTCAAGGCGTCTGCAATCTGCACGGGCGAACGGAAACGTGGATAGCCCGTGTATGGCTCTCGCGGCGCCAGCGTCGTCTCGAAGTTGAGAATGGCCACGTCTGCATTCATGAAGATATCTTTTACATACTTAAACGATTCTGAATAATCGTACACACCGTCCGGAGCCCGGGCAGCCCTGATCTGCGTCGTGTGTTGCATCAGGTCGCCGGCAAAAACGAGGCGTGCACGGCGGACAACAAGCGTATCCGCATCGTCCATCGGCATTTCGTTCGCCGGCGGACGGAACCGCGATGCAAAACGCAGCGCGGCAATCGTCGCCAGCACGACTGAAACAGTCACGCATACAAGTAATAACCGGTGTTTCATTGCCCGTCACCGTTTTCGTACCACGAAGCATACATGTGGTAGTTGCGGGCAATTTTACGGTTGATTTCGCTTGCCTGCTCGGGCGCCACTTTCTTGACGAATCTGGCAGGTGCACCTGCATAGATACTGCCGGCTTCAACCTGCGTGCGAGCGAGTACGACCGAGCCGGCGGCCACAATCGCTCCCTCGCCGACAACGGCATGGTCGAGCACGACGGCGCCCATGCCGACAAGTGCACTGTTGCAAATTTTTGCACCGTGGATGGTCACGTTGTGCCCGATCGAAACGTCGTCGCCGATTTCGACAGTCGATTTTTCATATAATGTATGCAGTACGGAGCCGTCCTGTATGTTGACTCCATTGCCGATGCGGATGGAATTGACGTCGCCGCGCAGCACGACGCCATACCAGATGCTGCATCCTTCGCCAATCACCACATCACCTATAATCACTGCATTTTCAGCTAAAAAAGTGTTTTCTCCAATGACGGGTGTGAATCCTCTGAGAGGTTTTATCAGTGCCATAATTACCTGTTTATATGTGGCGCAAAGGTACGTGAAATATTTCGAATTACCCACAGGGCGAAACATCCTGTCTTTTTCCTTCTGCGCCTGTCGGCTTTAAATTCATAAGGAAATCTCTAAAGGGAACCTCTAAAAGTATGCACCGGGCATGCCCGGTACATACCTGTTGCAGGAAGATACGTGCCTGCTGTTCGTTTGAGGGTTTGGAATTTGCGTGTGGTCCGTTTTTACAGCGCGTTTCGCTATGCTGTTAATCGCCGGGCTTTCAGCCCGTGGGTAGATGACGCTGGAGCGGAAGCGGGGGAACACTCTGAACGTCAATACTCTTCTTCGTTGAAGAAAAAGTCTTCCTTACTCGGATAATCAGGCCAGATATCTTCCATACACTCATATATTTCTCCTTCGTCCTCCATTTCCTGAAGATTTTCTATTACTTCCAGCGGCGCGCCCGAACGCTGTGCGTAGTCTATCAATTCGTCTTTGGTTGCGGGCCAGGGCGCATCTTCCAATTTGGATGCCAGTTCTAATGTCCAATACATAACAATCTTTTTTACAAGGATTAACTACTCAAAGATGATTCTTACCATCAAAAATTTCCGCAAAAGTAAAATATTATTTCTTACGAACAAGTATTCTTCCAAATAATTTCTTCTTTATTTTTTAACCGGCATTCGTTGCGTGCGATGGCAAAAAGCAAATCCGACAGACGGTTCATGAAGGTGAGCACGTGCGCATCTACGGGGGATATTTCCGACAGCCTGTATATCAGCCGTTCGGCACGCCGGCAAACCGTACGGCACACGTGTGCCAGTGCTGCCGTCGGACATCCGCCGGGCAGGACGAAGCCTTTCATCCGCGGCAGGCTGCCGTCCATGCAGTCGATGGATTCTTCGATGCTGCGAACTATTTCTGCCGTGATGTGGCTTTCCGCATTTTCCGTCCCGGTCGCGAGATATGCGCCGACGGTGAACAGCCGGTGCTGAATGAGTTGCAGTACTTCGCACGTGTATTCGTCGTCCACTTCGGCGACCAGCAGGCCGATGAAGGCGTTCAGTTCGTCCAGCGTACCGTAGGCTTCGATGCGGGGATGCGTCTTGGACACACGCTCGCCACCGACCAGCGACGTCGTGCCTCTGTCGCCTCCTCCCGTATATAAAATGCTCTTTTTCATAAATATGTATTCTTTATTATTGTTCGCTTTCGACCGGATTCCGAATTGCCGGAGGATTGATAATGCTGTTGAAAAAATATTCCACGTAGTTGAGCGCGGCGTCGCGCATGATGACAACTCTGTCTTTTTTGAGCAGATAGAGCGTGGGGATGACCCGCAACGCATACGTGGCGCTGTCGACAATTTCGTGACCGTAGTCGTATCCGTGTGTCCACAGGGGAGGCATTTCAGATACGTGTCTTTTCCATCCGTCAATGTCGTCGCCGTGATATATGGCCGCTACGGTCAGCATTTTGCGTCGCTGCATTTCCCGTATCACGGTCGAGGCGTCGATAGCTGCGGCCAGTTCGCGGCAGTTGCCGCAGTCGAGGTTGTGAAACATCACAAGCGTATAATCCGTCGCGACGTGCGAAAGCGCATTTTTCGCCCCCGAAAGGGTTGCATAGCGTATATCGGCGGCCTGCGTACCGGGACGGTTTTTCAGCAACTCGATGAGGATGGCATTCGGACGCATCTTGTGATAGTCGTCGAGCACGACGGAGGTGAGCATGTGTTCGAGTACGGGGATGAAATATTCGTCGTTGTGCAGCGACGAACCAAGGTTGAAGAGGTAGCGTTCCATCATCGAAGTGAAGAAGGCATACACCGCCGGATGACGTTCTGCCATGCTCAGCGTGTGCCGGACGCCTCCGTTTACGGCGTCGTAGGAGGCATAGGGGAAGGTCGAAATGTAATCGACAATGGCTTGTTCCGTGACGGGTGCGGCGCTCCCGATGCTGGCGGTATCGCCGAAGTCGAAACGATCCCAAAAGTGCATCGCCAGATATTCGGCGCGTGCCTGCGGATCGCTGTAGACGGCCGGAACCGTCACCATCGGAAACGTTTTTTTTACCTGCCCGTCCTTTTTTTCTGCGCAGGCAGACAGTACGAGCAGACCCGCCAGAGTGACAACAAGCGCCGTCCGGCCGTTTTTACGGAAAGGATACATCATTTCGTTCATTGCGGAAATTTTAAATCATGTTTTCAGCCGACAAAAATACACTATAAAAATGAAAAAAACACTTCCGCGGAGATAAATATAAATATTTTCATCACTTTGACCCGGAT